>DATHHM010000164.1:0-14669 GCA_035317145.1 Xanthobacteraceae bacterium | reverse complement strand
TTTCGGGTGATGACTGGGACACGCAGATGCTGTTCTTCCTCAATCGCGGCTATCGCGTCATCGCCCATGACCGCCGCGGCCACGGCCGCTCCAGCCAGGTGCCGGACGGCCACGACCTCGATCACTATGCCGACGATCTTGCCGCGGTGACGACGCATCTCGACCTGAAGAACGCCATTCATGTCGGTCACTCGACCGGCGGCGGCGAAGTGGTGCGCTATCTGGCGCGGCACAGCGACAAGAGCGTCGTCAAGGCGGCGATCATTTCGGCGGTGCCGCCGCTGATGCTGAAGACGCCGGCCAATCCAAACGGCCTTCCCAAGGCAGTCTTTGACGACTTGCAGGCGCAGCTCGCGGCCAGCCGCTCCAAATTTTATCGCGCGCTGCCGGAGGGTCCGTTCTATGGTTACAATCGGCCGGGCGTAAAATCCTCGGAAGCCGTGATCGCCAACTGGTGGCGCCAGGGCATGATGGGCGGCGCCAAGGCGCATTACGACGGCATCGTCGCCTTCTCACAGACCGATTTCACCGAGGATTTGAAAAAGATCACCGTGCCGGTGCTGGTGATGCACAGCGAAGACGATCAGATCGTTCCCTATGTCGCTGCCGGACCGTTGTCGGCAAAGCTGCTGAAGAACGGGACGCTGAAGACCTACAAGGATTTTCCACACGGCATGCCGACGACGCAAGCCGACACGATCAACGCCGACCTGCTGGCCTTCCTGAAGGCGTAACGATGTGGCCGCGAAACGCGGCGACAGGGGATCGACCTAGAACAGCGCCGGCACCTCGCCGAGCGGCACCATGCCGAGCGAGACAAAACCGTCGGAGAAATTCAGCGGCAGCACGATGGCCGGCTTTTTGTCGATCTCGGTCGGCTGGCCCATTTTGTTGAGGCTGTCGATGACGCTTGCGGTGGCGCCGTCGCGCACCACGCCGCCCAGGCCCGGCAACAGGCGATCGAGCGCGTTGAGGCCTTGCTGGGCTTGGCCGGACCCGCCGTTGAGCTTGTCGAGGCCGCGCCCGATCAGGCGATCGATGCCGAGTTTCGGCACAATGTTCTCCAGCCCGGCGATGCCGATGCGGATGAGGCCGTTGAGCTTGCCGTTCGCGTTCACGGTGAGCGTGCCGGCGCCGACGATGACGGCGTCGGCGCGTTCCAGGCGCAGGCGTTTGATCTCGATATTGCCGCCCGACGCCTGCATCTCGCGGAAGCGCTGCGACCACGGTCTTGGGGTGAGATCCTTGAAACCGCGGAACACGACCTCGACTTCGCCTTGCACCGGATCGGCGAGCAGCGGATGCAGCGTCGGCGTCGTCGCGGCGGCGAACGTCAGGAGCGCATCGATCACCGGATTGTTGGCGGCCGAGCCGCCGACGATGCGGCCGTTGAATTCGGCGTGGTCGGCCGTGAATAGCGTGGTGCCGTTGGCGGCGACGATGCGATCGACGCGCGGGTGATCGAGCGTGACGGAAACGCTGTCGGGCTCGGGCGGCAGCCCGCTCACGCTGGCGCGCGCGAGCGACCAGTTGGCGACAAAACTCGGCGGCTGGCCGGGCTCGGCGACCGTCAGCGGGCCGGTGAGGTCGCCGACCAGCGTGGTGGGACGATAGACCTGCGCCGCGACGCTGACGTCCTTGGCGCTGACGGCAAATGGCGGCTGGGTGCTGCTGATCGTGGCGCCGGCCGCGGCGCAATCCGCTTCGATGCGGAACGGGAATCCACTGATGGTTTGGCTGCCGCAGGTATAGACCCGGCCGGCTGAGGCTTCGCGCGCGATCCAACCGGACATGGTGCGGTCGGCAATGCCGGCGGCGAAGTACCACAGCCCACACCAGACCGCCCCAAGCACGATGACGACGCAGATCGGCAGCACGACCGACCATAGCCGGCGGCGCGGCGGGGCGGCGGCGGCGGGATACCGGCGCGGACGCTGGCGCCGTGGTTGCATCATGTTGAGTGGAGATTCGCCTGGCATGGTTCCTATTCGTCCGCCGGGTGCGGCGTTTTCAAGACTATCAAAGCCAACATACTAGGTAGAGGACTCATAAAGGCGCGGGCGTGTCCGGTTTCGGGGTCAAGCGGAGTCCCGACGTGATCGGGCCGCGGCAGTTATTGACCCAAGGGGGACAAACCGACGCGGGTGCTGCAGCTCACCCGCGCGGCAGAAATTGACCCACAGCGGACATCGCCGAGCATTCGCCTAACCCGGAGCGAGGTGATCGACCTTACTCAGGTTTGATGTTGGCCGTCCGGATCACCTTGGCCCATTTCTCGGTCTCGTCGGCGATGAGTCTGCCGAAATCCCCGGGCGAGCCCGCAATCGTAACGCCACCCAAATCGGCGAGCCGCGCCTTTACCGTCGGGTCGGCAAGGCCTGCGTTGATCTCCTTGTTGATTTTGTCGATGACCTCGGCAGGCGTACCCACTCGCGCGCATAGACCATACCACGTACTCACTTCGTAGCCCGGCACGAACTCACCCACGGTCGGCACTTCGGGCAGTGCCGGCGAGCGCGTTGCTGTCGTCACCGCCAGCGCGCGCAGCTTGCCGGCCCTTATAAACTCAATTGACGCAGGCATCGTCGCGAACGAAACCTGTACCTGGCCGCCGAGCAAATCCGTCAGCGAAGGCGCCGAGCCTTTATACGCAACGTGAACCATGTCGACGCCGGTCATCATCTTGAACAGCTCGGCGGATAAATGGACCGACGTACCGACACCGGGAGACGCCACGTTGATCTTGCCTGGATTGGCCTTGGCGTAAGCGATGAACTCCCGGACCGTTCGAGCCGGAACGGACGGATTGACCACCATGACGTTGGGTATGCGCATGATGCCCGCGATCGGTGCGAGGTCGCGGATGAAGTTGAAATTGAGTTTTTCATAAAGTGTCGCGTTGATCGCAGCCGAGGGCGCGACGAACAAAATCGTGTAACCATCGGGCCCCGCATTCACGACGGCCTCGGTGGCGACGTTGGTGCCTGCGCCCGGCCGGTTCTCGATGACGAACGGTTGGCCAAGGCGCTCCGACAACCATTGCCCCATCAGGCGCGCGGTGATGTCGTTGCCTCCGCCAGGGGCGAATCCGACAACCAAGCGTACCGGCCGGTTCGGATAGCTTTGTGCGTGTGCGATTTGCGACACCGTCGGCAGCACGGCGACGCCCGCTGCTAGGTGCAGGAAATGTCTTCGGTGGGGAAGTTTCATTCGATCACCTCATGGGTGCGCGCAATGAACAACGTTATCATGCCTCACACTGCAGGTCTGTGGCCCGCTTCACAGTCCGATCATGTTGCAGGGCATTGTCCGGTTCTGGCCCTTAGCGGGCACGCCAGTCGGTGGCTGTCGCGGCGGCTGTCGGGGTCAAAGCGGACATTGACCAACTTTCGTCCGTCGAGCTCGATTTATGAGAACACACCCTAGATTGGCACCATTGTGCCGCCCGCATCGTCCTGTTAGGCGAGCGCAACCGGCTCAGGAGTTAGCGCGCAAGATGGATGCAAGCAACGAGCATGAAACGGGCGACCTGTGGGTGTTCGGCTACGGCTCGCTGATGTGGCGGCCGGGTTTTGACGTACTGGAGCGGGTGCCGGCGCGGCTCATTGGGCTGCACCGGGCGCTGTGCGTCTTTTCCTACGTCCATCGCGGCACCCCGGAAAAGCCCGGCCTGGTTTTGGGCCTCGACCGCGGCGGCATGTGCCGCGGCATCGCCTTCCGCGTCGCCGCCTCGAAGCGCGAGGGCACCATCGCCTATCTGCGCGGCCGCGAACAGGTCACTAGCGTTTATCTCGAAACGATGCGGCGGATCGAGCTCGAGGACGAGGCGCGCCGCCAGGTGCGGGCGCTCACCTACATCGTCGACCGCGGCCACGTGCAATATGCCGGCCGGCTCTCGGTCGAGCAAAGCGTGCACTATGTGCGGCAAGGCCATGGCCGCTCCGGCAACAATCGCGATTACGTCATCGAGACGGTTCGCGCCCTTGAAGCGCTCGGCTACCGGGAGAGCGATTTGCATCGCATCGCGGACGGCCTCAAGAGAGGCCAGGAATCAGGGATCAGTAATCAGGCATCAAGATGAGTCGATCCCTGATCGCTGATCCCTGATCCCTGATTACTGATCGCTGCCTCCGCGACCAGCCGCGCGGTCGCTTCCTCAAGAACGCTCTCCAATCGCGCAGCAAAGGTCTTGCGGTCTAGTCCGGGCGCGATTGGCTCGAGCGCCTCGACAACAATGGTGCCGGGAACACGGCGCAACGACCGGCGCGGCCAGAACAGGCCGGAATTGAGCGCCAGCGGCACGCAGGCGACGTCGGTCTTGCTGTAGAGATAGGCGATGCCGGGTTTGTAGATCGGCTCGGCGCTGGGCGGGCGCCGGGTGCCTTCCGGAAAAATCACGACCTGGCGCGCGCGTGCGAGTTCCTGCCGGGCGCGCGCGGTCATGCGCGACAGCGCCGCCAATCCGGCTTCGCGATTGACCGGGATGAGGCCCGCCTTCCAGGTGTACCAGCCGAACAGCGGAATCCACATCAATTCGCGCTTGAGGATGTAGGCCGGATCGCGCAGCACGGCATAAAGCGCAAAAGTTTCCCAGGCCGATTGGTGCTTGCAGGCGATGATGCAGGCGCCGCGCGGAATCTTCTCGACCCCGCGCCACTCGACCTTGATGCCGCAGACGATGCGTAAGAGCCAAAGGCTGGTTCGTGCATAGGAGCGGATGAAGGCGAGCAGAACCCGATGCGGCAGCAAAAAAGCCGGCAGCGCCACCACCATGTGAATGGTCAGGTTCGCGTAGAACAGCGCGTTGAAGAGCAGCGAGCGTATGAGAAGGGACGTTGATCGAGCCAAGGCGGACCTGTCGGAGAGTGGAAAAGCGGGCGCCGTTATAAACCGCGCGCCTCGGCAACGCGGTGAATACCGTCGCCTTCAGCCACGGTGTCGAACCGCATGCGCACCTTGGCGAAAAGGTATTTGAGATATTCCGACAGCACCAGCTTCGTCGTTTCGCCGTTCGACCACCACGGCTCGATGCGCAGGCGGTCGGACACCACCGGGAACGGGATGAGGTCGGCGTCGGGAAGCTGATGCGCGAGCTCGGCCAGCGCGCGCGGCATATGGTACGACGAGGTTACGACGATGAGCGACCTAAAGCCGTGCTCGATCGCCCAACGCCGTGCCTGGACCGCGTTGCCCAGCGTATTGAGCGCGGAATAATCGAGATCGACGCAGCACTTCAGCAGGCGGCCGTAGTCGACGGTCTGGCGGGCGATGTCGCCGGTCGTCGTGTCGGGATTGACGCCGGTGATCAGCAGGCGCTTGCCGCGGCCGGCGGCGAGCAGTTCGAGGGCGTCGGTGACGCGCGAAGTGCCGCCGGTCAGCACCACGATGCCGTCGGCGTTGCGATCGAGCGCGACTCCCCCGCTTGGCAACAGCCAGACGAAACCGGCGAAGCCGAGCCCGAGCACAAGGACGCCGAGAACGGCGAGCTTGATGGTTATCGCCGTGATGCGCCGCCGTCGGACGGCGGACTTAAGGCCCGGCATCGCTCTTCCTCGCGCCGAATTTCGCCCCGGCGACCTGCGTCGGTGTTCGAGCGATGCCGATCATAGCCGCATTCAATCGATGGTCTCTAGCGTCCGGTTGACCGTGTAACGGGATACCAGAGCCGTCACCACGGCCATGACCACGATCTGGATGACGATAGCCACATAGCCTTTGACGCCGATGGACAGACTGCCGAACAGCGCCGCCGCTTCGTCGCCGCTCGGCGTGCCGGCGAGCCAGGCGCGCGCCGCTTCCGCGCAACCGAACAGGATGATCGCCGCGCCGCCGCCGAGGGCGCCGCCCTTGAGCCCGAGCAGGAGAAAATGGTGTTGGAATTGGCTGGCAATGAAGCTGTCGGTAGCGCCGACATAATGCAGCACTTCGACGATCGGCCGGTTGGTCGCCATGGCGCCGCGCGTGGCAAAGGTGACCGAAAGCATGGTCACGGCGACGACGAGGCCGAGCACCGCCAGTCCACAAATCACCGCCGTGCCCGCCATGGTGCGCATCCGCTCCATCCAGCCGCGATGATCGTCGAGGCTTGCGGTCGGCACCTGGTTGGCCAGCGCCTGGCGCAGCGCGGCAAAATTCGGCGTCACGCCGGGCGCGAGCTTGATGACGATCAGGCGCGGGATCGGCAGATCGTCGAGGTGCAGGCCGGCGCCGAGCCACGGCTCGACCAGCTTTTCGGATTCTTCCTTCGAGTAGGCGCGGACATCGGCGATGCCGGGGGCGCCGCGCGCCGTGGCAACGGCTTTACTTACGTCGGCCTCGATGTCGCGCCCGGCGGCGGGACGGACCTGGACGGTGACTTCGCGCCCGACGTCGGCCTGCCAATCGTTCGCCGTGCTCACCACCAGCATGGCGGCGCCGGTGGTCAGCGCGGCCAGGAAGGTCATGATGGCGACGACGGCGGTGAGCGAGCGGCCGGCGATCGAGCTACTGGGCACGATCGAGGCTGAGCCGCGCGGCGCGCGATCGAGCGCCGCCGTGGGATCGATGTCGTCCCATGGCTCGATCATGGTTTCGATCGGGTTAGTCGTAGACATGCAGCCGTCCTTCATGCAGCACCAGGCGGCGCGCATCGAACTCGTCCATCAAGGCGATATCGTGGGTGGCGATGACCACCGACGTGCCCGACTTGTTGAGCTCGATGAACAGCCGCAGCAGGCGCTGGCCGAGATTGGGATCGACGTTGCCGGTGGGCTCGTCGGCGAGCAGAAGCTGCGGCCGCGCGATTACCGCGCGCGCAATCGCCGCGCGCTGCTTCTCGCCGCCGGACAGGATCGGCGGCAGTGCATCCATCCGCTCGCCGAGGCCGACCCATTTCAGGAGATCGATGACTTCCCTGCGATAGCTCGATTCTTCGCGGCCCATCACCCGGAACGGCAGCGCCACGTTCTCGTAGGTGGTCATGTGGTCGAGCAGCCGAAAATCCTGGAACACCAGGCCGATGCGGCGGCGCAACGTGGCGCGGCCGTCCTTGGACAGCGTCGCCGCATCCTCGTCGAACATGGTGACCAGGCCGCGGGTTGGCTTCAGCGACAGGAACAGCATGCGCAACAGCGAGGTCTTGCCGGCGCCCGAGGGGCCGGTGAGGAACTGGAACGACTTTGGGTCGATGCGGAAGGTCAGGTCGCGCAAAACCTCGGGGCCTCGCCCGTAGCGCAAGCCGACATTTTCGAAGCGGATCACGCCGTCCTCCGCAATGCCGGGGCGGGTCGCCACCTGATTCGCCCGTCCCGCCTATTTAGCACCTTGTCGGGCGGCCCGGCCCGGCCGGCTTGGTTTCCAATCCGTTAACGGATCGGGTGCTAGCTTCGCCGCAAAAGGTGCCGACCGCCCTGATTCGCCAATGCTGATCGTCTGCCCAACCTGCGCTACATCCTACGATGTCGGGCTGGCAAGCCCGAGCGGGCGCCAGGTGCGATGCGTGCGCTGCCGCACGGTGTGGCACGCCACGCCGAGCCATGCCGAGAAGCTTTTGGCGGCGGCCGAGGCGATCGGGCCTGAGCCGCAAATGGCGCAAGCCCCAGCCGGCGCTTTTGCCGAGGAACCGGCGTTGCAGTCGGCCGATGAACTGCCGGCCGACGACGTCGATTGGGCGGCGCCAGCCGAATTGCCCGCCGCCACCGACGACCTAGGCGCTGCGGTCGAGGTCGAAGCGCCGTCCATCGCGCCGGTCGATCTCGATGATGGGCAGCCGCCGATCGACGTCGAGCCTACCGCGGAACAGGACGCCGAGCCGCTCGAGGACATCGAAACCTACGCGGCGCGGCATAACAAGCGCGGCTTTCGGCGGCCGTCGTTGCATTGGCCGCTGTCGAATCTGCAGAGCGGCATTCTCGCCTTGATCATTGCCAACGCCATCCTGGTCGGCTGGCGCAACGACGTCGTTCGCATTTTGCCGCAGACCGCGTCGTTCTATTCGATGCTGGGCCTGCCGGTGAACTTGCGCGGGCTGGCGTTCGACAGCATCGCCACGACCACCGAGCAGCACGAGGGCGTGCCGATCCTGGTGGTCGAAGGCAGCGTCGTCAACAACACCCGCAAGATCGTCGACGTGCCGCGGCTGAAATTCGTGGTCCGCAACGCAGCCAACGAGGAAGTCTACTCCTGGACCGCCGTGGCGCCGCGCGCGACCTTGCCGCCCGGCGAAGCCGTGACGTTCCGCAGCCGTCTCGCCTCGCCGCCAACCGACGCGCGCGACGTGCTGGTGCGTTTCGTCACCCGCCACGACATCATTGCCGGCACACGGTGACCGCCAAAACCTGAAGAAGAAAAATGTCGCGCATCCTGATCGCCGAAGACGAGGAAGCCTTATGCGCGATGTGCGCGCGGGCGCTGACGATGGACGGCCACGAGGTCAAGACCGCGGCCGACGGCAGCGAGGCGCTCGATACGCTGACGCGCGAGGAGGGGGCTTTCGATCTTCTGCTCACCGACGTGCGCATGCCGATCATGGACGGTATCGCGCTGGCACTCAACGTAGCGCGGGATTTTCCCAACATGACGATCCTGCTGATGACCGGCTATGCCGATCAGCGCGAGCGAGCGCAGGGCCTCGATGCCCTGATCCACGACGTGATCACAAAACCGTTCACGCTGGCCGCGCTGCGCGCCGCGGTGAATGAAGCGCTTACGGTCAAGACGCGCGGCTGAATTCTCTGATTCCTGATTAGTCGTCATCCAACGCCGCGTAGGGCCGCGGCAGCGGCTCGGCTTTCGGCTTGGCGTCCGGCTCGCGAAAATCCGGCGCCGGCGAGTCCAGATTGAACTGGATCATGCCGCGGCGGATGGCGCGGCGTTCGGCGAACACATTGTATAACGTGTCGGCGTCGCCGTTGCGCACGGCGCGCGTCAGGGTCGAGAGATCCTCGTTGAAGCGGCCGAGCACTTCCAGCACCGCCTCCTTGTTGTTCATGAAAATGTCGCGCCACATGGTCGGGTCGGACGCGGCAATGCGGGTGAAATCGCGAAAGCCGCCGGCGGAATATTTGAGGATTTCCGACTCGGTGACATGGCGCAGGTCGAACGCCGTGCCGACGATGTTGTAGGCGATCAGGTGCGGGACGTGGCTGGTGACCGCGAGCACCAGGTCGTGATGCTCCGGCGACATGATCTCGACGCTGGCGCCGAACGCCTTCCAGAATTGCACCAGCCGCTCGACGGCGGCTTGGTCGGCATCCTTTGG
Source organism: Xanthobacteraceae bacterium (assembly GCA_035317145.1). Lineage (GTDB taxonomy): Bacteria > Pseudomonadota > Alphaproteobacteria > Rhizobiales > Xanthobacteraceae > BOG-931. The sequence goes on along the minus strand of DATHHM010000164.1, from coordinate 5,431 downwards.
CGGCGTGAGGATGCACCAGCGGTTGATGAACAGCTCGGCGAAGCCCGAATCCGGTCCGGAGTCTTCCGTGCCGGCGACGGGATGGCCGGGAATGAAATGCACGCCGGCCGGAATGTGGGGCGCCATGTCGCGCACCACCGCGGCCTTGACCGAGCCGACGTCGGAAACGGTCGCGCCCGGCTTGAGGTGCGGGCCGATGTCTTTCGCCACCGCGCCACAGGCGCCGATCGGAACGCTGACCATCACCAGGTCGGCGTCGGCGACCGCCGCGGCACTGGTGTCCACCACTTCGTCGGCCAGACCCAGTTCGCGGATGCGCTGCCGCGTCGGCTCGGAGCGAGACGTCGCCACAATGGTGCGCACGAGGCCGAGCGCGCGCGCGGCGCGCGCGATCGAGCCGCCGATCAGGCCGACGCCGATCAGCGCCAGGCGGTCATAGAGGACTGGCGAAGTCATCACTGCCGTCCTAAAAAGTCCTTCAGCGCCGCGACCACCAGCCGGTTGGCCTCCTCGGTGCCGACGCTCAGGCGCAGCGCGTTCGGCAATTTGTAGGCGGCGACGTAGCGCAGGATCAGCCCGCGCGCGGTGAGGAATGCGTCGGCGTCCTTGGCGGTGCGGCCTTTAGTGTCCGGAAAGTGGATCAGCACGAAGTTGGCGACGCTCGGTGTCACGTTAAGGCCGAGCTTGCCGATCTCTTCCGTCAGCCAGGCGAGCCAGCGCGTATTGTGCTCTCGCGAGCGCTCCTGGTGCTCGGTGTCCTTGATCGCGGCGATGCCGGCGTCGCTAGCCGCGATGCTAACGTTGAACGGGCCGCGGATGCGATTGACGGCGTCCACGACATGAGACGGACCGAACATCCAACCGAGCCGCAATGACGCGAGCCCGTGGATTTTCGAGAACGTGCGGCACATGACGACGTTCTCTGACGTCGCCACCAGCTCGATACCGGCTTCGTAATCGTTGCGCTGGACATATTCCGCATAAGCGGCGTCGAGCACCAACAGCACGTGTGGCGGCAGGCCGCGATGCAGCCGCTTCACCTCGTCGAATGACAAGCAGGTGCCGGTCGGATTGTTCGGATTGGCGAGGAAGACGAGCTTGGTCTTCTTCGTCACCGCGGCGAGGATGGCATCGACATCGGCCGTGTAATCGGTCTCCGCCACCGCAACCGGCCGCGCGCCGGTGCCGAGCGTCGCGATCGGATAGATCAGGAAGCCGTGCACGGTGTGGATCGCCTCATCGCCGTCGGCGAGGTAGGCCTGCGCCAACAGATGCAACAGATCGTCGGAGCCGGCGCCGCAGACGATGCGCTCGGGATCGAGCCCGAACGCATGCCCGATCGCCTCGCGCAGATCGCTCGCCGAACCGTCCGGATAATCCTCGAGATGATCGGCCGCGGCCTTGTAGGCCGCGATGGCGCGCGGGCTCGGCCCGAGCGGCGTCTCGTTCGACGACAGCTTGAATATCTTGGCCACGCCCGGTGCGCTGCTCTTGCCGGGCACATAGGCCGCAATATCGAGCACGCCGGGCCGGGGTTTTGGACGCGTGGCGGTCATTATCTAATAGCTCCGAGTCTTCTCTCTTCTTTTCCTCCCCCTGAAAGGGGGAGGGCAGGGTGGGGGTCCGCGGCCGAGAAGCTTGCGCAAGCGTCGCCGCCGCGGACCCCCACCTTGCTCGCTGCGCTCGCCATCCTCCCCCTTTCAGGGGGAGGTCAGCGAAATTTACGGCATCGTATAGCGGGTCGCGTGACTGCCGACGAGGGCCGTGGAACGGATCGAGGCGCCGATCCCGACCAGGGCGTCAGACACGGCCTTGATGCCACCGCGCTCGACCGAGACCAGGAGGGCTGCGCCATCGAAGGCGCGGTCGGGTACGGCGATGACGTCGGCCAGTTCGGCAATGGTGCCGACCGAGGACGCCTTCCAACCCGACACCCGCACGCTCCAGACCTCGGTCTCGGTCACCATGGCGTCGGCGGCAACGCGCGAGACTACGAACACCGGCATGGCCGCCGGATGATTGGGCCGCTCGACGAACGGCAACCGGGCGATGATTTTCGGCGCGGCGTCGAATTCGAGCGCCGCCCACCAGGGGCCGGCGCCGGCGGTGGCAAACGCCGGCACCAGTCCGAGATCGCCCTTGGATTCCGAGACCGCGGCGACCACGCTCGACGCGCCGGCGTGCGGCACGAACGGCACCGTAAAGCCGAAATGGAATCGCGCGGAATCGCGCATCATGGCGTCGCCGGCGGACAGATCGGCGTGCACCGCGAACGGCGCCTGGACGTAGGTGAAGGTCGAGATGATGACGCGCCAGATGCTCTCCGCGGTATCGAGCGGCAGGTTGCCGCGATGGCGTTTCACCAGGCGGCGCATCATGTCGGCTTCGCGGGCGGGGCGGAACGCCGAGCCGGCTTCTTGCGTGTTCTTCACCGCGATCAAGGTATCGATGATCTCGCCGCGCTCGAGCAAGAGCTCGTGCATCGCCTCGTCGATGCGATCGATCTCGCGCCGCAGATCGGTGAGCGCTAGCGTCTTTTGGCGTGGCGGTTTCGGCATGGTTTGACCCGGCAATCGGCCCGATTGATAGGTGCCGTTAAGCCCGAAAGCAAAGAAAACATTGACTCCGAGCGGAAGCGGCCTATTTACGCCCCTTTGATCGCCCGTGGCGCCGGGCGAAAGATGCAGGCAGGCGTCGCTCCCGGGAAATGCTCATGGCCGAGGCCAGCGCCACGCTCGATCTTGCCGACCGCAGGCGCGAAGCGGACGCACCGCATTCGCCGGTGGTGTGCTTCGCCGCGAACAATCCGCTGCGGCTGGATGCGGGCGTCGATTTCGCCCCGTGGCAGATCGCCTACCAGACCTACGGCACGCTCAATGCCGCGCGCACCAACGCGGTGCTGGTCTGTCACGCGCTCACCGGCGACCAGCACGTCATCAACACCCATCCGGTGACCGGCAAGCCGGGCTGGTGGGAAACCATGGTCGGCCCCGGCCTGCCGATCGACACCGAGCGCTTTTTCGTCATCTGCCCCAACGTCGTCGGCGGCTGCATGGGCTCGTCCGGCCCGGCCTCGATCAATCCGGCGACCGGCATGCCGTGGGGCCTCGATTTTCCCGTCATCACCGTGCGCGACATGGTGCGCGCGCAGGCGATGCTGCTCGATCATCTCGGCATCGATTCATTGTTCGCGGTCGCCGGCGGCTCGATGGGCGGCATGCAGGTGCTGCAATGGGCCGCGAGTTATCCGCACCGCGTGTTCGCGGCGCTGCCGATCGCGGCGTCGACGCGGCATTCGGCGCAAAACATCGCCTTCCACGAGGTCGGCCGCCAGGCGGTGATGGCCGATCCGGACTGGCGCGGCGGCCGCTATTTCGCCGAAGGCTTAAATCCGCGGCGCGGGCTCGCGGTGGCGCGCATGGGCGCGCACATCACGTATCTCTCGGACGCCGCGCTGCACCGCAAATTCGGCCGCCGCTTCCAGGATCGCGACAACCCGACGTTCTCGTTCGATGCCGACTTTCAGGTCGAGTCGTATCTGCGCCACCAGGGCATCACTTTCGTCGAGCGCTTCGACGCCAATTCCTATCTCTATCTCACCCGCGCGATGGACTATTTCGATCTCGCCGCCGACTACGACGGCGTCGCGGCCAACGGCTTCCGCGGCACGCCGACGCGGTTCTGCGTGATTTCGTTCACCAGCGACTGGTTGTTTCCGACTTCGGAATCGCGCGCCATCGTGCACGCGCTCAATGCCGCGGGCGCGCGGGTGTCGTTCGCCGAGATCACGACCGACAAGGGCCACGACGCCTTCCTGCTCGACGAGCCGGAATTGTTCACTATCGTGCGCGGCTTCCTCGAAGGCGCCGCGAAAGCGCGCGGCTTGAGTGCGAGGTAAAAAGATGCTGTCGCGGCTCAATCACGATCTGACCATGGCGGAAGCCGCGCGCGGGCCGGGCGGCTCGCGCGTCGACTTGCTGGCGGTCGCCGGCATGGTGGAGCGCGGCGCGCGCGTGCTCGACGTCGGTTGTGGCGACGGCGAGTTGTTGCGCTTGCTGGAAACCCGCGGCGTCGACGGCCGCGGCATCGAATTGTCGCGCGAGGGCGTCAACGAATGCGTCGCCAAGGGCCTCGCCGTGGTGCAGGGCGACGCCGACACCGACCTTGCCAATTATCCCGATGACGCTTTCGATTTCGTCATCCTGTCGCAGACGCTGCAAGCCACCCGCCAGCCGCGCGTCGTGCTCGAGCACATGCTGCGCATCGGCCGCCACGGCATCGTGTCGTTTCCGAATTTCGGTCACTGGAAGATACGGCTGCAGGTCGCGCTCGGCGGCCACATGCCGCAGACCGACAATCTGCCCTATGCGTGGTGGGAAACGCCGAATATCCACTTTTGCAGCATCAAGGATTTCCGCGCGCTCTGCCACGTCGCCGGCGCCAAGATGGAGCAGGCGGTGGCGCTCAACGCCTGGGGCCGGCGGATGCGGCTGAAAATGCCGTGGTGGTTCTGGAATCTGTTCGGCGAGCAGGCGGTGTTCTTGCTCAGCCGGCGGGGCTAGGGCGCTTCTGCTACTATAATGTGATCGTCGCCACGTCCCGCCACCCGAGCGTGGTCGGTACGGGCCCGTAGCTCAATGGTCAGAGCTAGCGGCTCATAACCGCTTGGTTGGAGGTTCGAGTCCTCCCGGGCCCACCATGAATTCGCTAGGTTTTCTGGTTTCGCTGAGTGCGCTTTTCCGGCTCAACCAATGAAACAACCAATGAAACGTTCTGCGATTGTTTCGATGTGATCGCTTGCGCGGCGCCGCGCATGTAGTCCGGGTGGTGATGGCCGTACGTGCGCTCGATCATCGCGGCCGACATGCCGAGGTAGCCAGCCGCCTGCCAGATCGGCACGCCGCGCTGCATAAGCCACGTTGCAGCGGTGTGCCGGAGCGTATGAGGGGTAACGCGGCCCCATAGCCCGGCAAGTGCCACGGCGTGCCTGAAGCCCGTCTTGACCGATTTGACCGGCGCTCCCTGCCACTCCACGAAATGCGATGTGACGATGCCAAGCCGGACCCAACGCCGCATATGGGCCAACAGCCGCGGCGGTATCGGCGCTGGCGTCTGCCGCTTGTTCGTCGGGCGGCGGCCTATTGCCAGCCGGTAGTAGATGCCCTGGTCGAGGTCGACGAACGAATGGCCAACGTCGCGATACGGCGATGCTGATGCGATCGCGCTGGCGCGCGTGCCGGTGTACAGGCCGATCAGGATGAACCGGGCCAGATGCCGCAGTGGTCGCTTGTCTGTGGCGATCTGCTGACCTTTCTGACGACCACGGTGCACGGTTTGCTGCTCGCGGTACCGCCAGCATGCCCAGATCAGCGCTGCGGCCTCGTCGCGGCTCAACCACCGGTCCCGCGGCTGTCCTCTCGGCGGCAGCAGA
>DATHHM010000163.1:0-3712 GCA_035317145.1 Xanthobacteraceae bacterium | reverse complement strand
CCATTTTGGCGCGGATCAGTTCCTGGAACAGGCTCTCCTTGTCGGTGAAGTACAGATAGATCGTGCCTTTGGCGATGCCGGCGCGCTTGGCCACGTCGTCGAGCCGCGCGGACGCAAATCCCTTGGCCGAAAACTCGTCGAGCGCCGCTTCGAGGATCGCGTCGCGCCGCGCCGCGATTTTGGCGGCGCGCGCATCCTGGCGCGACGCCGCGATGGCGCCGCTGCGGCCGGCGCTGCCACCGGTTTGACCCGGGCCGATTTTGCCCGGGCGCGCCAAGACCGCTTTGGCCGGTCGTTTGAAGGCTTTTGCCATGCCGTAAAATATGACTGACTGGTCAGTCATAGTCAAGAGCGTCGCCGGCTGCCCCTGTGCGGCAGTGACTTTCCGCCTCGGGCGCGGCATTCGCTGCCGGCGGCAAAACTCTGCTACGCTGGCCACGCGCGAAGGGGAAAAAGCCGGTCAATTCAATGGCCGACGTCACAGAAGGCGCGAGCCATTGCGACTTCCGCTTCACTAAGAAATCATAGAAATCAGTACAGGGAAGACCATGCACAGCATACGGCGCTGCTTCATCGCGGCAATTTTCGCCTTCGGCGGCATCGCGACCATGGCGCAGGCGGAAGATTATCCGACGCGCCCGGTGCGCTTCATTTCGGATTCGGCGCCCGGCAGCGCCATCGACGTCACCATGCGGATCATTGTCGACGGCATCAGCCGCGTCTTGGGCGGCAATGCGGTGTTGATCAATCAGCCGGGCGCCGGCGGCGCCATCGGCGTGCGCGCGGTGTCGTCGGCCCTGCCTGACGGCTACACCTTCGGCATGTTCGCATTGTCGGATTTCGTTACGCTGCCCGGCACCGCCGACAACCTGCCGGTTCAGGTGCCGCACGATTTCATACCCGTCGGCAGTCTCGGCGGCGCGCCGATGTTCATCACCGCGGCGCCGTGGCTCGACGTGAAGACGCTGCCGGAACTGATTGCGCTGGCCAAAGCGCGGCCTGGCGAGCTTGCCTATGGCACCAACGGGCCGGGCCGGCTCACCCATCTCACCGGCGAACTGTTGCAAAGCCGCGCCGGCATAAAGCTCCTGATGGTGCCCTATTCGGGCGGCACGCCGCAGGTGCTCAACGACATGATGGGCAAGCGCGTCGCGCTCGCTTTCGATTCCTATTCGGGCATCGCCGGTGCGGTGGAAGCGAAGAATGCCATCCCACTCGCTGTCGCTTCGCCCAAGCGCATGACCATGTTTCCCGATCTGCCGACAGTCGCCGAGACGCTGCCCGGATTTCAGTCCGAGGGTTGGCAGATGCTGGTGGCGCCGGTGGGCACGCCCGCGGCAATCGTCAAAAAGGTCAATGCCGATCTGATCAAGGCCTTGAGCTTCGACGACGTGAAGAAACGGCTGACCGCTCTCGGCCGCGAAGACTCACCGCTGTCGCCTGAGGAGACCTTGGCGTTCATCCAGCGCGAGCAAGCGACGTGGGCGCCTATCTTGGCGCAGATCGGGCCGGTGAAGTGACGTAGCCCGGATTGAGCGAAGCGAAATCCGGGAGCGGCGTTCAAACCGAAAGTTCTTCCCGGATTTCGCTGACGCTCAATCCGGGCTACGGGCTACGGCTCAACCCTTCTCGTCGCAGGCCCAGGCGCGCACCACGCATTCGCGGCCGCCGAATTCGGAACAGCGGCGCATCGAGGTGTTTTCCGCCCTGCCGAGATGGGACTCGATGGCCCAGCCGAAGCCGCCGCACGGGTTCTTGGCGTCGATCGCGATCGCCGCGCAGCCCTTGCGCATGTCGCCGACCAGCTTGCAGGTCCCGCCGGTGCACTTTTTTATCGCCGCGGCGCGGGCCTCGGTGACATTGCGAAAATCGAAGCCGTAGCCATAGGCGCCGCAGACGCCGACGGCGAAGGCGCCGGCCGCTTCGGCGGCACCCATTAAGGCGATCGAGAAGCAAACGGCGGCAATGGCGAGCGCGGAATTGCGTCGGAAACGATACGTAACAGGCATGGAAGCCCCTCCCCTGAGGAACCTTGGAACGCTAGCGAGGAAGAGTTTCCAGACGGTGAACAAGGTTAACCGTCGGGCGGATTTCTTACGTTCGTTCCAGCTCCGCCCGCACCGCTTCGAGCGCTTCCGGCGTATCGACGTCGGTCAGCGCGGCAGTGCCGGTCAGCGGCACTTCGGCCACGGCCTCGGTGTAGCGGCCGATCAGGTAGCGCGCGCCAACGTCGCCTTCGACCGTCATCAGGTCGGGGAAGAAGCGGCGCGACCACACCACCGGATTGCCGCGCTTGCCGTCGATGGTCGGCAGCACCACCAGCGCGCCATGGTCGGGATCGAAGGCGCCGATCAGGCGGTCGATCAGGGCTGAATCCACTTGCGGCATGTCGCCGAGACAGACGATGGCGCCGTCGGCCTCCCCCGGCAGCGCGGCGATACCGGTTTTGAGCGAGGTGCCGAGCCCGTCGGCGAAATGCGGATTGTGCACGAATTTGACCGGCAGGCCGGCGAGCGCCGCCTCGACCTTGTCGCGCTGGTGCCCGGTGACGACCACCACCGGCCGCGCCCGCGACGCCAGCACGGCATCGACCACGATGCGGACCAGCGGCTTGCCGCCGATCTCGGCCAACAATTTATTAGGCCCGCCCATGCGACTCGAGCGGCCGGCGGCAAGAACCACGCCAGCGATGGCGCGGCCTTTTTCGGGCTCAGGCTCGGTGCGCGGCTGCGGCCGCGTCACGATTTCCATCAATAGACCGCCGACGCCGAGGCCGGTGATGTCTTCGCGCGGCACCGGCAATCCGGCGAGGAGCCGCATCAGCACCCAGTCAAATCCGTTCTCCTTGGGGCTGCGCGCGCAGCCCGGCGCGCCGAGCACCGGACGGCCGTTGGCGTCGCCGATCATCAAAAGATTGCCTGGATCGACCGGCATGCCGAAATGCTCGACATGGCCACCGATCGCTTCCAGCGCGGACGGGATCACATCGCGGCGGTCGGCGATGGCGGAGGCGCCGAACACAATGGCCAACTCGGCACCGGCCTTGAGCACTTCGTCGAGTGCGCGTGCCAGCGCCGCGCGTTCGTGCGGCACGCGCCGCTCGGCGACAATGGTGGCGCCGGCCGGCGCCAGCCGGTCGGCAGTGATCTTGAGCGTCTTTTCGATCACCTTGGGCGCGAGACCCGGCAGCAGCGTCGACACCACGCCGACTTTGCGGATGCGATAGGGCGCGACACGCAACAGCGGTTTCTGCACGCCGGCCAGCGCCGCATCGCGCGCGGATTTGGCGACCGCGAACGGAATGATTTTGACCGTCGCGATCATCTCGCCGGCGACCACCGGCTTAAAGGCGGCCAGCGTCGCGAACGTGATCGCCTCGTCGACGCGATTGAGCCGGTCGATGGCGCTCTTGTCGACGACCAGCACGCCCGGGACTTGCGCAAACAGATTGGCGCGGCCGGTGAAGGCGCGGTCGATATGCACGCCGGGGCCGGCGACTTTTTTCGCGATCTCGGCGGCGGCGACGTCTTCGGCGACGTCGTCCGGCTCGAGCTGCGCCACCACGACGTCCTTGATGCCGGCGGCTTCGAGGGCGGCAATCTCCGCCGGCCCGATCAGCGTGCCCTTCTTGAGCACCAGGTCGCCTTGCCGGATGGTGTGCACGGCGGTCGCGCCGCGCGCGTTCTTTGGCGCCACGGCCCCGAATTTCATG
>DATHHM010000162.1:0-2516 GCA_035317145.1 Xanthobacteraceae bacterium | reverse complement strand
TGCAGGGCATTGCCAACGCGGTGTTCTCGCCCGACCGGCCCGACACCGCCTTCATCGAGCGCCTGCTGGCGAAATGCACCGATAATCTCAGCCTGCTGGCGGCGCCTGCCACGCTCGATCGGGTCTACGATTTCTCGTCCGAAGCCTTCGATTCCATCATCGACTCGTTGCGGGTGACGGTACCCTGCATCGTGCTCGACGTGCCACACCAATGGGTGGGATGGACCAGGCGCACGCTAATCAGTGCCGACGACATCCTGGTCGTCGCGGGCCCTGATCTCGCCAATCTCCGCAACGCCAAGAACCTGCTCGATTTGCTCAAGGCGGCGCGCCCGAACGACCACCGCCCGCATTACTGCCTCAACCAGGTCGGCGTGCCCAAACGGCCGGAGATCACTCCCGGCGACTTTGCCAAGGCACTCGACGACCAGCCGATCGCCGTCATCCCGTTCGAGCCGCAGGTGTTCGGCACCGCCGCCAACAACGGCCAGATGATCGCGGAATTCTCGAATAGTCATCGTGTCGCCGAGACGTTCCGGCAGCTTGCGCAAGTGCTGACGGGTCGTTCGGAGGCGAAGAAGGGCCGCTCCGGCTTGCTGGCGCCGTTCTTCGACAAGCTGCGCAAGCGGCAGGCCTGACCGCGAGCCGGAGAAGAGTTCAAGTGTTCGGAAAGCGTAGCACAGCCGACAATCGGGTGGAGACGAAGACCGCGACGGTGCAGCAGTTCTTGCAGCCGGCGCCGTCCCCTGCCACGCAACCGGCGCCGAGCGCGGCGCCCAATCCCGGAGGCGTTGTCGAGGGCGGCCGCGCTCCGATCCCGTCCGCCGGTCTCGGCGCGCCGCTGCTCTTGGCCCCGACGTCCGGACAGCGTGGACCCGGCATGCACAACGAGCCGGCGCCGCCGCTCGCCCCGACTGCCACCGACTCGCGCCATTCCGAGGTCTATTACGAGACCAAGGGCGCAATCTTTGGTGCCTTGATCGAGGCTATCGACCTCGCACAGCTTGCCAAGCTCGACGCTGATTCCGCGCGTGAGGAAATCCGCGACATCGTCAACGAGATCATCGCGATCAAGAACATCGTGATGTCGATCTCGGAGCAGGAAGAGCTGCTCGACGACATCTGCAACGACGTGCTCGGCTATGGACCACTCGAGCCGCTGCTCGCGCGCGACGACATCGCCGACATCATGGTGAACGGATCCGGCACGACCTACATCGAAGTCAAGGGCAAGATTCAGAAGACCGGTATCCGATTTCGCGACAACCAGCAGCTCCTGAACATCTGCCAGCGCATCGTCAGCCAGATCGGCCGGCGGGTCGACGAGTCGTCGCCGATCTGCGACGCGCGCCTGCCCGACGGCTCGCGCGTGAACGTCATCGTGCCCCCGCTCGCAATCGACGGGCCGGCGCTCACCATCCGAAAGTTCAAGAAGGACAAGCTCACCCTCGACCAGCTCGTGAGATTCGGCAGCATCACGCCGGAAGGTGCCGAGATTCTCAAGGTCATCGGCCGCTGCCGGATCAACACCATCGTCTCTGGCGGCACCGGCTCCGGCAAGACCACGCTGCTCAACTGCCTCACCCAATTCATCGACGACGATGAACGCATCATCACCTGCGAGGATGCGGCCGAGCTGCAACTGCAGCAGCCGCACACGGTGCGCCTCGAAACCCGGCCACCCAATCTCGAAGGCGAAGGTCAGATCACCATGCGCGACCTGGTCAAGAACTGCCTGCGCATGCGGCCAGAGCGCATCATCGTCGGCGAAGTGCGCGGACCCGAGGCATTCGATCTGCTGCAAGCGATGAATACCGGCCACGACGGCTCGATGGGCACGCTGCACGCCAACTCGCCGCGCGAAGCGCTCTCGCGCGTCGAATCGATGATCACCATGGGCGGCTATACACTGCCCTCGCGCACCATCCGCGAGATGATCTGCGGATCGGTGGACGTGGTCGTGCAGGCCGCGCGCCTGCGCGATGGTTCGCGCCGCATCACCCACATCACCGAGGTGATCGGAATGGAAGGCGACGTCATCATCACGCAGGACCTGTTCCTCTACGAGATGATGGGTGAGGACGCCAACGGCAATGTCATCGGTCACCATCGCTCGACGGGTATCGGCCGGCCGAAATTCTGGGACCGCGCGCGCTACTACGGCGAGGAGCAGCGGCTGGCGGCCGCCCTCGATGCCGCGGAAGCCGCCGGCAAGGCGGGCGACTGACAAGGGGCGACGATCACATGAACACGCTCTCTTTGTTCTTCCTGGTCACCGTCGCAATCGGCGGCATCGTCTGGGTCTTCCTCTATCCGCTCATGTCCGGCGAGCGCAAGGCCGAGAAGCGCAAAGAGACGGTGACGCAGAACAACCCGGTGGTGCGCGCGAGCTCCGCGCGCAACGCGCCGAAGTCGCGCCGCGAGCAGGTCGAAGGAACACTCAAGGAGATTGAGGTCCGTCAGGCGAAGGCCCGTTCCGTTCCGCTGTCATTGAAGATTGCTCAGTCGGGCCTCAC
>DATHHM010000161.1:0-7454 GCA_035317145.1 Xanthobacteraceae bacterium | reverse complement strand
CATCGAAACCCAGACCGTCGGCATCCCGCTCGGCGACGCCTGCGCCAAGCTCTACGAGCGCATGCCGGTCGCCGAAGCGAACTTCTTCGGCATCGTCGTTTCCATCCAGCAGCGCGCCGGCGGAAATCTTTCGGAAACTCTGGGCAACCTGTCGCGGGTGCTGCGCGACCGCAAGAAGATGAAGGCGAAGATCCAGGCCATGTCGATGGAGGCGAAAGCCTCCGCCTCGATCATCGGCGCGCTGCCGATCGTGGTGATGGGGCTGGTCTATTTCTCGAGCCCGGCCTACATCGAGCTGCTTTGGCTCGAGCCGCTGGGCCGCATCATGCTGGCTTGCTGCGGGACGTGGATGTTCATCGGCATCATGGTGATGCGCAAGATGATCAATTTCGATTTCTAAAGGCGCGCGTCATGGGTTCTATGATCTCGCAAGCGCTCGATCCGGCCGTCATGACGATGTTCTTCGCCGGCATCGCGGCGATCGCGACGGTGCTGACGCTGGCCATGCCGTATCTGGTCACCGACACGCTCGATAAGCGGATGCGGGCGGTGGCGCTGGAGCGCGAAAAAATCCGGCAGCGCGAGCGCGAGCGGATGGCGCAGGGCAGCAAGGCGGTGCTGCGCCAATCGCCCAAGCAGTACATGAAGAAGGTGGTCGACAACTTCAATCTGTCGAAGTGGGTCGGCCAGGAAGAAGCGCGCGCCAAGCTCGTCCAAGCCGGCTTTCGCGGGCAGGCGCCGTACATCACGTACCTGTTTTTCCGCATGGCGATGCCGATCGCCATGCTGCTGGTGTCGCTGTTCTATATTTTCATCGTGCTCGAGCTCGATTACCCGCCGATGATCAAGTTCGCGATGTCGATCGGCTGTGCTTATCTGGGCATGCAGAGCCCGAACTTGTTCCTCAAGAACAAGATTCAGCGGCGGCAGCTGTCGCTCAAGCGCGCGTTTCCCGATGCGCTCGATCTGCTGCTGATCTGCGTGGAATCCGGCATGTCGATCGAAGCGGCGTTCCGCAAGGTCAGCGTCGAGGTCGGCACCCAATCGGTGGCGCTGGCCGAGGAACTCACGCTGACCACGGCGGAATTGTCCTACCTGCCGGATCGCCGCCAGGCTTATGAAAACCTGGCGCTGCGCACCGGCCTCGAAGGCGTCAAAGCGGTGTGTCTGGCTTTGCAGCAGGCGGAACGCTACGGCACGCCACTCGGCACCACGCTGCGCGTTCTGGCCCAGGAAAATCGCGACATGCGCATGTCGGAAGCCGAGAAGAAAGCCGCAGGCCTGCCGCCGAAGCTCACGGTGCCGATGATCGTGTTCTTCCTGCCGGTGCTGTTCGTCGTGATTCTCGGCCCGGCCGCGATCCGGGTGATGGCGCTGCAATAAGCCTCTAACGACGGATAATCAGCTCGTGCCGCCTGCAGCGCGCGCCACCGGTTTCGGTTTCGGCGCGTCGTTATTGCGCGCCAGCATTTTGCGCAAATAAGCGACATTGGCGGCGGCCTGATCGGGCGGCAGATCGGCGCCGGCAATTTGCTCGGCTTCGGCGAAGCGGCCTTGCAGGCCGACGACCAGGGCGAGATTTTGCCGCACGCGCGGATCGGCCGAGCGGCGCTCGGCGGCGCGGCGCAATGTCGCTTCGGCGTTCGGCAGGTCTTTCGACAGCGCGTAGGACAAGCCGAGATTGGACAGCACGGTCGGCTCGTCGGGAACGATCTTCAGCGCCGTCTGGTAGTAGCGCTGCGCCTCGGCGTGGCGGCCGAGCTGATCGAGCACCGCGCCCTGCGCGGAGAGCACGTGCCAATCGGGCTGATCGGGCGAGTGGGCGCGGCCGAGCACGTCGAGCGCCTGGTCGTAATCGCCGGCCTCCGCCAGCGCGCGGCCGTATTCGCCGAGCACGGTCTTGTTGTTGGGATTCTGCATCGACAGGCGTTCGAGCACGGCGACGGCTTGCGCGCGCTGGCCGGTGGCGCGCAGCGCCTGGGCATAGTGCACCGCGACGTCGACCTTGGTCGGATCGGCGTGATACTGCGCGCCGTAGCCGTCGAGGTCGCGCCGCCAGGCCGCATCCGACGGACTGGCCGCCGCCGCGGCCGCCGCGGACGGCAGCGTGCCGGTCGTTTCGGCCGACGGCGAGATCGTTTGGCATCCCGCGGCCGCGGCCGCGATGACCGCGAGCAGCGAGGCGGAAGCCAGAAGGCGTGCGGAGCGGTATCGGGTCGGACGCATCGTGTTCGCTGCGATGATCGCCGTTTTGGACAGCCGCAAAGGCGCCACGCGCCATTGCCAAAGCGTTGGTCAGCAATAGACCGTTAACCCTAACGAGCGGTTAACGCCGCGGAACGCCGGCGTTCTTGGGCTTTTGTCGCGCGACAGGCGACGCCGCATCAAGCCGGGACCATGGTCTCGCTCAGATCATAGCTCGACGCATCGCCCTTCGGCCGCTCGCCGGCGATGGCGTGGCCTTCGACCATGTAGTGCACCGCTTCGGCGATATTGGTGGCGTGGTCGCCGATGCGCTCGATGTTCTTGGCGCAGAACAGATAGTGGATGCACAGCGAGATGGTGCCGGGATCCTCCATCGTATAGGTGAGCAGCTCGCGGAACAGCGACACATAGAGCGCGTCGACTTCCTTGTCGCCTTGCCAGACGCGCAGCGCATTGCGCGGGTTGCGATCGACGAAGCTGTCGAGCACCACCGCCAATTGCGAGACCACCAGCGTCGCCAGGTGGCGCAAGCCCCGCATCAAGGTGCGCTGCGAGTTCTCGCCGCTGACCGCAATGACGCGCTTGCCGACGTTCTTGGCGAGGTCGCCGATGCGCTCGAGGTCGCTGGCAATACGCAACATGGCGACGAGCGCCCGCAGGTCGAACGCCATCGGTTGGCGCAGCGCGATCGTCGCCACGGCCTTTTCCTCGATCTGCCGCAGCATGCCGTCGACGGTTCCATCGAGCGCGATGACGCGGCGCGCCAGGCCGACGTCGTGCCGCGCCAAGGCATCGATCGCGTCGGTGACCTGCTTCTGCGCCAGCCCGCCCATCTCGGCGACCATCTGCGTGAGCTTGCTCAGGTCGCTGTCGAAGACGCGCTGGGTGTGGTCGGACACATTCATGATCTGATCGCAGCCGTTGGCGCTTGCGTTGCGGGCCCATCGCCGCGCTCACGCGACCCAGCCGCCGGCACAAAGCGCATTTAACGCCTTGATGATTCTACGTTTCATGCGTGACGATGCGATGACATGGCGAGCGCAGAACGATCAAACAGAGTTCCGCGCGCGGCAGAAAAACGCTTCGCGGTTTTGTGGTTTCATTTCTGTCACACCGCGGCGGCAAAACTACGGATCGATTCGAAACGGCGATCCGCATGACCTTTGCCGCGATGCCATCGGGGCTTGTCGAAGCGATCGGCGCGGCTGGCGCCGTACTCACCACGCTGTGCTGGGTGCCGCAGGCCGCCAAAATCATTCGCGAGCGCGACACAAGGGCGATTTCGCTGCCGGGGACGGCGCTGTGCGTCATCGGTGTTTTGTTATGGCTGGTTTACGGGCTGGCGATCGTCGATGGGCCGCTGATCGGATCGAGTATCGTGACGTTCGCGATGACGTTCATCATCCTGGTGCTGAAAATCCGCCACGGCTGAACGATGTAGCCCGGATTGAGCGAAGCGAAATCCGGAAACGGCCGTCGCGTTGAAATCGAGCCCCGGATTTCGCGTTGCTCATCCGGGCTACAAATCAATCGTACACCGTATCGAGATAATGCTCGGAATCGACCACCGCTTCGATCACGGTCGGCCCGTCGGCGGCGAGCGCGGTCTTCACCGCATCTTCCAATGCTTCGGCGCTGCGCACGCCGTGCGCCGGCACGCCGAAATAATGCGCCGGCGGTTCGCGATAATCCTCGGCCTGCAGCGCGGTGCCGTAGAGCGGGAACTGGCGGCGGATCTGCTTCACCTTGATCAGCGCCAGCCACTTGTCGTCGAGCACGACGACGGGCAGCGTGATGCCGAGCCGCTTGGCGGTGGCGACCTCGCCGCAGGTCATCTGAAAACAGCCGTCGCCGATCAAACAAACCACCGGCAGATCGGGCCGCGCCAGCTTGGCGGCGATCGCGCCGGGCAGGCCAAAACCCATGGACGACCAGCCATTGGTGATGAGGAAGGATTTTGGCGCGTGCGCCGGCCATTGGCTGGCGATCTGATGAGTATGGGCGCCGACGTCGAAGGCGAGCACGCCGTCGTGCGGCAGGGCGCGACGCACCGCGTCGATCGCGGCGTGGGCGGTGAACGCCGCATTCGCAGGCCGCAGCACCGCCGCAAAGGCGCGGCGATGGGCGGCGGTCTCGTCCGGGAGCCATGTATTGGTATTGGGAGTCACAACGCACGCGGCGAGGCGCGTCAGCGACGATGACAGATCGCCGACGACCTGGTGAGCGAGTTTGACCGACGGCGCGACATCGACGGGTTCGATGTCGATTTGCAGCAACGGCACGTCGCCGATCCAGGCTTCGTATTCGACTTCGATGGTGTCGTAGCCGAGGCCGACGATGAGGTCGGCGGAACGCAGCAGCCGGCGCTGCATCTGGCGGCAGGCGCGTTCGATGCAGCCGAGCGATAGCGGATGATCCTCGTCGATGAGGCCCTTGGCCAGGGTCGTGGTGGCGAACGGCATATTGCAACGCTCGATCACGGCAAGCAGCGGCGCCGGATTTGAAAGCCGCATGGCGGATGAGCCGAGCACGGCGATCGGCCGCCGCGCGGCGTCGATCAATTCGGCCGCGCGCTCGATCGCCGCATCGGCGGCCGCCAGAAGCTTGGCCGGCGTCGCAAGCGCCGGCACCGGCTCGTTGGTCGGTGCCAGCGCCACGTCTTCGGGCAGGTCGAGATGCACCGGCCCTTGCGGCTCGCTCAAGGCCAGCGCGATCGCCGCGGCGAGCGTCGCGCCGATCTCGCCCTTGCGCAGTTGCAGGGTCGCCTTGGTGATCGGCTTGAACAGCGCGTGATGATCGATCCACATCTGGATGCGCCGGCCGAGCTGATCGGTATTGAGATTGCAGGTGATAGCGATCAGCGGCGAGCGATCCAGGTACGCGCAGCCGATGCCGGTTGCGAGATTGGTCGCGCCCGGCCCAAGCGTGGCGATGCAAAATCCCGGTGCGCCGGTCATGCGCCCGGTGACGTCGGCGGCAAAGCCGGCCGAGCCCTCATGCGCGGTGAGCACGAAATCGACGCCGCCCTGGCGCATCGCCTCCATCAGCGGCAGCACGTTGCCGCTCGGAATGCCGAAGCCGCGGGTGATGCCGGCCGACTTCAACGTGGCGACGATCAGGTCGGCATTGTTCATGGGTTTATTGTGCGGACGTGCTGCATAGGTCGAGCGTTATGCCATACTTCCGAGGCGGCGAGAAAGTTGTTACGGTCCGCGCGGTTTTGGGGCTTGGCAGGACCATCGATCGATGAAGACAAAATCGAATGCAACGCGGCGCGCAACCGAACGCCCGCTCGACAAGGCCTTCATCGACGACGTCGTCGCCGCCAACCGCACCCTGGCACGTTTGGGCGTGCTCGATGCCTTCGGCCATGTCAGCGTGCGCGTCCCGCGCAATCCGCATCGCTACCTGATGTCGCGCTCGATCGCGCCGGAATCGGTGACGGCCGCCGACATTCTCCTCCTCGACCTCGACAGCCAGGCCGTCGATGCCAAGGACGACGGCAAGCTGCTCTACCGCGAGCGCTTCATCCACGGTGAAATCTACAAGGCGCGGCCCGACGTCAACGCGGTGGTGCACAGCCACTCGCCGACCGTGGTGCCGTTCACCGTGACGCGGGCAAAACTGCGGCCGCTGTTGCACAATGCCGGCTTCCTCGGTCTCGGCGTGCCGCTGTTCGAGATTCGCAAAAGCGTCGGCGACGGCACCGACCTGATGATCCTGACGCCGAACCTCGGCAAGGATTTGGCAAAAAAGCTCGGCAAGGACGCCGCGGTGGTGCTGATGCGCGGCCACGGCGATTCCGTGGTCGGCCCGTCGCTGCCCAACGCCGTGTTCCGCGCCTATTACACCGAGATCAATGCGCGCCAGCAACTCGCCGCCATCACCATCGGCGGCCCGATCAATTTCATGACGCGGGCCGAGGCGCTCACCTCGAACGACGCTATGCTACGCGCCTCGGCGCGGCCGTGGGCGCTGTGGCGCAAGACGGCGCTGGCGCGGCGGTGAGTCGCGCGCGATGACTAGGATCGCAGCGCTTTTCGCCGCTCTGGCATTATTCGCATCGGGCGCCGCAGCGAAAGCTGATCCAATCGCAGACTTCTACCGCGGCAAAACCATCCGCATGCTGATCGGCTATGGACCGGGCGGCGGCTACGACCTTTACGCGCGGCTGGTCACGGAATTCCTGCCGCGTCATCTGCCGGGCAATCCGACGATCCTGCCGGAGAACATGCCGGGCGCCGGCAGTTTCGTCGCGGCGAAATATATGGCGGAGGTGGCGCCGAAGGACGGCACCGTGCTCGGCAGCCTGGCGCAGACCTTGGCGCTCGACAGCGCGGTCGGTGGCCCGGCCAAGGTGAACGCTGCGAATTTTCATTATGTCGGCCGCGTCACCACCAATATCGATACCGGCGTGGCGCTGCCTGCGTCCGGCATCAAGTCGTTCGAGGACGTGCGCAAGAAGGAATATTCCATCGGCGCTTCGGGCGGCGGCTCGACCACGGTGCTTTATCCCGTGGCGCTCAACGCCTATGCGGGCGCCCAGTTCAAGATCGTGCGCGGCTACAAGGGCACTACCGAAATCCTCCTCGCCATGGAACGCGGCGAGGTCGACATCACCGGCGCCTACGGCCTTCCGGGACTGCTGGTCAGCCATCCCGGCTGGATCGACCAGGGCGAAGCGACGATCATCTATCAGGCTGCGCTCAAGCGCCACCGCCTGTTGCCCAACGTGCCGACACTGCCGGAGCTTGCGGCATCCGACGAGGGCAGGGCGATCCTGCGCGCCATCGCCGGCACCGCCGAGATCGGCCGCTCTGTCATCGCCGGACCGGACGTACCGGCGGACCGCCTCGCGGCATTGCGCACGGCGTTTGCGGACATGCTCAAAGACGCCGATTTTCTCGCCGCCTGCGAGCAGCGCCACTTCATGGTCGATCCGGGCACCGGCGAGGAGATGGATGCCATCACACGCGAGACATTGGCGTTGTCGCCTGAGGTCCGCGCCAAGATCGGCGCGATGTTGAATGCGATGTAGTTTTTGGGCCGGGGTAAGCCGATTTGGCAATGTCGCGGGCGCATTCAAGGAAGCGCTCGACGATCGGGCTTAGCGTTCTGTTCTTCAGCGTGACCATGACGACGGGCCACGGCCGAGCCGGCAAATCGACCGGCAGCACTTTCTGCGCGTAGCAATCGGCGATGGATTTGGGAAACACCGAGATGAACCGCCCACTGGCAAGCAAATGGTT
>DATHHM010000160.1:0-3101 GCA_035317145.1 Xanthobacteraceae bacterium | reverse complement strand
CTTTCCTTCATCGAGGCCAGTATCTGCTGATCGGCCGGCGGCAAATCGAGGCGCGGCTCGATGCCAAGGAGCGGCGCGATGCGCGCCACCACGGCGCCGCCGGTCGGCACGGCGTTCCAGCCCGACGTGGTGAAGCCGTGGGTTTCCGGCAGCGCCTTCGGCTCGTCGAGCATGATCAGGAGCACATAGCGCGGCTGGTCGGCCGGCAGCACGGCGATGAAATCGGTGAGCACCCGGGTCTTGGAATAGCGGCCGAACACAACCTTGTCGGCGGTGCCGGTCTTGCCGCCGATGTAATAGCCGGCGACGTCGGCCTTGGACGCGGTGCCCTTCTCGACATTGAGCCGCATCAGATAGCGCATCATGGCGCTGGTCTCGGGCTTGATGACGCGATGGCCGAGCGCTTGGGCCTCGGCCTCGGTGCGCTTGAGGAACGTCGGCGGGATCAAAATACCGCCGTTCATCAAGGCGCCGACACCCATCACCGCCTGCAGCGGCGCCACCGACAGACCATGGCCGAAGGCGATGGTGATGGTGTTCAGCTCACTCCAGCGCTTCGGCACGATCGGCTCGGCGCTTTCTAATTCGGTGCGCAGGCGGTCGAGCTGGCCCATTTTTCTCAAAAACGCCTTGTGCGCATCGACGCCCATCGACATCGCGATGCGCGCGGCGCCGATGTTCGACGAATAGGTGAAGATTTCCGGCACGCTGAGCGACCGCTGCATCGGCTCGAAATCGTGGATGTCGAACTTGCCGTAGTGCAGCGGATTGTGGGCGTCGAACGAAGACTTCAACGTCACCTTGCCGGAATCGAGCGCCATGGCGACGGTGAACGCCTTGAACGTCGAGCCCATCTCGTAGACGCCGGTGGTCAGACGGTTGATGAGGCTCTGATCGCGCGGATTGTGCGGAATGTTCGGGTCGTAGTCCGGCTCCGACACCATGGCGACAATTTCGCCGGTGCGGACGTTGAGCACAAGACCGGCTGCCGCAATGGCGTGGAATTTGTCGCGCGCCTTGATCAGCTCGTCGCGTAGCGCGTGCTGCACGCGCAAGTCGACGGCGAGCTGTACCGGCGTTTGCAGCCTGTCGGTCGCGAGTCCCGCCAGGTGCAGCGCGGCGAGCCCCTGGTTGTCGAGCCATTTCTCGATGCCGGCGGTGCCCTGATTGTCGATGTCGACGCGGCCGAGCAGATGCGAGACCTCGGCACCGTTGGGATAATCGCGCTTGTTCTCGTTGAGGAAGCCGATGCCCGGCAGACCCTGATGATAAATCTCGCGCTGCTGCTCCGGAGTGATGTCGCGCTTGAGCCAGACGAATCCGCGCCGCGATGACAATCGCTCGCGCAGCTCGGTGGCGTCGAGATCGGGCAAGTCCGCGGTGAGCAGCTCGACCGCCTCGTCGACGTCGATGAGGCGGCGCGGCTCGGCATAGAGCGACGGCACGCGCACGTCGGTCGCCAAAACCTCGCCGTTGCTGTCGAGGATTTCGGGCCGTGCCGTGGCGATGGCGTCGCCGGAGACGACGCGATGGGCGACGCGGCCGTCGGAGACGGCGGCGAACATGACGAGGCGCGCCGCGATGATGCAATAGACGATGGCGAAGGCGACGATCGCCAATCCCACCCGCGCCCGCGCCTTGGCGGCACGATTGCTGTTGCGCCCATAAAGCAGGCTGCGCAGCAGCCGCCGCCGCCAGGGCTCGGCCGGTACGGCCTGAATCGTTTCCGCGGTCGCGCTCATTGGTTTAGCGCTCCGCTTGGCGGGCTCGGCGCTCTGCTCGGCTGGTCAGGCGGCGTTGCGGCCGGGGCCGGCGCCGGGATGGTTCCCGTCACCGCTTCGGGCGGATCCAAATTGCCGATCATGCCGCCGATCGGATCGTCGTTGGCGGCGCGGGCGTCGTCGGGCGGACGTTCCGGCAGCCGATCGAGGCTGTCGAATTGGGTCGGCGCGATCGGCTTGAGCTTGAGGAAACGCTTGGCCAAAATTTCGATGCGACCGGGATTGTCGAGCTCGCCCCATTCGGCGCGCAACGCGGCGATGCGGTCGCGCTCGCGCCGCACCTCGCCGCGCAGTTTTGCCAGATGCTCGGCTTGCACGGTCGAATCGAACTTGATGCGGTAGACATAAGCCGCGGCGAGTATCAGCGCGCCGATCACCACGATATTGATGACGCGGAAGATCATGGCCGCCCCCGCATGATCTCAGTGGGCGACGGCAGGCGCGGCAACAGATGGTCGATTGCCGCCGCGTGCGGCGGCGCATCGGTGCGTTCGGCGGCGCGCAGTTTTGCCGAGCGGGCGCGCGGATTGGCGGCAATCTCGGCCTCGTCCGGCGTTTCCGGGCGTCGCGTCAGCACGCTGAAGCTCGGCGGCGCCGCCACCAGTTCCGGCCGATGCCGCGAGCCGGCCGGCGCGCGGCTGCGTTCGGTGAGGAAGGTTTTGACGATGCGGTCCTCGAGCGAATGGAAGGCGACCACGACCAGGCGCCCGGCGGGTTTCAGCACCCGCTCGGCCGCGGCGAGGCCGCGCGCCAATTCGCCGAGCTCGTCGTTGACGAAAATCCTTAAGCCCTGGAACGTGCGCGTCGCCGGATGAATCGCGCTGTCGCGTGTGTACACGACACGCGCGACGATCTCCGCCAGCGCCCGCGTCGTAGAGATGGCGTGCTCGCCGCGTGCCTTGACGATCGCTCGTGCGACTGCGCGGGCATGACGCTCTTCACCCAATGTCGCGATGATGAGCCCGAGTTCGCGCTCACTGGCGCGCGCAACGATATCGGCCGCGCTCGGGCCATCGCGACCCATGCGCATATCGAGCGGCCCGTCGAGGCGAAACGAAAAGCCGCGCGCCGCATCGTCGATCTGCATCGACGAGACGCCGACGTCGAACACGATGCCGTCGACCGCGGACGTGCTGCCGACGATAGCTTCCAGGTTGGAGAACCGGTCCTCGACCAGATCGAGCCGGCCTTGGGCCGCCTCGACCAGACTTGCGCCTCCGGCGATCGCGCTCTGATCGCGATCGATGCCGATGACGCGGGCGCCAGGCGTCTCCAGGATCGCTTGCGTGTAACCGCCGGCACCGAAGGTCGCATCGACGT
>DATHHM010000159.1:0-3066 GCA_035317145.1 Xanthobacteraceae bacterium | reverse complement strand
TGATCGAGAAGTATTGGCCGCCGCTCGCCGTCCAGCCGACCTTGATCGCGATCGTGCCGCCCTGCGGCGTGAACTTGATGGCGTTGGACAAGAGGTTGAGGCAAATCTGGCGCACCGCGCGCTCGTCGCCCCAAAGCTTCGGTAGATCGGGCTCGAACATTTCGTGGATGGTGATGCCGCGATTGCCGGCGCGCAGTTTCAACAGATGATGGCAATCCTCGACGACGCGGTTGAGCGAGACCGGTTCCTCGTTGAGCTCGTAGCGCCCGGCCTCGATGCGCGACAGGTCGAGGATCTCGTTGATGAGGTTCAAAAGGTGCACGCCGGAACTATGGATGTCGCCGGCATAATCCTTGTACGCCGGCACGCCGTGCGGCCCGAAAATTTCAGCCTTCATCACTTCGGAAAAACCAAGGATGGCGTTGAGCGGCGTGCGCAGCTCGTGGCTCATCTGGGCGAGGAAGCGCGATTTGGCGATATTGGCGGCCTCGGCACGGCGGCGCGCTTCGTCGGAGACCGATTTCGACTGCTCGAGCTCGCCGATCAGCGCATCCTTCTCGGCGCGCGCTTCCAGCGTCGCCAGCGTCGTCGAATAGAGCCGGTAGGCGAGCAGCGAGAAATAGCCTTCGGCGGTGAGCGCCATCACGGCGAGGATGTAATCGTGCAGCGTTTGCTTGGCGGCAAAGTCGATCGCGATGGCGATGGTGACCGGCAGCGTGAGCGCGAACACCGCGACCGGCAGGCTCGACGCCAGCATGCTCGATATCGCCACCACCAGCAGCATGACGAACAGCATGAAGGTGGACGCCTGCTCGTCGAGGCCAACCGGATTGATCAGGATGAAGGTCCAGGCCATGCCGAAGAACAGATCGAGCAGGATGAAGCGCATCCGCCACGAGCGCAGGTTCGCCGTGCTCGGCGTCTCGTCGAGGAACAGCTTGCACTTGCGGATGATGACGAGATGGATGAGGAGCGCGCCGCCGGTCCACACGCCAGACGTCAGCGCGCCGGTCCACAAGCCCGACAACAGCCCGATGGTGACGACCAGGAGCAGGATCACCGGCGACGCCGAGATGCGGTTCTGGGCGAATTGGCGGAGCAATTCGTAATCGAACACCGGCCGCGTGCCGCTGGTCGAGGTCAACCGGTCGCGCGCCTCGCGCACGTGCTGAGACGCCAGCCGCCGCTTGGTCTGTGGAGCGGCGGCGGGGGACGCGAGCTCGTGCGCTTCGCTGATGGTATTGGGCATTGCCGTCCGGGGCTTGCGGGGCTGGCGAAGAATCGCGACAAAAGTGGCCCAAATTCCTTAAGACGAGGCTTAAAGTGGTTAACCGGCGGGGCGAAAAAAGCGGCCGTCTACGCTTCGATAGATGGCGGCAGCGGCGGTCGCGTCAAGGCAGGCCGGCGGTGCCGGGTCTGTCGGGATAATCTCGTGGCCTCAATGGGATAGAGAGAGAACCTGCGATGAAACTCTATGATGGTGGCCGTGCTCCGAACCCGCGCCGCGTGCGCATTTTCCTGGCTGAGAAGGGCATTACGGTTCCGACCGAACAGGTCGATCTCGGTCAACTGGCGCAGCGCAGCGACGCCTACACTGCGATCAATCCAATGCAGCGGGTGCCGGCGCTGGTGCTCGACGACGGCACCGTGATCGCCGAATCGATCGCCATCTGCCGCTATTTCGAAGCACTGCACCCCGATCCGCCGCTGTTCGGCCGCGGCGCGCTCGAGAGCGCGCTGGTCGAAATGTGGAGCCGGCGCGTGGAGCTGCACCTGTTCCTGCCGGTCGCCACCGTGTTCCAGCATCTGCATCCGGCGATGAAGATCATGGTCGATCCGCAGGTCGCGGCCTGGGGCGAGGCCAACAAGCCGCGGGTCACGCAGTTCTTGCAGTTCCTCGACGGCGAGCTCAAAACCCGAGCCTATATTGCCGGCGCCGCCTATACGGTTGCCGACATTACGGCGATGATCGCGGTCGATTTCATGCGCGTGTCAAAACTCACCGTGCCGGACGAACTCGCCCATGTGCGGCGCTGGCATGACGCGGTGTCGGCGCGCCCGAGCGCGAAGGCTTGACGTCAACCGCCGGACTCGTTGCGCCTAAAGGCGCATGCTAAGCTACAGCGGAAGGCGGAGGAGGGCGCAATGTTCAAAAGATCAACTGCGGTGTCATTGATGGCGGCTTGCTGTGCATTGTTCGTCGCCGCCTGGTGCCAAGGCGCCGCGGCGGAAGGCGCCATGGCGCTCGGCGTGACCGGCAACGTCACCAAAGACGGCTACGCGATCGGCATCAACGTCAATAGCAGCAGCGAAACGGAGGCGCGCGACGCGGCGCTAAAATATTGCAAGTCGCACGGCAGCGACGTCGCCCGCGCCAAATGCGAGATTTTCGCCACCTTCCGCGCTCAATGCGCCGCCGAAGCCGAGGACCCGCAGCCTGGCACGCCGGGCGCCGGCTGGGCCATTGCCGCCGACAAGGCGGCCGCGGAGAAAATGGCGATGACGAATTGCCTGGCCACCGCCGGCGACCGCGGCAGCTTCTGCAAGGTCGTCACCTCGGTGTGCGACGGCAAATAGAGCTGCGGCACTCGGCGATGCGACAAATGCCCGCTGCGCCGCGAATGACGGCGGTAAAGCTGCTATAGGCGCGTCAATAAAGCGCCTGCGCCGGCGAAGCGGCGCGCACCGCCGATGATGAAACTTTCAGGGAGGCCCAACGTGTCACTTCGCGCAACACTCTGCGCAATCGCAGCCACGATGCTGGTGGCAACGGCGGCCGTCGCGGCCGACGACTATCCGACGCGGCCGATCCGCGTGATCAGTCCGTTCCCCGCCGGCAGCGCCTCCGACACCGTCAGCCGTGTCGTGCTCGACCAGGTGTCGCAAATCATCGGTCAGCCCATGGTGATCGAGACCAAGCCCGGCGCCGGCGGCGTCGTCGGCTTTGCCGATGTCGCCAAAGCCGATCCCGACGGCTACACCGTCGTCGTCTCCTCGACGTCGATGGGCACCGGCATGGTGCTGCACCACAGCCTGCCTTACGACCCGGGCAAGGATTTCGCTTCG
>DATHHM010000158.1:0-16163 GCA_035317145.1 Xanthobacteraceae bacterium | reverse complement strand
GCGGATCTGGGCGAAGGTGTAAAGGCCGTCGGGACCCGACAGCAGGCCGAACGTAAGCAACAAAGCAAGCGTGCCGAAGCTCGCCATGACCAGATAGACGTAACCGGCGTAGACATTTTCGCGGACGCGGTGGTGCGCCATGACCAGCGCCCAGGACGTGAGCGACATGAACTCCCATGAAAAGAGAAATGTGAAAGCGTCGTCCGCCATCACCACCAGCATCATGCCGGCGAGGAATGCCGGATAGAACGGCAGCACGCGCAATGGCGCGTCCTCATGGCGGCCATAGCCGATCGCGAATACGCTTGCGGTGACGGCGCCGAGGTCGACCACGGCGAGAAAGAACGCCGACAGCGCATCGATGCGGAAATGCGAGCCGAGCCATGGAATGCCGAGCGGCAGCACCATGCTCTCGGCCGGTGCCGCTCCCAAGAGATGCTTCAAAGCGGCGAACAGCGAGATCAATACGACCGTCGCGCAAAGGCCGTAGATCAACGCACTCGCCGCCGCTGCCCGCCCGATAAACACGCTGATAATGGCGATCGCGAAAAGCGCAGCGACACACGACAGTGCGAGCATCAGCGTCATGGCGGCGGCCTCTTGAGCCGTACGCCGCGCCCGCCGCCGGAACTCGTGGCATGATCGGAGATGAGCTCGATGCCGCCTGCGTCGAGCGCTGCCACCAGCTTCATCAAGGAATCGACATTGCCGCGGATCACCCCGTCGCTGGCCTCCATGCGCTGGATGGTCGGCAGCGACAGGCCGGACAGTTCGGCGAGCTTGCGCTGGTCGATGCCAAGCAGCGCCCGCGCGGCCCGCAATTGTGCGGCAGAAATCATGTCTGAAACATCAATTATAATGTCTTTGATATCGATATTGGGATTTACAACGGGAAAAATACGATTTCAAGTATTTCGAAATAATCCTGTGATTCCAACGATATGCCGTACCGCTCGGAACCAGGACAATGCCGCCGTAATCGCGGGACTCATGGCCGCGATCGGGCCCTTATCGGGAAAATCACAATCCGCACCTGCCGCCGACGTTTAATGCCGATGGCGGTCCAGCCGTCGTGGCTGCCACACGCCGGGGACGATGGGAGCGAGGCTGCGCCGATGGATTGGACTTTCCGTCCACACGCAATTTTATTTTTACGCGTTAACCACTGGCATCAACTTGAGGTGAGGCCGGCATTTGAGCAATTGATATGGAACGACACGTGGCACTAAGCTTTAAGCTGTCATTGAATGACGATTTAGCAATCGGCCAACAAAATCCAGTCGGATTGTAAAGGAGTAAGGATCATGAAGGCCCTATTCACCGCGATTGTGTTGTCGGCAACCTTGGCCGCGTCTGGTGCGTCGGCGCAGGGCTCGAATTTGAGCGGCCGATGGCAATGTATGGCGCAGTGTCTCGGCGCGCCGGGCGGCTTCGCCTTCATCACGCAAAATGGCTGGGAGCTCAATATCGTCAATGATGCCGGCATGGCATCAAGAGCCTGGGAAGACTACCCCGGCCATATCTGGATCGAAGGGGTGCAGATGGGTGCGCTGTATTCACCCGACGGCTTCACCCTTCAGTTCACCAACGGCACGATCTGGCAGCGCGCTCCGATACTGCCGCCGCCGCCGCCGCCCCCGCCGCCTCGGCATCGCCATCGATAGCAACGGGCCGAGCGCTCGATCCGCGAGCCTCGGCCGCCTATGATCGCGGTCGCGGTATTCTAACCGCGGCCGGCAGCTATTTGGTGATGATGGGTCGGGTCGTTGCGGGCGGCGCAGCCGCCGGCGGCGAGATCACGAGCGTCAGCCACGCGTTCCAGCCGGTAGGCCGGTCTGACCCGCTGAATTCCCCGTAAGCCTTAAGATTGAGATAGCCCTGCATGCCGCCGATCGGAAAAATGTAGCCGAACTGCGGGCCGACGCCCAAAACCTGGGACTGGAAGCAGCCGACGCGGTCGCCGGAGCCGCTGTCGCAGCCGATGTCCTTGTAGGCGTAGCCGACCAGGCCGACCATCACCTGCTTGGTCAAAAATTGCGACGCGCCCCAATCGAAATGCATGTCGACGCCGTTCTGATACTGCGTCGCCGGATTGATGGTATTGGCGGTGAAGCCGAGCACACCGGACAACTCGTGACCGGTCTGCGGATTGAAGTAGGTGTAGCCGGCGCCGGCGTCGAACGCGCCGTGGCCGATGCCCAAATTCGCCAGCCGGGAGGAATTATAGGCGCCGATCGGCACATCGCCGGCGGCGTAGATCATGTAGTTGTTGACGCCGCTGTTCCACTTCAATTGCGCGATTGGGATAAAATCCGTGAAACCGTCCACCGCACTGTTGATGGCGTCGAACCGCGGACCGAACGGGAGCGTGTTGCCGAGCGGCCCGGTGACCGTGCCCGATACCGTCCCCGACAGGGACGTGGTCGCCCGGCCATAGCCTTCCAGCGCGCTGAGCGATAGCTGACCGCCCAGCACCGGAGTTGCGAACACATAGCTCGGAACGACAAAGGCAATCGCCCCCGTGGCATGCACGTTGGCGTTGACTTGTGCCTGAATGTTGAAGGGCAGATTTTTGATCTGGAACTCTTTGGCGAGGGCTACGCCGCCGCCTGCGGATACGTTGGTGTAATAATCAATGTTCGCGATCGACCATCCCGGTTGCTGCGGCGTGGCCGCGAGGCTGCCGAAGAAACCGGGGATCCAGAAGCTCACGCCGCCTTCGTCGGCGAGCGCATGTTTCGGGACCGCGACAACAGCCGCCAGCGCGATTGCGCCCCAGACCAAACCCGATGTGATTGCGCGGGTGAAAGGAGCAGGTTGCTCAAGAGGTGACTTTGTAGCCGCTACCGTTGGCCTCATGTTCGCCCCCATGATGGTCGCTCGGCATATGCAACGGCCTTGGCAACGCGCCGAGCGCCTGACTGTGATTATTTTCCACCGCGAACACCCTGACCATATGCAAATGCGGCGAGCACTGCGAATGCCGAGCTTCGTTGCCGAAAAGTCGCAGTATCGAAATTGCCAGCGGCGAGAATAGGTTGCCTTCAGTCACCGATGCGCAGGCGGGGCGAAGCCGAAATTTCGACATCGGCATCACGGATGAGTGAACTGGCTCGTCGCCGCCGCAAGCTTTTTAAAATGTCGCGTTGGTGAATATGAGGCTGTTAGGCTTTACGCCAGAGCGATGCTGCCGGGTTGCCCGGCATCGGCTAGGCTTTTCCGACGACCGACGATCGCTCGAGGATTAAGGAAACGGCATCCATGTCAAACAAGCTGGCCATGATCTTGGCTTGCAGCGTGCTCGGGTCGCTCGTTGCATTCAGCGCCCAGGCCTTCCCGGTTTCGACCGCGCCGGGGCAGGCGGCAACGCCCCCCGCGACACCGGTGAGCGACTTTTGCGGGCTCAACTTCCACCGCGGCCCCGACGGTTACTGCGTGCGCAACGAGGCATTCTATATTTATCCGCCGGCGCCGGCGCCGCTCCAGGTGGTAGCGCCGCTCGGCTGCCCATATGGTTTTGATCTCGGCCCGGACGGCCGCTGCTTTGCACCGCTGGCGTGCCCCAACGGCTACTACCTCGGTGGATCCGGCCAATGCTTTCCATACTGGCTGCCTAACGGCATCCGTTGAAGGCCGGCCAGCCGACGGATCATTTGCTGGCAGCATCGATGGCCGCGAACAGCGACGTGTCGCTGACCGGCTTTGCCAGGTAGGCGATTGCGCCTGCCGACCTGCAGCGCTCGCGCATGCCGGCTTCATCATGCGCCGTGATGATGATGATCGGGATCTGTACGCCGCGGCGCGCGAGAGCAAGCTGAAGCTCCAAGCCGGTCATCTCGGGCATCTGCAGATCGGCGATCAGGCAATCTGGCAGCCCTCCCGGCAGCGCGGCGAGGAATTGCGGCGCGGAGAGGTAAGTCTTGGTCGCAAACGAACGCGTGCCCAAGAGGCGGGCCAGGGCTTTCAGCACTGATGGGTCATCGTCGACGATGGCGATCGACCGGGGATTTTTCGCCATGGCGGATATATTGAGCTCGCCGTGGCGCCCGTCGAGTTGGGCCATGGTCCAATAGCACAGCCGTCAGCCGTCAATTGCCGTGCGCCGCGATGCCGGCTTTTTCGGCGAGCCGCACCAAATCCACGATCGTGTGCACGCCGAGCTTCTGCATCATCCGTCCGCGGTGGACCTTGATGGTCTTTTCCACCGTTCCCAGATCGCCGGCGATCTGTTTGTTGAGCCGTCCTGCAATAACGTGCGTAAGCACTTCGCGTTCCCGCGGCGTCAAGGTGGCGATTTTGGCCTCGATGGCCGCCACCTCGGCGCTGGTTTGGCGCGTTCTCGCGTCCTCCGCTTCGGCACGTGCAATAGCGTCCAATAAATCCTTGTCGCGCACCGGCTTGGTCAGGAAATCGACGGCGCCGGCCTTCATCGCGCTCACGCTTTTCCGGATGTCGCCTTTCCCGGTGAGGAAAATGACCGGCCGTTGCTTGCCGCTGGCCGTGAAGATTTGCTGCAACGCCAGGCCGTCGAGTCCCGGCATCGCGACATCGAAGACGGCGCAGCCGGCAACCGTCGCGTCGTGGCGTTCGAGAAACTCCTCCGCCGACGCAAACGGCCGAACGTCATAGCCCTTGGCGCGCAACAGCCGCGACAGCGCCTTCAACACGCCCGCGTCGTCGTCGACCAGAAAGACCGTGAACATGCCGTCCGTCATTTGGCCGCCGCCAAGAACTCCTGCACCGGCAGCGACAGGACCGCAACCGCGCCCCGGTCCGGATGATTATCCAGGCCGAGCTTGCCGCCATGGGCCTGAGCAATGGTCGAACAGATCGTCAGGCCTAGTCCGAGGCCGTGAGTCTTGGACGTGTAGAATGGCTTGAACAATTGGGCCTGGGATTGCGGTTCGATGCCGGGGCCGCGGTCTCTGATCCGCACCTCGACGGCACCGGCCTCTAGCGCCCGCGTGGAGACCTTGATGCGCCGCTGCGGCTCCACCGTCGACGCCATGGCGTCCATGGCGTTCATGAACAGGTTGAGCAGCACCTGCTGCAACTGGACCGGATCGCCGAACGTCGCCGGCAGGCGGCTCGCCAAATCGGTCTCCACCTCGATGCGGCGGCCGATCAGCTCGCTGTTGAGCAGCGCGATCGTCGACGTGACAAGTTCGTTGAGGTCGACCGGCTCGGACTTGCTCTCGCCTTTCCTGAGCAGATTGCGCAACCTGGCGATGACGTCGCCGGCCCGGTTGTCCTCGTGAACGATGTCGTTGATAGCATCGCGCACCTCTTCAAGGTCGGGCGATTTTCGCGCCAGCAAATGCAACGCCGCTTGCGCGTTCGACAGGATCGCGGTGAGCGGCTGGTTGATCTCGTGCGCGATCGCGCCGGAGAGCTCGCCGAGAACGGAAACGCGCATCAGATGCGCGACTTCGAGCCGTTGCTCCGCAGTTTCGGCTTCGGCGACGCGCCTGCGGCGGTTTTGGATGAGGACATAGACGATCAGGAATGTCTGGGCGGCTAGGACGGCGGCAATCAGCGCGATCTGCCAGCGGTATTGCTCCCACATCGTGGGCTGCCGAAATGATACCAATGTATCCGGGGGAAGGTCTTCGGCCGAGAGCTTCCATCGCTCGATTTGCCTCGCATCGACTTGATATCGATGAAGCGGCTCCGTCTGTTGCTTGAGCGCCGCAACCGGCTTTCCGGATAAAATCTCGAAGGCGAGGTCCGCGGCCGCGGTGCCGTGCGCCTCGAAGCTGTCGGTGTAGCCGCCAACAATTCCGCGACCGAAGAAGCTGCTGACCGGGGAATAAACCGGGGCCGCCGCCGCTTTGGCGACTGCCGCGGCAACGTCAGGCGGCGTGCGCGGCAATCCGGCGCCGTCCACGAACACGAACGACATGAGGACAATCGTGTCCGGCGACAGTTGTGAGACTTCTGTCAGAGTTTCATCGTAAGGCAGGCCGACGATGGTCTTGATCGCATAGCGGTCTCGATACGGCTCCAGCTCGCGGACCGCATCGTCGACCCACGACAGGTCGTACGGGGAAGCGCCGGCGACGATGACGAGATTGCGAGCCGCCGGTTGGAGGCGCTGAGCAAGCTCAAGCGTTTTGGCGAAATTGTACTGGGTCGCCACCCATACGGTATTGTCGAGCGTCTTGCCGTCAGTCACCGCTCGGGCCGGCACATTGGCAATGATCATCGGCACGCCAGGCGCGATGATGTC
This sequence comes from Xanthobacteraceae bacterium, assembly GCA_035317145.1. GTDB lineage: Bacteria > Pseudomonadota > Alphaproteobacteria > Rhizobiales > Xanthobacteraceae > BOG-931. The sequence continues at coordinate 9,934 of DATHHM010000158.1, read as the reverse complement.
GCGATATTTGACCATGAACGGTATGGCAGCGCGGCCGAGTGGTATCAGCACGTCCGGGGGCGCTTCCGAATATTTCTGCGACAGATAGCCTATCGTGCTGTCGATGTGCGCCTGACTTGGAAAGCGCTCCAGCTCCATATAGTCGATGAAAATGTCGAAGCTCTCGCCGGTCTTTTCGCTCATCCGCTTTTGGAAGGCTTCAATGGTACGTATCGCGGCCAACTGCGTCGGCGCCAGACTTTCCAGAAAATAGATGCGGCGCCGATGCTCGGCGGCTGAAGCGGCCCACGAAGCAATGCACAGGCCGATTGCGACAATATAAATAAAAATACGTGCTGTGACCGAACAGCGCAGGCCCGGCGGTTGTGCGCGATCGTACGCCCTCATAACTCGCTCGCACCGACTGCTACCGCGGGCACTATCCTACCACCCTTGGCAAGTGCGGCCAATATTGTCGAACCGATCGCTATTGGACCACGGTCCAATAGGCGTGTTCGCTTTTCTCGATAAAGAGTCCCGCAATTGCAATCGCGCGCGATCCAGGTGGCGGCGTGCCCACGAAATCGTGTGTTGCAAGAGAGCGTCGCGTGGCGAAGCGTGGGAATTGCGGAGGCGGCCGGTGGATCGCAAAAGCTTGACCACGATGATTTTCGTGCCCGGCGGCATCTATCGCATGGGCTCGGACAAGCACTATCCGGAAGAAGCGCCGGTCCATCGCGTCACAGTCGATGCCTTTTGGATCGACCGCACGCCGGTCACCAATCGCGACTTTCGTAAATTCGTCAACGAGACCGGCTACGTTACTTTCGCGGAAATCGCGCCGAATCCGGCGGATTATCCCGGCGCGCTGCCGCACATGCTCAAGGCCGGCTCGCTGGTATTCACGCCGCCGAAGGATCCGGTCGACCAGCGCCACTGGTCGCGGTGGTGGAATTTCAAATTCGGCGCCAACTGGCGCCGGCCTTATGGACCGCGAAGCGCGATCAGCGGGCTCGACGATCATCCGGTGGTCCATGTCGCCTATCGCGACGCCGAAGCCTATGCGACGTGGGCCGGTAAGTCGTTACCAAGCGAAGCCGAATGGGAATTCGCCGCGCGCGGCGGGCTCGACGGCGCCGAGTTTGCCTGGGGCGACGAATTCACGCCCGGCGGCAAACATATGGCCAATACCTGGCAGGGCGATTTTCCACGCCAGAATCTCTGCAGCGACGGTTTCGAGCGCACGTCGCCGGTGACGGCGTTTCCGCCGAACGGCTACGGGCTTTACGACATGGTCGGCAATGTCTGGGAGTGGACCGGCGACTGGTACGCGCCCAAGCACGATGCCGACGCGCCGAAGGCGTGCTGCATTCCCGAAAATCCGCGCGGCGGATCGGAAGCCGGCAGTCACGATTCCTGCCAGGGCGAGGTGAAAATTCCACGCAAGGTGCTCAAGGGCGGCTCGCACCTGTGCGCCCCCAACTACTGCCGCCGCTACCGGCCGGCGGCGCGTCATGCGCAGCCGGTCGATACCTCGACGAGCCACGTTGGCTTCCGCTGCATCATCCGGGAAAGGAGACCATCATGAGCGACAAGGACATGAGCGATAAGGATGTGGGCGACAACAAAGCCGCATTGAGCCGCCGCAATATGCTGCTCGCCGGCACGACGCTCGCTGCCGCGTCGGCGTTGGGTACGGCTGCGAGCGTTCAGAAAGCTGTCGCGCAAGCGCAGCAGGCGGCGCCTGCCGGCCAGAAGCCGAACATTCTCGTCATCATGGGCGACGATGTCGGCTGGTTCAATATCGGCGCCTATCACCAGGGCATCATGTCCGGCAAGACACCGAACCTCGACAAGCTTGCCGCCGACGGCATGCGGTTTACCGACTACTACGCCGAAGCGAGCTGCACCGCCGGCCGCGCCAACTTCATCACCGGGCAAATTCCGCTGCGCACCGGCCTCACCACGGTCGGCCAGGCCGGCGCCGACGTCGGCATGCCGGACCAGTCGGTGACGACGGCGCTTCTGTTGAAGTCGATGGGCTACGCCACCGGACAGTTCGGCAAGAACCATCTCGGCGACTTGAACAAGTATCTGCCGACGGTGCACGGCTTCGACGAATTCTTCGGTTACCTCTACCACCTCGATGCGATGTCCGATCCATACTGGTACAGCTACCCCCAGGACTGGATCGACAAATACGGCCCGCGCAACCTGGTGCATTCCTACGCGACCGATACCGACGATCAGACGGTGATGCCGCGCTGGGGCAAGGTCGGCAAGCAGCGCATCGTCGACGAAGGCCCGCTCAAGCCCTTCAAGGATATGAGCGCGGACCACCAGATGTGGCAGAAGGGCCAAGACGCCAAGTACGACATGGAGACCTTCGACGAAGTTCTGATCGAGCAGACCAAGGGCTTCATGGATCGCGCCAAGCAGGCCAACAAGCCGTTCTTCATCTGGCACAACACCACGCGCATGCACGTCTTCACCTATCTGTCGCAGAAATACCAGGCGAAGATGGATCCCAAGAGCAATTTCGGCCTGGAAGAAGCCGGCATGGCGCAGATGGACGACGATATCGGCGATCTGCTCAAGCACGTCGATGACATGGGCATTGCCGACAACACCATCGTCATCTTCACCACCGACAACGGCGCCGAAGTCTTTACCTGGCCCGACGGCGGCATGACGCCGTTCCGCGCCACCAAGGGTACGGTGTACGAGGGCGGTTTCCGCGTGCCGTGCCTCGCGCGCTGGCCGGGCAAGATCAAGCCGGGCACGGTGGAGAACGGCATCTTCTCCGGATTGGATTGGCTGCCGACGCTGGTGGCGGCGGCGGGCAATCCCAACATCGTGGCGCAACTGCTGCCAGGCGTGCAGATCGGCGGCCAGACCTACAAGAACCACCTGGACGGCTATAACCAGATGGATCTGATCACCGGCAAAGGACCGTCGGCGCGGCACGAGATCTTCTACTTCGGCGAGTCGCAGCTCGGCGCCATCCGCATCGACGACTTCAAGTACCAGTTCTACCAGCAGCCGTTCGGCTGGCCGGGCGAGAAGGTGACGACCGACATGCCGACGATCATCAACCTGCGCCAGGATCCGTTCGAGCGCACGCCGTCGATCCGTGGCCAGACGCTCAACGACATGGGCGGCGGTTACATGAACGACTTCATGGCGCGTGAGTTCTGGCGCTTCGTGCAAGTGCAGCAGACCGTGGCGGGCGCGGCGCAATCGTTCATCGACTATCCGCCGATGCAGCAGGCCGCGTCCTTCAACCTCGCCCAGGTCAAGGAGAAGATCGAGGCGATGATGAAGTCTCACGAAGGGCAGTAAAACTTGCGACCGATGGCGGGCGCGCCGCTCAAGCGCGCCCGCCAAACCTTGTTTTGCGACCGAACGCTAGGGAGATGTCAAAATGAAATCCGATGTTTCATCCGGCATCGATCGCCGCACCCTGGTCGCGGGGTTGGCTTTGTTGCCGGCGGCATCCGGAGCGCTGCTTTCCACGGCGGCGCACGCACAGGTGACGGCAGGCGCTCCGTTGGCGTCGTGGAACGACGGTCCGGCGAAACAGGCGATCGTCGATTTCGTGCGCGCCACCACCGATCAGGGCAGCCCGAAATTCGTGCCGCCCGAAGAGCGTATCGCCACGTTCGATCAGGACGGTACGCTGTGGGTCGAGCATCCCATCTACAGCCAGGTCGTCTATTGCCTGGACCGCGTTCCGGCGGTGGTGGAGCAGAAGCCGGAGCTCAAGAAAATCGAGCCATTCAAGACCGTGCTGTCCGGCAACCGCGAGGCGATCGCCAAGCTGTCGCTGCACGATCTCGAAGTGATTCTGGCCGCGACGTTGACCGGCATGCCCGTGGACACGTTCGAAGCCGAGGCTGCCAAATGGCTGGCGGCGGCCAGGCATCCGCGCTGGAACAAGCTTTATATCGAACTGGTCTATCAGCCGATGCTCGAAGTCCTGCAGTATCTGCGCGACAACGGCTACAGAACCTACATTGCAACCGGCGGCGGCCAGGATTTCGTCCGCGTCTATTCGCAGCGGGTCTATGGCATCCCGCCCGAGCAGGTGGTCGGCACCATGGGGGGAACGAAATTCGGTTACGACAAAAACGGCAAGCCGTTCCTGACCAAGGAGCCAAAGCTTCTCCTCAACGACGACAAGGCCGGCAAGCCCGAGGGTATTCATCTGATGATCGGCCGGCGCCCGCATGCGGCGTTCGGCAATTCCGACGGCGATCGCGAGATGTTGGAATATACCGGCGCCGGCGACGGCGCGCGGCTGATGATGCTGGTGCTGCACGACGACGTGCAGCGCGAATATGCCTACGGCCCGGCGCGCGGGCTGCCCGACACCAAGGTGGGGGCTTTCAGCCAGGCGCTCGACGCCGAGGCGAAGAAGAACGGCTGGACCGTGATCAGCATGAAGAGCGACTGGAAGCGCATTTTCCCCTTTGATTAGCTCAGTCAAAGGAGCGGGACGCACCTCGCCCTTCACCGGCGCCATCGCCCGCGCAGGCCCGCGGCTGTCGCCGGCGGCTAGGCTGTGCGGCTGCCCGCTGCGGGGCGGCTGTAGTCCCAGGTGGTTTGGTTTTAAACGGTAGGGTTAAAATCCAGCGCCCCATGGGCGGTATTCGGCGGTGGCCGGGGCCCCTCGACATTTCACACGACCGTGATCGGCTTTTCCGGATTTGACGCTGACCGATCCTTAGACCACAATGTGGTCTGGCGCGGGTTTAGACAAACAACACCTCTGCCTGCTGAGTGCCGGCGCCGCGGGCGAACCAAAGAGATCAATGCCATGAACGTCAACAGTTTCGGACTCGACTTGGCTGATGAACAGATCCTCAACAACGACCTCTCCGACGAGGCGTTGGAGCGGGCTGGCGGTTTGGAGAATCGGGCGGGCTACACGATCGCTATGTGTTCCGGCCTGTCGAGCTGCCCCTCCGCGCCGGCTTGATAGACTGCTTCTGGCCTTTTGATTTTGGCCCGATTGCCGAGCTCTCCGACGCCCTGTCGGAGAGTTCGGCGATCATCTTACCTATGAAGAAGGCTGCCTAGGAATTCCGACGGCGGCTTTGATCCTTTTGACGTCTGTCGGATCGGCGGCTGCTCCGGCGAAACACCGGCGTCAGCCGCCACATCGTCGCGACATTGCGGTCGAGACTCTGGAGCGAAATCGCTTCGGATCGAAGCGGTTACGCTTCGGTATTTTCATTGAGCATCGCTTTCCGGACGTTCCTTCGCCCGCCAAAGCGGGCGCTGCCGCTTTCCTTGCTTCACACAAAGCAGGCGATTTCGGCAAAAGTATTCGCCACCGGATAGCCCGTCACTTCGACGCCGGCGGCATCGAGCCAGGCATGGGCGTCGATCGGTTTGTCCGGTCCGATCTTGTCCTGTCCGATTCTGGCGCCGAAATGCAGCACGCTGTCGACGCCGCGCCGCCTGAGCATGATGCGCGCGGCCATGGCCTGGGGCAGGCACACCGCCTTGAATGGCACATGGCGCGCCGCCCGCGTCACCGCCCAGCCGACCTCTTCGGCGACACGAGCCTGATCGTGCTTATCGTCCGATTTCGCCCGTAGCGCGCGCGCATCGGCCGGCGCGACCAGCGTTCCGAGGCGGCGCGCCAGGCGCGGAAACGAAACAAAAATCAGGCTCAGGCGCGCCACCAGGAGCCACGCCACCGCTTCGATCAGCAGGGCGCGGCGGCGATGGCCGACCTGCGCGAACCTGACGAGCCGGCGGCGCAGCGAACGCGGCGTCGTGTTGCGCCGCTTCGCCGGGGAATGCGCCGGTCCGCTCACGCCGCTTGCTCCATGAGGCCGATGCTGCGCCAGTGCCGTTCCAGATCGGCGACGACGTCCGGCATGGCCGCGAAGTCGAGCGTTCTGGTCAGATAAAAAATTCCGGCTTTGTCGGCGATTGTCGTCGCCGCATGAAAATAATCCACCCGCTGGCCCATGCGGTTGATGAGCCGCGGCCGATAGGCCAGCCGCCGCAATATCACCGCGGCGTCGACGGCATTGGCTTGTGCGATACCCGGCGGCAGCGGCGGCCGCGCCTCGCGGAGGGCGTAAAGCGTGCCAAGCGGCAGCGCTTCGCCGTGGGTCTCGCCGGGGTCGACGTAGAATTTCTCCAGACGGCTGCGCACGCGCGCGCCGCTCTTGCCCTTGAGATCGAGTTTTTCGATGGCCTGCGCCCAAAGTTTGAGCTGCCGTCCGTCGGGATGCACCATCGGCGTGCCATCTTCGGTCACCGTGACCGCGCAAAAATCGTCGGTGATGAACGGATAGCCGTGCTGCGCCAACGCCGCGGCCAGGGTCGATTTGCCGGCGCCCGACGGCCCGCAGAACAGGATGGCCTTGCCGTTGACGCGCACCGCGCTGGCGTGCAGCACGATCTGCCGGCGCTGATGCAGCAAAATTCCATAGGCCGTGCCGAGCAGATAAAGCGGAATATCGCCGGCGTCGGCGCCCGGCTCGGCTTCGAATGTGATCTCGCGTCCGTCGCGGAGCAGGAAGCGCGCCACCTTCGGCACGCGCAGCAGAAACTGCTTGCCGGCCATCTGCCAGGTGGGCCCCAGCTTTTCGGCGCCGTCGAGCATCGCCGGCACCGCGCCACGCCGGATCGCGACGTCCGGGCGGCGTCGACCGGCCGCCGCCGCGCTCAGTCCGGGCAGCACGATCTCACTGCTCACCGACAGCCCTGAAATGCGGTAAAAGTGCACGCTTCCTGCTCGGTCTGAATGCGGCTCGTGGAACCACGGCGCGGCTCCGGGCGCGGCCCGCATCATACGAAAAACCCCATCACATTCAAACAAGTCGCGCGCAAACAAGTCGCGCGGGCCTCGACATCGGGCCGGCAAAGCCGTAGACGGCCTGTTGATCGACGCGGATGACCAGCGATGCAATTGCCCGATCGGCTGCGATTGCCTTTCACCTTCGATGCCGACCTGTTGGCCCGCGATTTGGACGGGCTGAGCGCGGTCGGCTGGATCCAGCATTTCGTGCCGCAGAACTACGACGGCGACTGGAGCGTCATCCCGCTGCGCGGCAAAGCCGGCGCCACGCATCCGGTGATGATGATCTATTCCGATCCGACGTGTACGGATTTCGAGGACACGCCGATGCTTGCGGCCTGTCCGTACTTTCGCCGGGTCCTCGACACATTCCAGGCTCCGCTGCGCGCGGTGCGCCTGATGCGCCTTACGCCGGGCTCGGTCATCAAGGAGCACAACGACCTGGACCTGAGCTTCGAGGAAGGCACGGTGCGCATCCACGTGCCGGTCGCGACAAATGCCGGCGTGGAATTCTATCTCAACCGCAGCCGGGTGGTGCTCGAGGCCGGCAGTGCCTGGTATCTCCGCCTTTCCGATCCCCATAGCGTCGTCAACCGCGGCAGCAGCGACCGTGTGCACATGGTCATCGACGCCGAAGTTAACCGTTGGGTTGCCGATATTCTGAAAGCCGCAACCTCGACGAGAAACGTCATCGGCGTGACATAGCGCCATGGAAGTTTGGCGCGAAGGCAAACAATGCAGCCGCGAACGTCAACTGAAGGTCGTCGTTTGATGACCCGTTGCCAGACGTTGAAGGCTCGATTAAGGTTGTCCTGTAGACGTCCCATGGGAGGTTAGGCATGAGCTCACCGTTTCTTTGCGAACTTCGTCCCTGGGCCTGTAACTTTGCGCCGCGCGGCTGGATCATGTGCCAGGGGCAGCTACTGCCGATCTCCCAGTTCACCGCCATGTTCGCGCTGATCGGCACTTTCTACGGCGGCAACGGCACCAGCAACTTCCAGCTTCCCGATCTGCGCAGCCGCGTGCCGATGAAGTACGGCAGTGACCCGGTGGGCAATCAATACGTCATCGGACAAGAGGCCGGCGAGGAGACGATCACAATTTCGTCGCAACAGATGCCGATCCATACCCACACCGTTACGGGGAGCACGACGGCTGCACACAAACAGGCGCCGGCCGCTGGATTCGCCTTAGGAACCTCGGGGAATGGTGGTTTTTTCTATGCGCCGAGCAATAGCCCGGCGATCGCTATCAATCCCGGCACCGCGTCGACCTACCTGGGCGGCAACCAGGCCCACACCAACCTACAGCCCTATCTGGCGATCAATTGGTGCATTGCCTCGCAAGGCATCTTCCCGGCGCGCAACTGAGCCGGTTGCCGCACACAATCAGGAGGGCTTCGCAATGTCATCGCCGTTTCTCAGTCAGATTCTCATGTTCGGCGGCAACTTTGCCCCGAAGAATTACGCCCTGTGCAATGGGCAGCTTTTGGCCATCAATCAAAACGCGGCGCTGTTTTCGTTGCTCGGGACGACCTATGGCGGCAACGGCGTCACCACTTTCGCGCTGCCGAACTTCCAATCGAGCATACCGGTGGGCTGGGGCCAGGGACTGGGCTTGTCGTTCTACAATCTCGGTCAGGTCGGCGGGACGCCTTCGGTCACGTTGAACCAAAGCACGGTGCCGACGCACATCCACAACTTTATGGCGTCGACCAGCACCTCCGCCACCAACAGCGCGTCGGTCGCGGGTAATTTACCCGGCTCGCCGCCGGCCTCGGGCGCGAATTTTTATGCGACGCCTCCTGGAAACCCGCCGCTTCAGCCGCAAGCCATGGGCGCGGCGGGGGTCTCCACCATAGGCAACAACCAGTCCCATACCAATCTGATGCCGTCGCTTTGCATTACGTTCGCGATCTGCATTGCGGGCGTGTTCCCGAGCCGGAACTGAGGAGAGCCGAGATGTCACAGCCCTACATTGGCGAAATCCGCTGCTTCGGCTTTAATTTCGCACCGGTGAATTGGGCGTTCTGCAACGGGCAGCTGATGAACATCGCAGATAATAGTACGCTGTTTGCGGTCATTGGCACGACTTATGGCGGCGATGGCTCCGTGACCTTCGGACTGCCCAACCTGCAGGGCCAGGTGCCGATGCATTGGGGGAACGGACTCGGCGGCTTCAATACCAGCATCGGTCAGGTCCAGGGCACGACCCAGGTGACGCTGTCGCAGGCGCAAACGCCTTCCCACACGCACACGATCGTCGCGCAATTGGTGCCGTCGGGAGGCACGGTGGAACGGACCCAAGTTCCCAAATCGGTGAGTTACCTCGCCGACTCCAATCCCAGCGGTATCTATTTGGATACGACCCCGACGTTCAACTCTCAGCTTGCAGGGAACGTGCTCTCACCGGTCGGCGGCTCCCTGCCGCACGACAACATGCAGCCGTATCTGACGGTGAATTTCTGCATGTGTCTGTTCGGGATCTTCCCGTCGCGCAATTGAGGCGATCCAGGTTTCCATTGACGGCAAGCGGACTGCAAAGATGACCGCCGCGGGATCGAGCGCGGCCGGGAGCTTGGCGCTTCCTCCCGGGCTGAGCGAGCGGGGTTTCGCGTTGCGGCCCGAAACCGAGGCCGACGTGCCGTTCCTGCGCCAGCTCTACATCTCGACCCGCTGGGAGGAGTTGGCGTCGCTCGCCGACTGGACCGATGCCCAGAAGATCGCGTTCCTGGACAGTCAGTTCGATGCCCAACGCAGCTATTATCTGGTTCACTACGCCAGCGCGGCCTTCGATGTCCTGGAAGCGCAAGGCGTGCCGGCGGGCCGGCTTTATCTCGACCGCCAGGCCGACACGCTGCTCATTGTCGACATCGCGTTGTTGCCGCAATGGTGCGGCCGCGGCATCGGCACTGCGCTATTGGAGGCCATGTTCGCCGAGGCGCGGCTCTCCGGCAAAGGCGTCACCATCTCGGTCGAGAAGTTCAACCCGGCGCAGCGGCTTTACCGGCGGCTCGGCTTTCGCGAATACGCCGAAGACGACGTCTATTGGTTCATGCACTGGTCGCCGGAGCCGGACGCGCGTGCCGGGATCAGTTGAACACCGCCTGATAGGTGGTGGTTTCGCCCTGCC
>DATHHM010000157.1:0-31661 GCA_035317145.1 Xanthobacteraceae bacterium | reverse complement strand
CCACCAAGAAGCTTGAGATGAAGCTTCGCGAGATTTTGCCTCCCGATGCCGACCTCGACCCGCGCCATGCCGATCTCGACGTTGGCGGGGTGACGGCGGACAGCCGTGCCGTCAAGCGCGGCGACGTTTTTGTCGCCATTGCCGGCAACAAGGCCGACGGCGCGCGTTTCATCGCGCCGGCGATTGCGGCCGGCGCCGTTGCGATTGTTGCGGAACATCAACCGGCCGCGCCGCTGAACGTGGCGTTCGCGCGCGTTGCCAACGCGCGGCGTGCGCTGGCGCTGGCGGCGGCGAAATTTTATCAGCGCCAGCCTAAAACCATCGCCGCCGTCACTGGCACCAGCGGCAAAACTTCGGTCGCGGCCTTCACGCGGCAGATTTGGAGCGCGCTGGGTTTTAGCGCCGCCAGCATCGGCACCGTCGGCATCGTCTCACCGCACAGCGAGACTTACGGCTCGCTGACGACGCCGGATCCGGTCGAACTGCATCGCTCGATCGATGCGCTCGCCGGCGAGGGAGTCACCCATCTTGCCATCGAAGCGTCGTCGCACGGCCTCGATCAATTCCGGCTCGATGGTTTGCGCATCGCGGCGGGCGGCTTCACCAACATCACGCGCGACCATCTCGACTATCATCAAAATTTTGAAGCTTACCTCACCGCAAAACTGCGGCTGTTCGAGGCGCTGCTAGATCGCGGCGCCGCGGCTGTCATCGATGTCGACCATGATCACGCCGACGCGGTGCTCCATGCCGCAACAGCACGCGGCTTGTCGATTCTCAGCGTCGGCCGCAGTGGAACGGGCATTCGGCTGGTCGAAGCCAAGATCGAAGGCTTCGCACAGACGCTGCGGCTCGAACACGACGGCAAAAGCTTTGCCGTGCGCTTGCCGCTGGTCGGCGAATTCCAGGTCGAGAACGCATTGGTTGCCGCAGGCCTCGCCATCGCCACCGGCAGCGATGCGGCTGCGGTATTTCCGGCGCTGGAAAATCTCAAAGGCGCCAAGGGCCGGCTCGAGCTTGTCGGCTCAAGCCGCGGCGCGCCGATCTTTGTCGACTATGCGCACAAGCCCGACGCGCTCGCCAAGGCGCTCGATGCTTTGCGGCCTTATGTGACCGGACGGCTTGCGGTGGTATTTGGTGCCGGTGGCGACCGCGATCGGGGCAAGCGGCCGCTGATGGGCGCCATCGCGGCAGAAAAGGCCGATCGCGTCGTCGTCACCGACGACAATCCGCGCAGCGAGGACGCCGCCGCCATCCGCGCGGCGATTTTGGGAGAAGCACATGGCGCCGCCGAAATCGGCGATCGGCGCGACGCCATCCGGTCGGCCATCGCCGAATTGCGCCACGGCGATGTCCTGTTGATTGCCGGCAAGGGCCATGAAACCGGCCAAATTATCGGCGACCGGATTGTGCCGTTCAGCGATCACGAAGCCGTCGCTGCGGCGCTCAAGGAGCTGGCCGCGTGAGCGCGCTGTGGACCATCGAGGCAATGGCGACCGCGATGGCGGCCGAGCGGCACGGCGCGCTGCCGCAATCCATTTCCGGAATTTCCATCGACACGCGCACGATCGCACCCGGCGAGGCGTTTTTCGCTATTCAAGGCGACAACCGCGACGGCCATGAGTTCGTTGCCGCGGCGCTAAAGGCCAAGGCCGGCCTCGCCGTCATTGCCGCCGACCGGCGCGGACAATTTCCGAGTGACGCGCCGCTCCTTGTCGTGCGCGACGTGCTGGCGGCGTTGCGCGATCTCGCCGCCGCCGCGCGGTTGCGCACCAGCGCCAAGGTAGTCGGCGTCACCGGCTCTGTTGGCAAGACCGGCACCAAGGAAGCGTTGCGGCTCGCGCTGTCGAAGGACGGCAAGACCCACGCCTCGGCCGCGTCCTACAACAATCATTGGGGCGTGCCGTTGTCGCTGGCACGCTTGCCGGCGGATGCGCGCTATGCGGTGCTCGAAATGGGCATGAATCATGCCGGCGAGATCGCGCCGCTGTCGCGGCTCGCCCGTCCGCATGTGGCGCTGATCACCACCATCGCGCCGGTGCATCTGGAATCGCTGGGCTCGCTGACCAAGATCGCCGACGCCAAAGCGGAGATTTTTCTGGGACTCGAGCCCGGCGGCGTCGCCGTCCTCAACCGCGACATCGCGCAATTCGCCCATCTGGCGCGCCGCGCCAACGAAGCCAAGGTCGCGCGCGTCGTGTCGTTCGGCGAGCACGCCAAGGCCGATGCCCGCCTGATCAAATGCGTGCTGCATCCGCGCTGCTCGACCGTGCAAGCCGACATCCTCGGCACCGAGCTCACCTATAAGATCGGCGCGCCGGGCCGCCACCAGGTGATGAATTCGCTTGCGGTATTGGCGGTCGCGGAATTGGTCGGCGCCGATCTCGCGCTGGCGGCGCTGGCACTTGCCGAGCTTGAGGCCGTCTCCGGCCGCGGTGCGCCGATCGAGCTCGATCTGCCCGGCGGCGCGGCGCTCCTCATCGACGAGAGCTACAACGCCAATCCGGTTTCGGTCGATGCGGCGCTCGCTTTGCTCGGCCAGGCGCCGATCGGGCCGCAGGGCCGGCGCATTGCCGTCCTCGGCGACATGCTCGAATTGGGGCCGAAGGGCAAGGCGTTGCATCGCGGCCTGGCCGCGCCGGTCGAGGCCAATGCCATCGATCTGGTATTCTGCTGCGGCCCGCTGATGCGTTCGCTATGGCAGGCCCTTCCCGCCGGCCAACGCGGCGGCTATGCAGAGGACTCCGCCGCGCTCGAAGCGCAAGTGGTGCCTGCGATCCGTGCCGGCGATGTCGTCATGGTGAAGGGCTCGAACGGTTCGCGCATGGCACCCATCGTCAAGGCGCTGCAACGGGTGTATCCGCACACTCTGGAAGAAGCGTCCGCATAAGGTTGCTGTAATGCTTTATTGGCTGGTCGATCTGTCGGACAAGCTCTCTGTCCTCAATGTGTTCCGCTACATCACGTTCCGCACCGGCGGCGCGGTGATCACTGCGCTGCTTTTTGTTTTCATGTTCGGGCCGATGATCATCGACCGGCTGCGGCTGTTCCAAGGCAAAGGCCAGCCGATCCGCAGCGACGGGCCGAAGTCGCACATCATCGCCAAGGCTGGCACGCCGACCATGGGCGGGTTGATGATTCTCTCCGGCATGCTGGTCTCGACCTTGCTGTGGGCCAACCCAGCCAACCCGTATGTCTGGATCGTGCTCGGCGTGACGCTCAGCTTCGGCTTTGTCGGTTTCTATGACGATTATCTGAAGGTCAAAAAGCAGAGGTCCGACGGCTTTTCGGCGCGCACGCGGCTTGGCATCGAAGCTATCATCGCCATGCTTGCCGCTATCGCCCTGGTCCGGCTCGGCCAGACGCAGATTTCAATGACGCTGGTATTCCCGTTTTTCAAGGAAGTGGTGCTCAACCTCGGTTGGTTCTTCGTGTTTTTTGCCGCCTTCATCATGGTGGGCGCGGGCAACGCGGTGAACCTGACCGACGGTCTCGACGGCCTCGCCATCGTTCCGGTGATGATCGCGGCGGCGAGCTTTGGCATGATCGCGTATCTCTCCGGCAACGCCGTGTTCGCCGACTATCTGCAAATTCACTACGTGGCCGGCACCGGCGAGCTTGAGGTGCTGTGCGGCGCCGTGCTCGGCGCCGGTTTGGGCTTCCTCTGGTTCAACGCGCCGCCGGCTTCGATCTTCATGGGCGATACCGGCTCGCTGGCGCTCGGCGGTATGATCGGCGCCGTTGCGGTTGCCACCAAGCATGAGATCGTTCTCGCCGTGATCGGCGGCCTGTTCGTGCTCGAGGCGGTGTCGGTGATCGTGCAGGTGGTGTCGTTCAAGCTCACCGGCAAGCGCATCTTCAAGATGGCGCCGATCCATCATCATTTCGAACAGCTCGGCTGGACCGAGCCGCAGATCGTCATTCGCTTCTGGATCGTCTCGGTGGTGCTGGCGCTGGTGGGGTTGTCGACCCTGAAGCTGAGGTAGCCGTGATCCCGGTCACGGCCTTCGCGGGGAAAAAGGTCGCGGTGTTCGGTCTGGGCGGCTCGGGGCTGGTGAGCGCCAGCGCGCTCCTTGCCGGCGGCGCCGACGTCATCGCCTGCGACGACGATGCGCAGAGCGTCGCCAAGGCCAATGCCGCCGGCATTCCCACTGCCGATTTGCGGCAGGCCGACTGGTCGAGGATCGCGGCACTGGTGTTGGCGCCCGGCGTACCGCTCACCCATCCCGAGCCGCATTGGATCGTTGCGCTCGCCCGCAAGGCCGGCGTCGCGGTGATCGGCGATATCGAATTGTTCTGCCGCGAGCGCGCCAAGCTTGCGCCGGACGCGCCTTTCGTCGCCATCACCGGCACCAACGGCAAATCGACCACCACGGCGCTGATCGCGCACCTTGCCGCATCGGCCGGTCTGGATGCGCAGCTCGGCGGCAATATCGGCACCGCGATTTTGTCGCTGCAGCCGCCGCGAGCCGGCCGCGTCCACGTCATCGAATGCTCGTCCTATCAGATCGATCTCGCACCCTCGCTCGATCCTTCGGTCGGCATTTTGATCAATCTCAGCGAAGACCATCTCGATCGCCACGGCACCATGGCGCACTACGCCGAGGTGAAAGAGCGCCTCGTCGCCGGCGTGCCAAGCAACGGCACGGCAATCGTCGGCGTCGACGACGACTGGTGCCACGCCATTGCCGACCGGCTCGAACACGCCGGCAAACGCGTGGTCAGGATTTCGGTGCGGCAGGCATTGAGCAATGGCATCTATGTCGCGAGCGGGCGCATCATGCGTACCACGGCTTCGGGCGTCACCCAGATCGCAGAGCTCGGCGGCATCGGCTCGCTGCGCGGCCAGCACAATGCGCAGAACGCCGCTTGCGCTGCCGCCGCGGCACTGGCGCTCGGCCTCGAACCGGCGGCGATCCAGGCCGGGTTGCGCTCGTTCCCCGGGCTCGCCCATCGGATGGAAGAGCTCGGCCGCCGCGGCGCCGTTCTCTATGTCAACGATTCCAAAGCCACCAATGCCGACTCGGCGGCCCAGGCACTGGCCTGCTTCAGCGACATTTTCTGGATTGCCGGCGGCAAGCCGAAAACCGGCGGCATCGAATCGCTGCGCGGTTTCTTTCCCCGCATCCGCAAGGCCTATCTGATCGGCGAGGCGGCCGAAGAATTCGCCGCGACGCTGTCGCCCGGCGTGCCGCATGAGATCGACGGAACGCTCGACAAGGCCGTCGCCGCCGCCACCCGCGACGCCGAAGCCTCCACGGTCGCGGAGCCGGTGGTGCTGCTGTCGCCGGCCTGCGCCTCGTTCGACCAGTATCGCAATTTCGAGGTCCGCGGCGACGCGTTCCGGGATTTGGTGCGGGCATTGCCGGGGCTTACGCCTAAAAAGTAATCCGTCACCCTGAGGTGGCCGCAAGCGGCCCTCGAAGGGCGACGGCCCGGGCCGTGCATCCTTCGAGGCCCGCCTTACGGCGGGCACCTCAGGATGACGGAAAATAGGATTCTTAATCCCCTTTAAACCAAGGCGGTGTCACCACTAGGCGGGGACTTCTCCTGGGGAGGGGTCATTCTAGGGGACAACTTTGGCCTCGCGGGCGCAACCGACGCCGTTTTCCGAATGGTGGTGGACGGTCGACCGGCTGACATTGGCGGCGCTCGGCGCGCTGATGCTGGGCGGTATCGTGCTGTGCCTGGCGGCGAGCCCGCCGGTGGCCACGCGCATCGGGCTCGACCCATTCCACTTCGTCAACCGCCAGGTGCTGTTCCTCATCCCCGCTGCCGGGGTCCTGATCGCGACGTCGTTTCTGTCGCCGCGCGAAATTCGCCAAGTCTCGATCGTGGTTTTTGCCGTCAGCATCGCGCTGGTCGCGATCACGCCGTATTTCGGCGCCGAGATCAAAGGAGCGCGGCGCTGGCTGGTGATCTTAGGGATGAACATCCAGCCCTCGGAGTTTTTGAAGCCTGCTTTCGTGGTCCTGGTCGCCTGGCTGTTCGGTGAATCGGCCAAGCGTCCCGAAATGCCGGCCAATACGTTTGCGCTAATGTTGCTCATCGTCGTGGTGGCGCTGTTGGTGATGCAGCCCGACTTCGGCCAGACCATGCTGATCGCGCTGGTGTGGGGCGCGCTGTTCTACATGGCGGGCATGCGCTTCATCTGGGTGATCGGGCTCGCCGCCACCGCCGGCCTTGGCTTGACGGCGGCGTTCTTCACCGTGCCGCACGTGGCGCAACGCATCAATCGCTTCATCGATCCGGCGTCCGGCGACACCTTCAATATCGATATCGCCACTGAATCGTTCATTCGCGGCGGCTGGTTCGGCCGCGGTCCGGGCGAGGGCACCATCAAGCGCATCCTGCCCGAAGGCCATACCGACTTCGTCTTCGCGGTCGCGGCGGAAGAGTTCGGCGTCGTGCTCTGCCTCATTCTGGTCGCGCTGTTCGCGTTCATTGTGATCCGCGCGCTGACCAAGGCGATGCGCACGGAAGACCCGTTCATCCGTTTCGCCGCCGCGGGGCTGGCGATTTTGTTCGGCATGCAATCGACCATCAACATGGCGGTCAACCTGCATCTCATTCCGGCTAAGGGCATGACGTTGCCCTTCATCTCCTATGGCGGCTCGTCGCTGATCTCGCTGGCTTACGGCATGGGCATGTTGGTGGCACTCACGCGGGAACGGCCAGGCGCGCGATTGCCCGGCGAAATCGTGCTCGGCGGGAGCGCGGCCTGATGCTGGCGCCGGGCCGGGCGCCGGTGCTGGTGGCGGCCGGCGGTACGGGCGGTCATTTGTTTCCGGCCGAGGCGCTTGCGGCGGCGCTGGCGCAGCGCGGCATTCCGGTTCACCTCGTCACCGATCGGCGCGCCGAGCGCTATGGCGGCGCATTTTCCGAACAAAACATCCATGTGGTTTCAAGCGCGACGGTCGCGTCGCGTAATCCGATCGCGCTCGGCCAAACCGCCGCCAAGCTCGGCCTCGGATATTTCCAGGCTCGCGCGCTCATCCGCCAGCTGAAGCCCGCCGCGGTGGTTGGCTTCGGCGGCTATCCGACGGTGCCGCCAGTTTTGGCGGCTGCCTGGGCCGGGGTGCCGAGCCTGATCCACGATGCCAATGCGGTGATCGGGCGCGCCAACCGGTTCCTGGCGCCCCGCGTCGCCGCGATCGCCACCTCGTTCCCCGATATGTTCGGCCAAAAGCCCGACTTGGCCGCCAAAGCGACGCTGACCGGCAATCCGGTGCGGCCGGCGGTCGTCGCGGCCGCGGCGATACCCTATCCGGCGCCGGGCGATCCGTTGCGGCTTCTGGTTTTCGGCGGCAGCCAGGGCGCCCGCGTCATGGCCGATATCGTCCCCGCCGCGATCGGGCTCCTCGAACCGGCCTTGCGGGCGCGGCTGGCGATCGTGCAGCAGGCCCGCGATGAGGATTTGGCCCGGGTGCGCGGCGCCTATGCCAAGCTCGCGGTTGCCGCTGAAATAGCGCCTTTTTTCACCGATTTGCCGGCGCGCCTGGCGGCGAGCCATCTGATCGTGTCGCGATCTGGGGCGTCCACGGTCGCCGAGCTGGCCGCGATCGGCCGGCCGTCGATCCTGGTCCCCCTGCCGCATGCGCTCGATCAGGACCAATTCGCCAATGCCGGCGTCCTCGAAGCAGCCGGCGGAGCCATCCGGCTCACCCAGGATGTTTTCACCCCGCGGCGGCTCGCGGCCGAGCTCGCGGGCCTCGCCGCGGCGCCGCAGCGGCTTACCGCCATGGCGGCGGCAGCCCGCTCCGTGGGTCGGCTCGATGCCGCGGACCGGCTTGCCGACCTGGTGCTGAAGGTGGCGGCGGCGGGCGCAAACCAGTAGGTTTTCCTTCCCCACCAGGGGCGGGGAAGAAGAGAGGTTGGAGCGACCCATGAAATTGCCGCGCGACATTGGGCCGGTGCATTTCGTCGGCATCGGCGGCATCGGCATGAGCGGCATCGCCGAGGTGATGGTGAACCTCGGCTATACGGTGCAGGGCTCCGACCAGTCCGAGAGCGCCAACGTCAAGCGGCTGCGCGACAAGGGCGTGAAAATCTCGATCGGGCATGCGGCCGAGAATTTGACCGGCGTCCGCGTCCTCGTCGTGTCCTCGGCGATCAAGCCCGACAATCCGGAGCTGGTCGCGGCGCGCGCCGAGCGGTTGCCGGTGGTGCGCCGCGCCGAGATGCTGGCCGAGCTGATGCGGCTGAAAAGCTGCGTCGCCATCGCCGGCACCCACGGCAAGACCACGACCACGTCCATGGTGGCGGCGCTGCTCGACGCCGACGGTTTCGATCCGACGGTGATCAATGGCGGCATCATCAACGCCTACGGCACCAATGCACGGCTCGGCACCGGCGAGTGGATGGTGGTCGAGGCCGACGAGTCCGACGGCACCTTCCTCAAGCTGCCGGCCGATGTCGCCATCGTCACCAATATCGATCCCGAGCATCTCGATCATTTCAAGACTTTCGAGGCGGTGCAGGATGCGTTCCGCGCCTTCGTCGAGAACGTGCCGTTCTACGGTTTCTCGGTGATGTGCACCGATCATCCGGTGGTGCAGAGCCTGGTCGGCCGCATCGAGGATCACCGCATGGTCACCTACGGCGAGAACCCGCAGGCCGACGTGCGGCTGGTCGATGTCTCCCATGCCGGCGGTACTTCGCTGTTCACCATCGTGTTCCGCGACCGCGCTGGGAGTTTTTTGCACGAGATCAAGAATGTCGCGCTGCCGATGCCGGGTCGGCATAACGCGCTCAATGCCACGGCGGCGATCGCGGTGGCCCACGAGCTCGGCATCGGCGACGACGTGATCCGCAATGCGCTGGCCAATTTCGCCGGCGTACGCCGGCGCTTCACCCGCACCGGCATGTGGAACGGCGTCACCATCGTCGACGATTACGCCCACCATCCGGTCGAGATCGCCGCCGTGCTGCGGGCGGCGCGCGAGTCCACCAAGAGCCATGTGATCGCCGTGGTGCAGCCGCATCGCTATACGCGGCTACAGGCTTTGTTCGAGCAATTTTGCACCTGCTTCAACGACGCCGACGCTGTCATCGTCGCGCCGGTCTATACGGCCGGCGAAGCGCCGATCGAGGGCGCGGACCGTGACTCGTTGGTGCAGGGCCTGCGCAAAAACGGACACCGGCAGGTCTTTGCGCTGGACAGCCCGGACCGGCTGCATCTGCTGGTCTCCAGCATGGCGAAGCCGGGCGACTATGTGGTGTGTCTCGGCGCCGGTTCGATCACCCAATGGGCCTATGCACTGCCCGGCGAGTTGGCGGCGGCAACCTAGAGCACGATCCGGAAATGGCTAAAGCCTGCCTTGCGGTTCGTCACGTCGCCTTCGAGGATCTCGGACTTTTAGGACCGCTCGTCTCGGCGCGCGGCTACGACATCCGCTATCACGACGCCGGCATCGAGCGCTTCGACGCCACAACGCTGATCGCGCCCGATCTGGTGGTCGTGCTCGGCGGCCCGATCGGCGTCTATGAGGCCGAGACCTATCCGTTCATCACCGGCGAGATCGCCGCCATTGCGGCGCGCCTCGCTGCGAACAAGCCGATCCTCGGCATTTGCCTCGGCGCGCAGATGATGGCGGCGGCGCTCGGTGCGCGCGTGGCGCCGGGGCCGGTGAAGGAGATCGGCTGGGCGCCGTTGACGCTGACGGCGGCGGGCGAAACCTCGGTGCTGGCACTGCTTGGAACCAGTCCGGTGCTGCATTGGCATGGCGATAATTGCGACTTGCCGGCAGGCTGCGAGCGGCTCGCCGCGACGCCGCATTGCCCGGTGCAGGCGTTTTTCCGCAAGCCTTCACAGCTTGCGCTGCAATTTCATCTGGAGACCGAGCCGGCGCGGTTCGAATCCTGGCTGGTCGGCCATACCGTCGAGCTCGGCAAGGCCGGCATCGATCCGCGTGAGATCCGCCGGCAGGTGCACACGCTGGGGCCGGCGACGCGCGAGCTTGGCGGCAAAGTGCTGGCGGCTTGGCTCGACACCATGGTGGGCGCAGCCGCATGAGTTTTCCCGACATCGTCGCCGAGCTGAAAGCCAAAATGCCGGCGCTGCGCGGGCGGTTGTTGGCAAATCAATCGTTGGCGGAGCTGACCTGGTTTCGCGTCGGTGGTCCGGCACAGATTCTGTTCATGCCGGAAGACGAGCAAGACCTTGCTTATGCGCTCGCCAACCTGCCGGCGGATATTCCGGTTGCCATCATCGGCCTCGGCTCCAATCTCATCGTACGCGACGGCGGCGTGCCGGGCGTGACGATCAGGCTCGGCCGCGGTTTCAGCGAGATCACTGTCGAGGACACGCGCCTTCGCGCCGGAGCCGCGGTGCCCGACGTCAAAGTCGCGCGCGCGGCGCAGGAGGCTGGCATTGCCGGCCTGTCGTTCATGCGCGGCATTCCCGGCGGCGTCGGCGGCGCGCTGCGCATGAACGGCGGCGCCTACGGCCGCGAGACCAAGGACGCGCTGGTCGAAGCGCGCGCGGTCGACCGGCAGGGCCACGTCCACGTGCTGCGCAACGCCGACATGGGCTACAGCTATCGGCACTGCGGCGTGCCCGCCGATTACATCTTCACCGAAGCTCTGTACCAAGGCGAGCGCGGCGATTCTGCCGTCATCGCCGCCGAGATGGACAAGATCACCGAGTCGCGCGAGGCGACGCAGCCGATCAAGAGCCGCACCGGCGGCTCGACGTTCAAGAATCCGCCGGGCCGCAAGGCGTGGCAGCTGATCGACGCCGCCGGCTGCCGCGGGCTGAAAGCCGGCGGCGCACAGGTCTCGGAAATGCATTGCAACTTTCTGATCAATCTCGGCGGCGCGACCGCCGCCGACATCGAGACCTTGGGCGAAACCGTGCGCCGCCGCGTCAAGGAAGATTCCAGCGTCGAGCTGGAATGGGAGATCGAGCGTATCGGCGTGGCCGCGCCGCGAGATTGACCGCGCTCAAGGCGTCGGCAGGGAATCCTTGCCGATCAGGTTGCGTTCCTTCAGCCACGGATTGATCGCCAGTGCGCGCTTCAATGGCGCCTGCGCTTCCTCGACCTTGCCCGCGTAGTACAAAATAATGCCTTTGCCGGCCAGTGCCGCGTAATGCATCGACTCGAGTGCGAGAACGTGTTCGATCGCTTCCAGCGAAGCGTCGTATTGTCCCGCCAGAAAATAAACGTAGCCGAGCTGGTTCCAGCCTTCGGCGAATTGCGGCGCGTGCTTGACCACGGCTTTGTTGTCAATGAGCGCTTCGGCGTAATCGAAACGCAGCTGCGCCTCGCGCGACTGCTCCAGCAGCTGCCGCGATTCGTCGTCGGCAAAGCTGCGCCAGAAGGTCCAAAGCCGCTCCTCGATCTCGCGCGCTTCGGCGTCGCTCTTCGCCGCGGCGAGTTCGGCAAAAAGCGCCGCCCTTTCCTTGGCCGCGCTCTCGCTCAAGCCCACCGCCGGCGGCAGCGGCGCCGGCTCGGCGGCCCGCAAGGTCGCGCTCGCCAGCACGAGCAGCAGTGCCGCAGCAAAAAAGCGGATGGTCATGGTCCGATCATGCCGCCCGCCGCACGGTGGTGCAACGATTGTAGGCGGCTGTCGACCAAGTATTGGACCACGGTCCAACTCGACTTTGTCGACCGGTTATCAAATAGAATTGATGCAAAGCCCGGCGTATCAGGCCGATTGAGCCTGCGGGGCCTTGAGATTGCGCTTTTGTATGTCGCAAAAGCGGTAGATCATATTGCTGTTGAAGGTTCATGCAGGGAGACAATATCCGTTCCTTGCCGTCAGCGATGCGCGCGTAAGCCTTCGGCTGGTATCCGCGCTGGCGATGCAATGAATCCGGGTGACGGTCATGGCATACGGCATCGATCATTCCGTTCCCGCTGGCTCTCCCGCTCACTCCCCCGAATTGCAATTGATCTACGAGACCGCGCCGATCGGTTTGGCGTTTCTCAGTCTCGATTGCCGTTACGTGATGATCAACAAGCACCTGACGGAAATTTGCGGTATCTCCGTTGCCGACCATATCGGACGTTCGGTGCGTGAAACGGTGCCGCAAGTCGCCGAGCAGGTGGAACATATCGTCAAGACCATCCTGCACACGGGCGCACCCATCACCGGCATCGAGGTCAACGGCCAGCGGCCCGATGGATCGAACAGCGATCGCGTCTGGATCACCTATTGGCATCCGTTGAAGGACCGCAGCGGCGAGGTGGTCGGCATCAATGTCGCCGCCGAAGAGATCACCGAACGCAAGCGTGCCGAAGCCGACCTCGCCGCCAGCGAGGAGCGGTTGCGCGACCTCAACAAGGAACTGGCCGAGCGTGTCGAGGCGCGGGCCCAGGAGCGGGACCGGGTCTGGAACCTCTCCCAGGATCTTCTCGTCGTCTTCGATTCCGACGGCAATATCCTCAACGTCAATCCGGCGTGGCAATCTACGCTGGGCTGGTCGCCCGACGATTTGGTCGGCAAGACCATTGCCTCGCTGGTGCACCCCGACGACCGCGCGCGCTCCTCCATCGCGCGCGACAATCTGGTTGCCGGGCGAAGGACGCGGCATTTCGAAAACCGCATGGTTTGCAAGGACGGGTCTTATCGCTGGCTGTCGTGGTTCGCCGTGCCGGATCGCGGGCTGATCTATGCGACCGACAGAGACATCACCAATCTCAAGCAAGCCCAGGAACAATTGCACACGCTGCGCCAAGAATTCGCCAACGCGTCACGGCGAACCACCATGGGCGCCATGACGGCGTCGATTGCCCACGAAATCAAACAGCCGCTGGCTGTCATCGTGACCAGCGCCAATGCCGGTCTGCGGTGGTTGAAGAGATCGGAACCCAATCTCGCGGAAGCACGGGGTAACCTCGATCAGATCGTGAAAGCCGGCCATCGCATCACCGAGGTGATCGACGGCATCCGCGCCATGTTCGGCAAGGAGTCCGGCAAGACCAGCGCGGTGGATTTGCGTCAGCTCGTCGGCGAAGTGCTCGCGCTCGCCCAGGGTGAATTGGAAACCCACCAGATCGTCTTACGCAACGATATGGGCGACGGCCTGCCGCAGGTGATGGCGACGCGCGTGCAATTGCAGCAGGTCATCCTCAACCTCGTTATGAACGCCGTCGAAGCCATGAGTTCGGTCACCGGGCGGGAACGGTGCCTGACCATCGCCGCCAGCCTCGCCCCGCAGGCAAGCGTGACGATGACCGTGGCGGATACCGGAACCGGAATCGATCCCGCTCATCTCGACCGTATCTTCGATCCGTTCTTTACGACCAAGTCCCACGGCATGGGGCTGGGGCTGTCCATCTGCCGGTCGATCATCGAGGCCCATGGCGGCGCGCTGCGGGTGGCGCCCGCAAGCCCGTTCGGCACGGTCTTTCATTTGACCTTGCCGATACCCGCCGCCGGCTCATGACTCGTCAAGCAGCGAACGGGGCAGCTTAAAACTTTGATGTTCGTCCGGGCGGGGATCGAACATGGTCTGGGCGCCGGAGCCGACACACTTCATCTTGGCCGCGTAGTGCACGCCAAACCGGCTGCCCTCGTACAAACCGCGGGCATGGGCGAAGACGTGGCGGCGGCCGGCTTTATCGACGTGGAGGTGGACCATCTGCTGGCAGATCGGACATTGGGTGGCGATCGGGTGAAGCCGCCGCCCGCCCAGCAGTTTTATGAATTCTACGACCCATACGAAGATGTGCCGCATGTCCCATCCTCCCGAAGCCCAAACAAGAAAACACCTTGATCGGACCGAAATTATGACGGCGCTTCTGGGCCGGCGGAGCGTTCGGCGGGGTGCCGGGCTTCGCCCTGTCCTCTGATACGCCCGATCGATTGACCCAATCAATTGACCGATGCCGCGCCTGCGCTCATCGTGGTTAAGCCAAACCGAGGTCCCCATGATGACATTTACCACGTTGAGCATCGACCGGCCGCGCCAGCATGTCATGCTCGTCACGCTCAATCGCCCCGACGTCGCCAATGCGATGAATTCGCAATGCGGCACCGACATCATGACGCTGTTCGAGGGGCTCAATCTCGACGGCGGCGATACCCGTTGCGTCATCCTCACCGGCGCGGGGGATCGGGCCTTTTGCGCCGGCGCCGATCTCAAGGAGCGCAAGGGCATGACCGACGAGGCCTGGACCAGCCAGCACCTGATCTACGAGCGCATGGTGCGCGCCATATTGGCGTGCCCGATCCCGGTCATCGCGGCGGTCAACGGCGCCGCCTACGCCGGCGGCTGCGAATTGGCGCTGGCCTGCGATTTCATCTATGCGGCGGAGCAGGCCCGGTTCGCGCTGACCGAAGTCACGCTCGGCATCATGCCGGGCGCCGGTGGAACGCAGACGCTGCCGCGCGCCGTCGGCGAGCGGCGGGCGAAGGAAATCGTCCTCACCGGAAAACCCTTTACCGCCGCGCAAGCGCAAGCGTGGGGCATGGTCAGCAAAGTGCTGCCGGCTGCGCAGCTCATCGCCGAGGCGCTGGCGACGGCCGAGACCATCGCACGCAATGCGCCGATCTCGGTGCGGCAAGCAAAACTTGCCATCGGCCGCGGCGTGAACATGTCGCTCTGGGACGGTCTCGCGCTCGAGACCGAAGCGTATTACAGGATGGTCCCGACCGAAGATCGCCGCGAAGGCATTTTGGCATTCAATGAAAAGCGCGCAGCGAATTTTAAGGGGAAGTGATTTCCCGATGAGCGCACGACGCCCAGCCTGACGCCATGGCGAGCGACCCGATCCTCATCGTCGGCGGCGGCCTCGGCGGTCTCACGACCGCACTCGCCCTGGCGCGCCGCGGCGGCCGGGCGCGCGTGCTCGAAGGCGCGCCGGAATTCGGCGCCATCGGCTACGGCATCCAGTTCGGCCCCAATGTTTTTCATGTGTTCGATCGCATCGGCTTGACCGAGCAGGTGATGGCGGTAGCGGATTCGCCGCCGGCGGTGCTGATGCTGGATGCGCTGACCGGTAAAGAGCTGGTGCGGATTCCAACCGGAGCGTCGTTCCGCGCCCGCTTCAAGCATCCCTACATCATTATCCATCGCGTCGATCTGCATAACATCTTGCTCGATGCCTGCCGGCACAGCGACGCCATCGAGCTTGTTGCCGAAGCGATGGTGACCGGCTTCGAGGAGCGCGGCGACAGCATTGCGGTGACCACGGAGGACGGCCGCACCTTTTCCGGCGCCGCGCTCGTTGCGGCGGACGGCGTCCGCTCGCTGTTCCGGGCGAAATTGATCGGCGACGGCGAGCCGCAACCGATCGGCTATGTGGCGCTGCGCACCATCGTGCCGATGCAAGAACTCAAGGTCGACGTGCCGCTCGATTGCGTGGTGCTGTGGAGCGGACCGGGCCTGCATATCGTGCATTATCCGCTGCGGCACGGCAGCGAGTTCAACGTCGTCAACGTGTTCCGCACCGCGGCCCATGCCGAGCGACTGGATGCCGCGTCCGCGCGCGCCGAGCTCGCGCACGCCTACCGCAATGCGCATCCGTCGATGCGCGCGCTGATCGGCATGATGGACCTGCGCTGGCGCCGCTCGATCGGCGACCGCGCTCCGGTGCGGCATTGGCACCAGGGCCGCATCGTGCTCTTGGGCGACGCTGCGCATGCACCGCTGCAGTCGCTGGCGCAAGGCGCCGGCATGGCGATCGAGGACGGCCTCTGCGTTGCCGAAGCGATCCACGCCGCGGACGGCGACTATCACGCCGCATTCCGGCGCTTCGAGGCGGCGCGGCTCCTGCGTACCGCGCGGGTGCAACTCGAGTCCCGGTCGTTATGGGACTTCTACCACCTCGACGAAGGCATCGCCCGGAACGTGCGCAATGCCACCGTGGCCGATTGGGACGAGGCGCATTTGTTCGACTGCCTGTCGTGGCTCTACGACGGCTTCGCCATACCGGCTCGGTGACGGCTTCGCCGTCCCCGAGTCCGCCGGCCACTAAAACTCTCGATTTTTCGCCAATTGTGGATTCTATTCGTGAGCCATGCGAATCAGCGGAACCGGCTGAGTCATATGGCAAAGCACGTGGCCGTCCTGATGGGGGGCTGGTCGGCGGAGCGCGACGTATCGCTGCGCTCCGGCAAGGCTTGCGCTGACGCTCTCACCCGGCTCGGCTATCGCGTCACCCCGATCGATGTAACCCCCGATATTGCCGCGGCGCTGACCGCCGCCAAGCCCGATACCGCGCTCAACGTGCTGCACGGCCGGCCTGGCGAAGACGGCACCCTGCAAGGCGTGTTGGAGATTCTCGGCATTGCCTACAGCCATTCCGGCGTCATGGCCTCGGCCGTCGCCATGCAGAAGGATTTCGCCAAAACACTGTTCCGCGCCGCCGGCGTGCCGGTCGCCGAGGACCGGGTGGTGTCGCGCTTCGAAGCGGCCAAAGGCCATCTCATGGCGCGGCCCTATGTGATCAAGCCGATCGCGGAAGGCTCCAGCGTCGGCGTTTTCATCGTCACCGAGGCGCATCCGCACCCGCCCCAGGAGCTTTATCGCGACGATTGGGCGTTCGGCGAGCGGGTGATGGTCGAGCGCTACATCCCCGGCAAGGAGCTGACCTGCGCCGTGCTCGGCGACCGGGTGCTCGACGTCATCGAGATCGTGCCGGCGACGCGGTTCTACGACTACGAGGCAAAATACGCCGCCGGCGGCTCCAAACACCTGTTGCCGGCGCAAATTTTACCAAATGTTTACCAGGAAGTCCGCAGACTCAGTCTGGCTGCCCATAACGCGCTTGGCTGCCGCGGCGTGAGCCGCGCGGACTTTCGTTATGACGATCGGGGAACGGGTGAGCTTGTCTGTCTTGAGGTCAATACACAACCGGGCATGACCGAGACGTCGCTCGTGCCCGAGCTTGCTGCGTATGCGGGCATCACGTTCGATGAGCTGGTGCAATGGATGGTGGAGGACGCCTCGACCAATCGATGATGGGGTCGGGGCTATCAGAGGTGGGGGAGGCCGGCACGCCGATTGACGAGCCGGCTTTCGCGCGCGTTGGCGCCAAACCTCGCCGCCGTTTCTTCTGGATGGCCTATCGCGGCCTCGCCGGACGCTGGCGTTCGCGGCTCAAGCGGTTGCCGTCCGGCATCGGTATCGCGGGATCGGTGCTGCTTTTGACCGGCGCGCTCGGCTATGGCGTCGTCAAGGGCCAGCACCTTCCCGACCTTATCACCTGGTTCAAGGACGCCCGCGACACGGTTGCGAACTCGGTCGGCTTGCGGATCGCTGCGATTTCGCTGACCGGCTCGAAGGAAGTCAGCCGCGAGGAAATCCTCACCACCGCCGGCGTCACCGGCCGCGCTTCGCTGTTGTTCCTCGACGCCGACGCCGCGCGCACGCGCTTGATGGCCAATCCTTGGATTGGCGATGCGGCGGTGCTGAAACTTTATCCCGATCGCCTGCAGATCACGGTGACCGAACGGCAGGCTTTTGCCATCTGGCAGAAGGACGGCCGCGTCAGCGTCATTGCCGCCGACGGCACGGTGCTCGAACCGTTCGTCGAACGCCGCTATGTCGGCCTGCCGCTCGTGGTCGGCAAAGGTGCGGAACGCTCGGCAAAGGATTTCCTCGCCGTCATCGACCGCTACCCGGATATCCGGTCCCAGCTGCGCGCCTCGATCCTGGTGGCGGAGCGGCGCTGGAATTTACGGCTCGCCAACGGCATCGACGTGCGGCTGCCGGAAACCGATGTCGTGGCGGCGCTCGATCGGCTGGTCGCGCTCGATCATGACAAAAAACTTTTGTCGCGCGATATCACCATGGTCGATTTGCGGTTGCCCGATCGTGTGAGCGTGCGGCTGTCCGACGCCACGGCGCAGGCCCGCGACGAGGCTTTGGCGGCCAACAAGAAGAAGAAAAAAGGGGGTGACGCATGAACACCCTCCATTACGGCCTCACCCCGAAGATGAAGCCGATCTCGCCGCATCGCAGCGCCGTCGTCGCCGCGCTTGATATCGGCTCGAGCAAGATCGCCTGCCTGATCGCCAGGTTGCGGCCCCACGGGCCGCAACAAGTTCTGACCCGAAGGAGCCACGCCGTCGAGGTGATCGGCTTCGGCCATACCGGATCGCGCGGCATGAAGGCCGGCGGCGTCGTCAATCTGGCGCAAGTCGAGGAAGGTATCCGGCAAGCGGTCGATGCCGCCGAACGCATGGCGGCGGTCGAGATCGAGTCGGTCATCCTGCCGATCTCATCGGGGCGCCTGTCCGGCGAATTGTTTGCCGCCGACGTCGATATCGTCGGCTCCGGCGTGTCCGAGGGCGATATCGCCCGCGTGCTCGGCGCCGGCAGCCGGCATTCGCAGCGTGACGGCCGCGCCGTGCTGCATTCGCTGCCGGTCGGTTATTCGATCGACGGCACCGAAGGCATCCGCGATCCGCGCGGCATGCTCGGCGGCCGGTTCGGCGTCGACATGCATGTGGCGACGACCGATATCGCCGCCGCCCGCAATCTGATGCTGGCGGTCGAGCGCTGCCATCTCAGCGTCGAGGCCATGGTAGCGAGCCCCTATGTCGCCGGCCTTTCTTCGCTCGCCGACGACGAAGCCGATCTCGGCGCCGCGGTCGTCGATATGGGCGCCGGCACCACCACGATGGCGGTCTTCATCGGCGGCCGGTTCGTTCATCTGGACGGCTTTGCGCTCGGCGGCCAGCACGTCACCACCGATATTGCGCGAGGCTTGAACGCCCGCATCGTCGATGCCGAACGGATCAAGACCCTTTACGGCAGCGTGCTCGCCGGCGGCTCGGATGAGCGCGACATGATCACGGTGCCGCCGATCAACGACGACGAGCGCGAGCAGACCCAATTCGTCTCCCGCGCCACGCTGGTGCAGATCATCAAGCCGCGCGTCGAAGAGATTCTGGAAATGGTGCGCGACCGGCTCGCGGCTTCCGCGTTCGCCGGCGAAGCGCGCGGCCGCGTGGTGCTGACCGGCGGCGCCAGCCAATTGACGGGCTTGGCCGAGCTTGCCGGCCGCATACTCGACCGGCCGGTGCGCGTCGGGCGCCCGCTCGGTATCGCCGCTTTGCCGGATTCGGCCAAGGGCGCGGCCTTTGCCGTCGCCGCCGGCCTCCTGGTCTACCCGCAGGCAGCGCATCTCGAACACTTCGAACCGCGACGTCGGCGGTATCCGAAGACAGGTACGGGCGGCTACTTCGCCCGCGTCGGACAATGGCTTCGCGAGAGTTTCTGATGGCCCCCAGAGACGAAGTTATTCCATCACAACGGCCGGTGGCGGACCGGTCGGGGCAGGGCGTCGATAGCGCCCGCGCAAGGAAGCAGAGGCAACCATGGCAATCAATCTGAACATCCCCGATATCCGTGAGCTCAAACCCCGCATCACCGTGTTCGGGGTCGGCGGCGCGGGCGGCAATGCCGTCAACAACATGATCACCGCCGGCTTGCAGGGCGTCGATTTTGTCGTGGCCAATACCGACGCCCAGGCGCTCACCATGTCGAAGGCCGAGCGCATCGTGCAGATGGGCGTGCAGGTCACCGAAGGTCTCGGCGCCGGCTCGCAGCCCGACGTCGGCCGTGCCGCAGCCGAAGAAGTGATCGACGAGATCCGCGACCACCTCGCCGGCGTGCACATGGTGTTCGTCACCGCCGGCATGGGCGGCGGCACCGGCACCGGCGCCGCTCCGGTCATCGCCAAAGTGTCCCGCGAGCTCGGCATCCTCACCGTCGGGGTCGTCACCAAGCCGTTCCACTTCGAAGGCCAGCGCCGCATGCGCACTGCCGACGGCGGTATCGCCGAATTGCAGAAATGCGTCGACACGCTGCTCATCATCCCGAACCAGAATCTGTTCCGGGTGGCGAACGAGAAGACGACGTTTGCCGATGCCTTCGCCATGGCCGACCAGGTGCTCTATTCCGGCGTCGCCTGCATCACCGATTTGATGGTGAAAGAGGGCCTCATCAACCTCGACTTCGCCGACGTGCGCGCCGTGATGCGCGAAATGGGCAAGGCGATGATGGGCACCGGCGAGGCCGAGGGCGACAAGCGCGCGCTCACCGCCGCCGAGGCCGCGATCTCCAATCCGCTGATCGACGATGCCTCGATGAAGGGCGCACGCGGCCTGCTCATCTCCATCACCGGCGGCCGCGATCTGAAACTCTACGAAGTCGATGAAGCCGCGACCCGTATCCGCGAAGAAGTCGATTCTGACGCCAACATCATCGTCGGCGCCACCTTCGACGAGAGTCTCGACGGCATTATCCGCGTCTCCGTCGTCGCCACCGGCATCGACCAGGCGCTAACGCAGAAGCAGGCCTTGCCGCAAGCCGAACAGCGCATCGCCGAGGTGGCGCACCGGCTGCGTGGCGACAACCTGCGTATTTCGGAACGTCCCGAGCGTGCCGAGCCGATGCAACAACCGTTGCGGCCCGCCGCCGCGGCGCCGGCTGCGCCGCCCGCATCCGTCAACGCTTCGATCGCATCGGTGGCAAAGGCGGCCATCGCGGCGGCGATCATGCCACAGGGCGGCAGCGACGATGTCGCGATCCGTCCGCTTTCGCCCAAACCCTCGCTGTTCATCGATCCGCCGGCGAGCGATCCGGACGCCCGCGAGCCGGAGGCTTTCATTCCGCCGCAGCCGGAGCGGGCGGCGGTGCGCACGCCGCGTATGCCGCGCATCGACGAGCTGCCGGTACCGGCGCAGAACGAGATCCGCGCCCGCCGCGGCGAGCTGCCGCCGGCCGAGCATCCGGAAGGGCAGCGCAAGTCGCTGTTGCAGCGGCTGGCTTCGGTCGGTCTCGGCCGCCGCCAGCACGAGGAGGAAGACGCCGAGGCGAGCCCCCCACGCGGCGCGGCGCCAAATCTGCAGCAGCCGGCAGAGCGCCTGGCCGGGCGGCCGATGCCGCGGCTACCGGAACCGCGCCCGGAGCCGGTTTCCGAATATGCCAAGCGTCCGGCAGCCCAAGGAGCGCCCCAAGGGCTCGACCAACACGGCCGGCAGACTCCTGTGCATAACCCGTCCGAAGAGGACCAACTCGACATCCCGGCTTTCCTACGCCGGCAAGCGAACTAAAACCCGTCCGGCGCCGCCAAAAAGCGGCGCCGGCGCCATCCGCGCCTGGCCGGCGGCAACATCCGCCTGGCCCTTTCGCGCCAGCCTAACTCATTGAGCTTTTGACAGTATTATGAGCGGCGCGGCCGTGCGCGAGGCGGCCGCGTGGTGCAATGCAGCGGCAAGTGAAAATTTAGCGCCGTGGGAACCCGCACCGGTTCGCCAAATTTCGCGGCTAAGCCGGCAAGAGTGCGGCCAGAACATGGTAACAGTCGGTAAGAAAGCGTGAGTTGGCCTGTGGACAGCCTGCCGGTACATTAAGGCCGTCGGAGGGGTAGTGTTTTGGGGGTCGAGTTCGGTCAGCCAAGCTCTGGTTGGCCAGTGGGTGGACCGCCCCGGACAGCAGGTCAAGCTGCATACCTCTCGAGTTGGGGTGGGTCATAACTGGTCGCGTGTTTCCTGCTCGCCAGTTGGGCCATAAGTTGTGGGACGACCGCATGACGCGGGGTACGCTAGCCGGTAGTCAGACGACGTTGCGTAGTGACGCGACCGTCGCAGGCATCGGCGTTCATTCCGGTTCACCCGTCAGCCTGACGCTACATCCAGCCGAAGCCAACACCGGCATCGTTTTCGTGCGGCCCGGACTGAACGGCCAGTGCGACCGCGAGCTGGTTGCCGATTACCGCTCGGTGACGGCGACCGAATTCGCAACCGTGCTCGGCGATCAGACCGGCCCGGCCGTCTCGACCACCGAACATGTGCTTGCCGCTCTGCACGGTCTCGGCGTCGACAATGTCGTCGTCGAGGTCGACGGTCCCGAAGTTCCGATTATGGACGGCAGCGCCGAACCTTTCGTCGCCGCAATCGATCAGGCCGGCATCGCAACGCTTACGGAGCCGCGGCGCTACATCAAAGTGCTCAAATCCGTACAGGTCGGCAAGAACGGCTGCTCCGGCGAGTTACGGCCCTATGCGCGCGGCTTGCGCATCGAAACCGAAATCGAATTCGATTCCCCGCTGATCGGCTGCCAGACCTTCGCCATGGACGTCGAGCCGGAAGGGTTCCGCCGCGAGCTGGCGCGGGCGCGGACCTTCGGCTTCATGCGCGACGTGGCGAAACTGTGGAGCGCGGGCTATGCGCTCGGCGCCTCCTTCGAGAATACCGTCGTGGTCGCCGAAAACCGGGTGCTCAACGCCGAGGGCGTGCGGTTCCCCGACGAATTCGTGCGCCACAAGGCGGTCGATGCCATCGGCGATCTGGCGCTGGCCGGCGCCCCGCTCATCGGCGCCTATCGCTCGGTGCGCGGCGGCCACAAGCTCAATCACGCCGTCCTCACCGCCCTAATGGCGGACCAGAGCGCGTGGACCTACGTCGAGATGCCGGAGACGGTGCGCCGTCCCCGCGGCCATGCCGATCTCGCCACGGGCGTCGTCGCCCCCGCTTACGGCCCCGACGTCTCTTGAATTGTTTAACGTTTTCGCCTTAATCCCGGCCGATTGCCGGGCATAATCGCCGTATTATCGTCGAGCCTTAGGGGTTGCTCCCCTTGGACGCGCGTGCGGCGCGGAATAAGGTGGGGCTATCGGCGGGACGGGGTTCTGACCATCTCATGACGTTGCGGTTACGAGGATCGGAAAAATCCGGTCACAGGATGCGCGCGCTGGCGGGTTGGCTGGCGCTGGCGCTTGTCGTCGCGCCGCTCACGGGCTGCAGCTATTTTAATAAGGACGACAATCTCGTCCCCGATACCCCCGCCGACAAGCTTTATAACGAGGGCCTTTTCCTGCTCAACAACCGGCAGGAGTACAAGGAAGCGGCAAAAAAATTCGACGAAGTGGATCGCCAGAATCCGTATTCGGATTGGGCGCGCAAGGCGCTGCTGATGTCGGCCTACTCCTACTATCAGGCCAAGGAATACACCGACTGCATCAGTTCGGCGCAGCGCTATGTGACGCTGCATCCCGGCAGCCCCGACGCGGCTTATGCCCAATACCTGATCGGGTCGTCCTATTACGATCAGATCCTTGACGTCAGCCGCGATCAGGCGCGCGCCGACAAGGCGATCAGTTCGCTTGAAGAGGTGGTGCGCAAATATCCGGATTCCGAATACGCGACGGCGGCGAAGAAGAAAATCGACATGGCGCGCGACCAGCTCGCCGGCAAGGAGATGGAGATCGGCCGCCTCTACTTGGAGAAGCGCAACTTCATCGGCGCCATCAACCGCTTCAAAGTCGTGGTGACGCAATACCAGACCACGCGCCACGTCGAGGAAGCGCTCGAGCGCTTGACCGAGGCCTATGTCTCGCTCGGCATCATCGACGAGGCGCAGACCGCCGCCGCCGTGCTCGGCCACAATTTCCCGGACAGCTCCTGGTACAAGGACGCCTATAAGCTGGTGAAGAACGCCGGCGGCGAGCCGAACGAGAACAAGGAATCCTGGATGAGCAAGGCGTTCAAGAAGGTGGGGTTGGGCTAAGTCGGACGACGGACGACAGAGGACGGACGACAGAGGACAGAACGCAGAATCACGACTAGAGTCCGTCATCCGTCCTCTGTCGTCCGTTGTCCGACATCATGCTTGCTCGCCTCTCCATCCGCGACATCGTCCTGATCGATCGACTGGACATCGATTTCGGCTCCGGCCTCGCTACGCTGACGGGTGAGACCGGCGCCGGCAAATCGATCCTGCTCGATGCTTTCGCGCTGGCGCTCGGCGCCCGCGGCGACACCGCGATGGTGCGCGAGGGCGCCGAGCAAGGTCAGGTGATTGCCGCTTTCGATCTCGGCAAAGACCATCCGGCGCGCCGCCTGCTTTCTGAGAACGATCTCGGCGGTGAGGACGAGCTGATCGTGCGGCGCGTGCAATTCGCCGACGGCCGCACCCGCGCTTTCGTCAACGACCAGCCGGTCAGCGTCCAGGTGCTGCGCGCGCTCGGTGCGGCGCTGGTGGAAATCCACGGCCAGCACGACGAGCGTGCCTTCGTCGACGCGGCAACCCATCGCGCGCTGCTCGACGCCTATGGCGGCATCGAAGGCGACGCCGCCGCGGTGGCGCGGCTGTGGGAGGAGCGGCGCGCGCGCGAGGAGGCCGTCGCCCACCATCGCGCCGAGGTCGAGCGGGCGGGCCGCGAGGCGGAATGGCTGCGCCACGCGGTCGAGGAGCTCGGCCGTCTCGCGCCGGAAACCGGCGAGGAGACGGCGCTGGCCGAACGGCGCGCCGCCATGATGCAGGCGGAAAAGGTCGCCGAGGATTTGCGCTCGACGCTGGACAGCGTCACCGGCCCGCAATCGCCGGTGCCGCCGCTGTCGACCGCGGTGCGGCGCCTCGAACGCCGCGCCGTGCAGGCGCCGGCGCTGATCGAGCCGGTGGTCAAGGCGATCGACGCCGCGCTCAACGCACTCGAGGAGGCGCGCAGCCATCTCGAACAGGCGCTGCGGGTGGCGGACTTCGACCCGCGGGAGCTGGACCGCATCGAGGAGCGCCTGTTCGCGCTGCGCGCCGCCGGGCGCAAATACAATGTGCCGGTCGATAACCTGGCCGCGCTCGGGCAGCGCTATCAGGGCGACCTGGCGTTGATCGACGCCGGCGCCGAGCGCCTCACCGCGCTGGAGCAGGAAGCGCAAGAGGCCGCGGCGCGTTACCGCGAGGCGGCGCAAGCGCTGTCGGCCGGCCGCCGCCGCGCCGCGCAAAAGCTCGACAAGGCGGTCAACGCCGAATTGAAGCCGCTCAAGCTCGAGCGCGCGCAATTTTCCACCCAGATCGAGAGCGAGAGCGAGGGCCCCAACGGCCTCGACAGGCTCGAGTTCTGGGTGCGCACCAATCCCGGCACCCGGCCGGGACCGCTGATGAAGATCGCGTCCGGCGGCGAGCTGGCGCGCTTCCTGCTGGCGCTCAAAGTGGTGCTCGCCGACCGCGGTTCGGCGCCGACCTTGGTGTTCGACGAGATCGACACCGGCGTCGGCGGCGCCGTCGCCGACGCCATCGGCGTGCGGCTCGCCCGGCTTGCCTCCGGCGTGCAGGTGATCGCGGTGACGCACGCGCCGCAGGTCGCGGCGCGCGCCGACCGGCACTACCTCATCACCAAAGACGCGCTCGCCAAAGGCAAGCGGGTGGCGACCCGCGTCGTCGAGCTTGCTGACGACCGGCGCCGCGAAGAGATCGCGCGGATGCTGGCCGGCGCCGAAATCACCGCCGAAGCCCGCGCCGCCGCCGAGCGTTTGATCCGCGCCGCGAGCTGATCGCCGTCGCGCGCCAACGCGGCGTCTGCTAGATTGCGCAAAACGGCTTCGTGATAGCGAAGCGGAAAATAATCTTCGGGAGGAATACCATGTCCATCCGCGTCGTCACCGCCGCCGCGATGTTTGCGCTGGCGAGCACCTCGCTCGTGCCCGCGGCCGGCACGCTCGACTACGAATTCTACAAGGCCAAGGTCCAGCCGATCTTCCTCGCCAAGCGGGCAGGCCACGCGCCCTGCGTGATGTGCCACGCCGACGCCAACAACATGCTGCGCCTGGAAAAGCTTCCCGACGGCCAGCCGACCTGGACCGAGGAACAGACGCGCAAGAATTTCGATACGGTTACGAAGATCGTCCAGGCGGCGGACGATCCGCTCGCCTCGAAGATTTTGCTGCATCCGCTGGCGCCCGAAGCCGGCGGCGACGCCTTCCATTCCGGCGGCCGGCAATTCGCCAGCAGGAATGATCCCAATTGGAAGACCATTGCCCAATGGGCGCAAGGCGCGACGCTCGGGCCGGCGAAGAAGTAACGCTGCCTGGCACTCCTCTTCCGCCACCGCGATAGCGGGGGAGGGGGACCACCCTGCGCAGCAGGGTGGTGGAGGGGGCGCTTGCCTCAACGCTCCGCAGGAGTCGCCAAGACACGCCGACTTTAAGCTTGCTGGATTTCTTGCCGCACGTGAGCGAAGCAACTTCAATGTTGTCATCCTTTTGCAACGGCAACGAAGCTCCGCGTCCGGCGCCCCCTCCACCACGGTTCGCTCGCTACGCTAACTCCAGTGGTCCCCCTCCCCCGCTATCGCGGTGGCGGAAAGTAATCGCGTTCTCGCGGCGCCTGCGCGTCCGAGTTTTGCCAAAGCCAAGTTCACGAAAAGCCACGCGCACCAAAAGCCACGCGCGTTCCGAGTGGAGCGCCGGGAGGCGCCGGGTCGTGGGCCACGCCACGCGGACGGATGTTGCCACCCGCCCACGCTTCGGGCGTGGCGCGCGCCACAGAAGATCCGCTTGCGCGAACCGCCTGCTTCGGGCGCGCTGCGCCTCCCGGCGCTCCACCACCATCGCGGTTCTCCGCCGCGGCTGTCGACCGCCGCCGCCTGAGAGCCGCCTTTCGCTCCTGCCGACCGGACTCACCGGCTGGCGTCCTTACTGAGCGAATTGACTCGCTGTGTAACGGAAAGAGGGACGCGGTGTCAAGGACTAAATTCCCAATTATGGACTTGACTCCACAAGACACAAGTGCTAGGTTTTCCTCAGATTTAGAGGAAGCCGGCCATGTCGAACGCCCTTGTAGCCCCCCATTTCCAGTCCCCGGAACAGGCCCGGGAATGGCTCGAAAAGCTCCGCTGGCCGGAGGGGCCGGTTTGCAGCCATTGCGGCACCATCGGCCGCGCCTATGCGCTCAAAAAGCCCGGCTGGTATCGGTGCGCGGAGAAGGAATGCCGCAAGGATTTCACTGTCACGACCGGGACCGTGATGGAGCGCAGCCATATCCCACTCAATAAGTGGCTGATGGCCTTCTACCTGCTCAACGCCAGCAAGAAGGGCATGAGCGCCCATCAGCTGCACCGCGCGCTACGGCTCGATTACAAGTCGGCTTGGTTCATGTGCCATCGCATCCGCGAAGCCATGCGCGCTGGCAACCTTGGCCCGCTGGGCGGCGGCGGCATGATCGTGGAGGCGGACGAAACCTACTACGGCCCGGTTGACAAGCCGCTGCCCCGATCACGTGGTCGTGTGCCGAAGCCGACCAAGGGCGGCAGGTCTGGTCCAGCCAACAAGCGTCCTATCGTCGCCCTCGTTGAGCGCGGCGGCAACGTTCGCACGTTTCATGTTCCGGTCGCCACCAAGGCAGAGGTTTCCAAGATCGTCCGCGAAAATATCTCCAGTGAGTCGCGGCTGCACACTGACGAAAGCAACCTCTACCCCGACATTGGCGCGACGTTCCAGGGTCACAGCACGGTCAAGCACACCGCTGGCGAATACGTCCGCTATGACGATGGCGAGATCGTTCACACCAATTCAGCGGAAGGCTATTTCTCAATCTTCAAACGCGGAATGCGCGGCGTTTATCAGCATTGCAAAGAGAAGCATTTGCATCGCTATCTTGCCGAGTTCGACCATCGCTACAATCACCGCGTAGCGCTCGGCTACAGCGACATCGACCGCACCCTTGCCGCGATTAAAGGCATTGAAGGCAAGCGGTTGATGTACCGGCAACCTGACTGAGCCGGACTACAGATTCAGAGCCAAACGGGCAATTCGGCGCTTCAATAGATTGCGTGCCGTGCGGCTGCCCATTCAGTTAGAACTACCGTTTGGTGACTGATCTGCAACCATGGATGTGCTAAAAGTGAAAGGCACCGTGCGGACGCCAGAAGGGGAGCCACACCAATATGACTTGGACAGAAAACTTGATGAGTTGGATGCCGTTTCTAGTGCTGATCGGCATTTGGCTTTTTCTTTGGCGACAGTGGAAGCGTCCCAACGGCCCGACACAGCAGTCGCTAGCTGAGCAAAAGCGGCACAACGACGCGCTAGAAAAAATCCTCACGAGCCACGAGGTGCGACTTCAGAAGATCGAAGAAGATAAACGTAGCTAGGATTTTTTGATCTTTACTGGTTAGGCGCCATCTGTGGGCTTACGGTGCTTCTTCGATTGTGCCGGGACGCCCTTCGGCGTGATACTCTTCAAGGGCGTGGGCTTCGTATTCAGTCCAGCCTTGACCGCGGCAAGGAAGCGTCGTTGCGCTTCCTCTTCGCTATATTGATCTTCCGGCTTGGGTTTTGTCATGTCTCAAACCACGAAGCATTTCGAAGGACAATTTCAGACCACAGAAGATAGCCTAAACAAGCGTTATTTCAAACTCTCAATTTTCAGGGAGCCCCGTCCCGACCATGAGCCCTCGCAGTTTGTGGACGATCCTCTTGGGACGCAGACTTACAGTATTCCAGGAAGCATCAAGATCGTTCCAGGCGGCATTGGCGTCAGATTGTCGCCAGTGAAGCGCTGCATCTATTGCGGCTCGTTGGTATATGCACCGCGAAGAGATCGCCCTTTATCGGACGAACATATCGTCTCTGGCGCCTTAGGCGGCAACATCATCTTGAATGAGGCCAGTTGCAAAAAATGCGCTGATTATACGAGCGGAGTCGAAAGTTCGGTCCTAAACGAATTGTTTTGGGCTTCACGGCACCGGCTGCGGCTACGCTCGCGAACACAGGGGCGCGCCCGGAAGCCATTCGCCTTTTCGTGCATGGTCGACGGAAAGACCATTGAATTAAAACTCCCGCTCGATAGGCACCCTACGATGCTTTTTATGCCTGTCCTGCGAACACCGGGAATTTTAACCGTCCGACCGCGCGGCTACTCGGGCGTTCACGGCCTGTGGAGCCGTTGGCTGAACGATCTGAAACTCTCCCATGCAAATGAAATTTTTACGCCCACTCTGGATACCGTTCGGTTCTGTCAGTTCATCGCGAAGATCGGACACGCATTTGCCGTTGCCGCGATTGGAACGGATACATTCGAGCCCCTTCTTGGCGATTTCATCCAGCGCAAATTCAGCCAGACGGAACAGTTTCCGGGCTGTTATCACTGGATTGGCGGTTTCGCAAAACGACATCCCCGTGGTGCAGCCTTGCACGAATTGGGATTGGCGTTCACCGATCGCAGTCCAGTATGGTTTTTGTCGGCACAAATAAGGCTTTTCGCCAATCTTGGCGCGCCGGTCTATGTCGCTGTAGTCGGCAAACTCAGCCCGGGTTTAACACCCGAACAAGCACTGGCTCGCTGGAAATTTCCCAGAATATCTCTCGAACGCACTCTCGATAAAAATCCCGCTGCACCTCCGTAAGCCGACTCCATTCTTGATCTTCGGAAGGATCAAGGCGTTCCATCGTGAAATGCAGGTGGCGCGCCAGCCTATCAACGGAGCTTGCGTTTAGGCGCCCAATATCGCGGGGCCTAGGATCATATTCCGTGACATCGTTTCCCATAGGGCGCGCCAGAAATGCCAATAAAATCGGCCTTTTCAGCGCAAAAACTACCCCTAGCGGCTTGTGGAGTCAAGTCTATACTTAGGACTAAATTCCTGTGGCCGTAGGAATGGGTAGAGCGAAGCGAAACCCATCAAATTCGCGCAGGCCAGATGATGGGTTTCGCAAGGGGCTCAACCCATTCTACGGGCCCTAGAACTCGGATCGTGAGATAAGATGGGTCCGCAGATTGCCGTGGCGCTGGAGGATCAACTCGACTGTCCAACTCTGATCCTCTGTGAAAGTGAAGGTATCATCCGCCTGACTTACTGCGGTATCGGGGCCGAACAGATCAGCTTCGCTGCACCACGATTTTCCGATTGCATATTTAAGTGCGAATGTTCCGAGCGGAACCGGAAACGTTTCGGTGAAGCCTCCCTGGATGAAATACGAACGTGCGGTGCGGCCACTGGCGTCTACCAGCTTAACGAAATAGTTTGATCCGGGCGCCGTCTTGATCGTGAGTTCTGAAAGGTCTTGGCCCCATAGTGGCCCGTACCACTTGTAGATGCCCTCCTGCGGTTGAGGTTCCGCGGTGCAGGAATTGGAGGGCAAGGAAATTGCAATCGATTTGCTATCTGTCGGGAGCGACGCGACCCAGGCAACGGCAGTGACCACCATCGCCGCGACAGACAAAAACCCAAGCGGCTTTCGCCACAAATAAACGTCACGCAGTCCTTTTACCGCTGTTCTCTCAGGAAGCGGCTTGTGGCAGTTACCGCAGTTTGGAATTTGCCGAAACGAATAGGCGCGCACGCGATTCAATGCGCTACAGTTCTCGCACCGAATCTCCCGTGTTGCTGGCATCGTCCAGCCCCCTCACACCCAAGCATAGGAGCGCTCCCCATGGCGGATCAAGACGACGACGAACTTATTGGAACCGCTACCCTAACGAACCGGAACACTGGCCAAGCGATCTCTACAAAGCCAATTTATGGGCGTCGGATTAGCGCGTAGGATGGGTAGAGCGAAGCGAAACCCATTAAATTGCGCGGGCAGATGATAGGTTTCGCAAGGGCTCAACCCATCCTACGGGCTGACTCGTCATGCCCGCGCTTGTCGCGGGCATCCACGTCTTACGATCGCGCGGAAAAGTCGTGGATGGCCGGGACAAGCCCGGCCATGACGGGGACTACTGCGCCGCAGCCTGCTTGCTCGGCCCCGATTTGATTGCATGTCCGCCTTCGTCCGGGATCACCAAAGTGCCGTTGCGCTTCGGCACTTCGCCGACCGCAATGACCTTGGTGACCTTCATCGCCGCGGTGTCGACCACGGTCACCGAGCGCATCCCGGAATTGGAGATGAACAGCTCCTTGCCGTCCGGCGTGAACGTGACCCAGTTGGCCACCGCCGACAGCGGCGCCGCGTGGCCGGCGATGGTCTCGCTGGGCAGGTCGACCTTGCCGATCAGTTTCAGGTCGGCGAGCGAATATTCGTACACGGCGTTGTTGGGAATGCTGGTGACCCACAGCGTCTTGTTGTCCGGCGCAACGCCGATGCCGTGGGATGGCTCGTTGACGCGGTAGCCGCCGTGGTCGAATTCCTGCGGCACGCTCGGCAGCGTCACCTTGGCGGCTTCCTTCTGCTCGGTGAAATCGATCACCGAGAAACCGTTGAGGCTCGACATCTGGGCGAACACGCGCTTCGTCGAGCCGTCGGGATTGGTCTCGATCGCCATGCAGCGCACGCCAAGATCCATCGGCATCGCCCAGGCCAGTTGCTCCTTCTCCAAATCGAACACATAGAAGGTTTTGGACGGGATCGAGCCGCCGACCACGTATTTGCTGTCCGGCGTGACATAGACGTTGTGCAGCCGGCCGCCATTGGTCGAGATCGTCTTCTTCAACGTCAGCGTCGCGGCATCGACGATATCCAGCCCGCCGCGGCCGCGGGCGATGGCGACGACGATGCGGTCGCCGGTCTTGGTCACCGAAATGTTGTTCGGATGATCCGACAACGCGACCTTCTTGATCAGCTTGCCGCTCTTGCGATCATAGACGTCGAGCGTCGAGGTCTCCTCGTTGCTGACATAGACCCGCGCGGCGTCCGGCGAAAACGCGATGCCGTGGGCGCCGACCACGTCCTTGATCTCCTGCACCACCTTGTTGGTGACCGGATCGATGACATGGATGCTGTCGCCGGCCGAGTTGGTGACGTAGATACGCACCGTCGCGGCGGAGGCCGGCACGGAAGCCAGCGCGAGTGCCAGTGCAGGTACGATAGAGTGCAAGATCGATCGTGTCGTCATGACGGTGCGTCCCTTGGTCGGCGGGAATCTGTCGTTAAGTTACGCGTAATCCGCCGGCTAGACAACGCGGCGTGCGGCGGGGCAAAGTTCGCCGCGTACGTATCATGTCGGGTATCGATGACCGCAAATGGCCGCGAAAGATCCCACC
>DATHHM010000156.1:0-21634 GCA_035317145.1 Xanthobacteraceae bacterium | reverse complement strand
GGTGGCATCGCCGACCACGGCTACGAGGGCCTGCTCGCTGCCGCCCGGACCGATCCGCTCCAGCCCGAGGTCGACGAGAACGCCTTGGCCGAGCTGTTCTACACGAGCGGCACGACCGGCCTGCCCAAGGGCGCCACGCTGACCCACCACAACGCCCTCAACAACGGCTTCTTCGTGGCCGAGGCGATGGGGCTGCGCGAGGGCGACCGGCTGTGCATTCCGGTGCCGCTGTACCATTGCTTCGGCATGGTCATGTCGGTGCTGGCCTCGATGACCCATGGCGCCACCATGGTGTTCCCGTGCGAGGGCTTCGATCCGCTGGCCGTGCTGCAGACGATCGAGGCGGAGCGCTGCACGCTGGTCCATGGCGTGCCGACCATGTTCATCGCCGAGATGGAGCATCCGGACTTCGCCAAGTTCGATCTCTCGACGCTCCGCGCCGGCATCATGGCGGGCTCGCCCT
Organism: Xanthobacteraceae bacterium; assembly: GCA_035317145.1. GTDB lineage: Bacteria > Pseudomonadota > Alphaproteobacteria > Rhizobiales > Xanthobacteraceae > BOG-931. The sequence goes on along the minus strand of DATHHM010000156.1, from coordinate 21,171 downwards.
GCCCGATCGAGGTGATGAAGCGCGTGGTCGCCGAGATGCACCTGGCCGAGATCACCATCGCCTATGGCATGACCGAGACCAGCCCGGTCAGCTTCCAGAGCGCCGTGGACGACCCGGTCGAGCGCCGGGTCGGCACGGTCGGGCGCGTCCATCCGCATCTGGAGGTGAAGATCGTCGACGGCGAGGGCCGCATCGTGCCGCGGGGTGCTACCGGCGAGATCCTGACCCGCGGCTATTCGGTCATGGCCGGCTATTGGAACGACCCGGTCCGCACCAAAGAGGCGATCGACCCGGCCGGCTGGATGCGCACCGGCGACCTGGGCGTGATCGACGACGAGGGCTATTGCAACATCGTCGGCCGCATCAAGGACATGGTGATCCGCGGCGGCGAGAACGTCTATCCGCGCGAGATCGAGGAATTTTTATACCGGCACCCGAAAATCCAGGATGTGCAAGTGATCGGCGTGCCGGACGACCGCTACGGCGAAGAAATTTGCGCCTGGGTAAAACTGCGGCCCGGCGTCACTGCCGGCGAGGAGGAGATCAAGGCGTTCTGCCGCGACCAGATCGCGCACTACAAGGTGCCGCGCTACGTCAAATTCGTCGATGCGTTTCCGATGACGGTGACCGGCAAAATCCAGAAATTCATCATGCGCGAAGAAACCATCGCCGAACTCGGCCTGAAGGTGCAAAAGACGGCGTGAGCGCCGTTACTGCCCGCTCAACAGCGCCGGATTGTCCCGCACGATCTTCCGATAAAGCGCGAACTGCTCGCGGGTGGCCGCATCGAGCGCGGGCGGCGGCGAGCCGACCGCTTCAGTGCCGATGTCGGCGAGACGCTTGATGACGCCGGCGTCGTGCATGGCTTGATTGGCCGCGGCCGCCAGCTTGTCGATGATCACCTGTGGCGTGCGGATCGGCGCATAGAGTCCGGTCCAGAACGGCACCTCATAGTCCAACCCGACTTCCCGCATGGTCGGCACGTCGGGGATCGATGGTGAGCGGGCGGCGGTCGTCACCGCCAGCGCCCGCACGGTGCCGTTCTGAATGTTCTTGGCTTCCGCCGGCACGCCGTCGATCATCATGACGACTCTTCCGGATATCAGATCCGGCAGCACCGCCACGGTGCCGCGATACGGCACGTGGACGATGTCGACTTGAGCCTTCTGCTTGAACAGCTCGGTGGCGAGATGCACGGCGGTGCCGGTGCCGGAGGAACCATAGCTGTATTTGCCGGGATTGGCTTTCAACAGCGCGATGAAGTCCGCCATGGTTTTAACCGGCAATGTCGGCGTGACGATCATCACCGGTGCGAAACGTGCTATCAGCGAGACCGGCGCCAGATCGCGCAGCCAGTCGTAGGACAGGCTTTCGGTGACGGCGGCGTGCGTGATGCCGGTGACCGAGTGGTAGAGCAGCGTGTAGCCGTCGGGGTCGGCCCGTACCACGGCGTCGGTCGCAATGGCGCCGCCGCCGCCGCCCTGGTTGATGATGACGATCTGCTGGCCGAGCACGTCGGAAAGTCTTTCAGCCGCGATCCGTGCCGTGACGTCGATGCCGCCGCCCGGCGGAAACGGCACATACATCTTGATCGGCCGTGACGGAAAATCGGTTTGGGCGCTGGCTGCCGTCACGCAGAGGGCAAGCGCCCACGCTGCCCACGTAGCGCCTTGCAGCAGTTTCCTCATCGGGTTCTCTTTTATTGTGTGTCGCCGAAGCGCGCGGCCGATCGGCAGCGAGTATCTTGAACACACGATCGTCGTGCAAGCTTGCGTGGCGGTATGGGGCGCATGCGGTGGGCGCACGGCCGCGTTGATTGCCGCGCCCGGTTCGACAATGCCATAGTCGCGAGCGCTCTCAGCCGGAAGCAAAAAATGCAACGCAGCACCGAACGCATCCTGACCACGCATGTCGGCAGCCTGCCGCGACCGGACGATCTGTTCGAGCTGATGCTGGCACGCATGGATGGCAATGCGATCGACGAGAAGGCCTATGCCGAACGGGTGCGCAACGCGGTATGCGATTGCGTGCGCCAACAGGTCGACGCCGGCCTCGATGTCGTCAGTGACGGCGAAATGGCCAAGCCGAGCTTCATCACCTATGCGGCGTCGCGATTGAGCGGCCTGGAAAAGCGCGAAGGTTTTCGGCCGAGCCCGTTCGCCAATACGCGCGAGACACGCGACTTCCCCGAATATTATCAGTCCACGATTGCCGAGCAGGTCAGCGCCCGGCGCCGCCGCGCACTGATGGTTTGCTCAGGCCCCGTCGCCTACAAAGGCCACGCCGCGCTCAAGGCCGATCTCGAGACGCTCAAAGCGGCGCTGGCGGGCGTCGGCGCGGCTGAGGCTTTCGTGCCGGCCATCGCGCCGTCCAATGTCAAGGCGACGACACCGAACGAATATTATCCGACGCCGGAGGCTTACGTTTTCGCCATCGCCGAGGCGATGCGCGAGGAATACCGGGCGATCGTGGATGCCGGATTTCTGTTGCAGATCGACGATCCGTTCCTGGTGACCTACTACATCACGCGGCCGGATCTCGACATCGCCGCATGCCGCAAATGGGCCGAGCTGCGCGTCGAGGCGCTCAATGCGGCGCTGTCCGGGATCCCTGCGGATCGGATTCGGTTCCACTACAGCATCAATATGGGCCCGCGCATCCACGACATGCAGCTCAAGGACATCGTCGACATCATTTTGAAAGTGCGCGCCGGCGCCTATTCGTTCGAGGCGGCAAATCCGCGCCACGAGCACGAATGGGAAGACTGGCAGCGGATCAAAATCCCGGACGACAAGGTTTTGATACCCGGTGTGATCACGCAATCGACCGTGCTGGTGGAGCATCCCGAGCTGGTGGCGCAGCGGCTGACGCGATTTGCCTCCGTTGTTGGCCGCGAGCGCGTCATTGCCGGCGCGGATTGCGGCTTCGCCTCGTTCGCCGGGTCGAACGAAGTGCATCCTTCGATCGTATGGGCAAAGTTCAAGGCGCTGGTCGACGGCGCAAGCCTCGCCAGCCGGAAATTATGGCCGTAGCGGCCGGCTGGCTGTCCCTCAGATATCGATGGCAATGTCGCAGATCAGGCCGTCTGCGCGCCAATCGAATTTGAGCCCGCCATTGAGCTGCTCGCAGATGCGCGTCATGACGCGGGTGCCAAAGCCTTGGTGTGTCGGCGGCGTCACCGCCGGTCCGCCGGTTTCGACCCAGCGCACGGCTAGTCGGTTGACCGATTGCAGCCGCCAGGTCACGGCGATCCGCCCCGACGGGGCCGACAGCGCGCCGTATTTGACGGCGTTAGTGGTCAGCTCGTGCAGCGCCAGTGCGATCGCTTGCGCGGGCTGCTGCTCCAACATCAGGCTCGGGCCTTCGATCTGCGCGCGCGAATCGTCTTTGCCGTCGCCGGCCGTGCAGTAGGGCGACAATTCCTCGAGCGCCAGATTGCGCAGATCGGCGCCGGCCCAGCGCGATTGCGCGAGTAGGGTATGCGCATTGGCCAGCGCCCGGAGCCGGCCTTCGATCGCGCTCTTGAGCTCGGCCGCGGTCTCGCCATTGGTGAGATGCACGGTGGCTTGCGCCAGAGCCAACAGGTTCTTGGTGCGATGGTCGGCCTCGCGGGCGAGCAGATTGATCTGTTCTTCGCGGCGCTTCTGCTCGGTGATGTCGCGGGCGATCTTCGAGGCGCCGACGATGTGGCCCAAGCCGTCGGCGATCGGCGACACGGTGAGCGAAATGGAGACCAGGCTGCCGTCCTTGCGCTGACGCACCGTCTCGAAATGATCGATGCGCTCGCCGCGGCGGATGCGTTCCAGGATACGGGTCTCTTCGTCGCGGTGCTGATCGGGAATCAACATCGTGATCGGCTTGCCGATGGCCTCCTGCTCGAGATAGCCGAACAGCCGCTCGGCGCCCTTGTTCCAGGTCGCGATCACGCCGTCGAGGCTCTTGCTGATGATGGCGTCGTCGGACGATTCGACGATCGCGGCGAGGCGGTGCGACACCTGCTCGGCGCGCTGCTGCTCGCTCATGTCGATCAACATGTTGACGGCGCCGACGAAGGCGCCCGAGGCATCGTACAGCGGGGTGGGAAACGCCATGAACGGCACGCGGCTGCCGTCCGGCCGCTCGGCGACGGCTTGGCCGCCGTGCACCGCGCGGCGTTCCTTCAAGGTGATCGCCATCGGGCAGGCATCGTGCGGCAGCGGCGTGCCGTCGGGCCGGAACAGCCGCCACGAGCCGCACCACAGATCGACATTAAGCTTCGGCCGGCGGCCCCACATCGTGGCTGCGGCTTCGTTGAAGTAGGTGATCCGCCCCGCGGCGTCGGTCAGGTAAATCGCGGCCGGCAGCGCGTTGAGAAAATCGCCGGGATGCGTTGCATCGGGGAAATCCGGCAACGGCTCCTTCAGCGCAATGGTCGAGGTGATGCCGGTTGCGAGATCGGACAACTCAAATCCCATGCCTGACATTGGATTTCCCCCGGACCGCACCCTCGAGCGCAACGCCGCCGTGTCATTTTGGTTCCATCATCGGTACAGACTTCTGTCGCGACGAGATGTTCGCGAAATGTCGCACCTCGGACTGGCGCCGGTAAGTCAGGGTGTGGCGGAACTGGCGTGGGCGGGAAGGGTTACCCTCAAGCACATGACGGGCCCCGGGCGGCATGCGAACTTCAATGTTCACGGGCTCGAAGAGGGACGACACCAAGAGGAACACGATGAAGAACAAGCTATTGGCTGCGGTCGCGATGACAGCCCTGATCGGGGGTACGTCATTTGCCGTAGCGCAGAACGCCGGCACACAAGGCGGCGCGATGCAATCCCAAGGCGCCCAGCAACATCAGACGGGCAATCCAGGCGGCGCGATGAGCACTCCGTCCGGCGGCAACGCGCAAACCGAGCCGTCGACAACCACCCCGCAGGGCTCCGGCGAGCAGGGCAAGAGCTTCTCGCAGGAGGAGCGTAAACCCTCTGCCAAGCCCAATCCCCAGGGCAGCGCGCAAGAGCAGCGTGGCCCACAGAATCAGCGCGGCGCCCAGGAGCAGCGTGGCAACGAGGAGCAGCGTGGTGCGCAAAACCAACGTGGCACTCAAGACAATGACAAGGCCAACGATCGGGCCGGTGCCAACGGCAACCAAGACCGCATGGGCCAGCAAAACGGCCCCGCGGGCCGGTCGGGCGGCGCAGCGGTCCAGCTCTCGCAAGACCAGCGCACCAAGATCAGGGGCGTCGTCGTCGGCGATCGCAACGTCGCGCGCGTCGACCATGTGGACTTCAGCATCCGCGTTGGTGTGGCCGTCCCGAGGACCGTCCACGTCGCGGTGCTGCCGGCCGAGGTCGTGACCATCGTTCCGGAATACCGCGGCTTCCAGTATGTCGTGGTCGGCGATCAGCTCTTGATCATCGATCCGAACACCTTGGAGATCGTCGCCATCCTGCCGGCGTAACGTTCGCTCGGTTGAAACTGCCAGAAGCCCGCGCCGGTGTCCGGCGCGGGCTTTTTCGCGGCGGCGCGATAGTCAGACGATATGTTCCGGCGACAACTTGCACGGCCGGTCGCCGCGCTCGATCTGGATGGTCGGGTGGCCGATACCGAAGCGCTGCTGCAAGCCGATATAAACCACCTCAAGAAAATCGGGCTGCGGATCGCCGTCCGGCATGACCAGGTGGCAGGTCAGCGCGGTCTCGGTGGTGCTCATCGGCCAGATATGCAGGTCGTGCACCTCGGCGACCGCGGGCAGCGTTTGCAGATAGATGCGCACGGCGCCGGGATCGATCTGCGGCGGCACGCCTTGCAGCGACATTTTCGCGGCGTCGCGCAACAGTCCCCACGTGCTCCAGACGATCACGCCGGAAATGACAAGGCTCGCGACCGGATCGATCCATAGCCAGCCGGTGAGCAGGATGATCAAGCCGGCGATGACGACGCCCGCGGAGACTGCGGCGTCGGCGATGAGATGCAGAAACGCGCCATAGACGTTGAGGTCGGAGGTGTTGCCGCGCGCCAGGACCGCGGCGGCGGCGCCGTTAATGACGATGGCGATCGCCGCCACCACCATCACCGTGACGCCGGCGACCGGCTGCGGCGCGAATAGGCGCTCGAGCGCCGCCCAGGCGATGGCGCCCGTCACCACCAGAAGGATCGTGGCGTTGATCAGCGCCGCGATGATCGACGACGAGCGGAAGCCGTAGGTGTAGCGCTCGGTCGGATGTCTTTGCGAGATGGCGTGGCTGGCCCAGGCCAAGACCAGCGCCAGCACGTCGCCGGCATTGTGGCCGGCATCGGCGAGGAGCGCCATGGAATGCGCCAGCACGCCGTAGGCTGCTTGAATGAGCACCAGAGCGATATTGAGAACCGTGGCGATCGCGAAGGCGGTTCCGAACGTGGCCGGCGCATGGCTATGGCCGTGGTGGTGATCATGGTGGTGACCATGATGATGACCGTGGCCATGCGCGTGATGCGACGTCATGCTTTCGACTCTTGATCTTCTGCGCCCATGCTAGAGCATTTTCGTGCTGGCGGGAAACGCGTGCCGCGCGCATCGTGCAATGAAATAATGTAACAACGCCGAACTATGGTGCGACCGTTCGGCTCTTCCTAGGCCTCAAGCCGCGGTGTAGCGTGCCGGCAAATCCGCCGAGCCGATCACCATGCAGACGACACGCCGCCGCTTCCTGCAATTCGCCGGCACCGCGGCCGCGCTGCCCGCGCTCCCGGATTTTGCTGCCGCGCTCGATTATCCGGTGCGGCCAATCCATTTCGTCGTCGGTTTCGCCGCCGGCAGCGGGCTCGACATCACCGCGCGCCTGATCGGCCAGGCCATGTCGGAGCATCTTGGCCAGACGGTCGTCGTCGACAACCGCCCCGGCGCCGGCACCAATATCGCAACGGAATCGGTGGTGAATGCGCCGCCCGACGGCTACACCATCCTGATGGTGTCGACCGCGTCGTTCACCAACGGCGCGCTCTACGAGCATCTCAACTTCGATTTCATCCGCGACATCGCGCCGGTGGCGAGCGTGAGCCGCGGCGCCTTCGTCATGCTGGTCAATCCGGCGTTTCCCGCAAAAACCATCCCCGAATTCATCGCCTATGCCAAAGCGCATCCCGGCATTACGGTTGCGTCGGCCGGCAGCGGCACCGTCACCCATGTCTCCGGCGAAATGTTCAAGATCATGACCGGCATCGAGACGGTGCATGTCGCCTATCGCGGCGAGCCGCAGGCGCTGACCGACCTGATCGCCGGGCAGGTGAATTGCGATTTCAACACGCTCTCGGGCGCCGCCGAGTTCATCAGGACCGGCAAGCTGCGCGCGCTCGGCGTCACCACGGCGCAGCGCTCGGAGATTTTTTCGGACATTCCGGCGATCGGCGAATTCGTGCCGGGCTACGAAGCCAATCTGTGGAACGGCATCGGCGCGCCGCGCGCGACGCCGCCGGAGATCATCGATAAGCTCAATGTGGCCATCACTGCCGGCTTGAACGATCCGAAGGTCAAGGCGCAATTCGCCGAGCTCGGCAGCATGACGGCGCCGCTGACGGCGGTGGAATACGGCAAAGTGATCGCCACCGAGACCGAACGATGGGGCAAGGTGATCCGCGCTGCAGGGATCAAAGCCGAGTAAGTTGGGTCAGTAGCCGGTGAAAGGTTGGTTGTCATGAAGCGTTCACGCCGGAAATTTCTGATGTTGGCGACGGGTGCCGCGGCCGCCCCGGCGCTGGCGCGCATCGCCCGGGCCGACGACTATCCATCGCGGCCGCTGCATCTGATCGTGCAAATTCCGCCCGGCGGCTCGCCGGACATCGTCGGGCGGCTGATGGCGCAATGGCTGTCGGAACGGCTCGGTCAGCCGGTCGTGGTCGATAATCGGGCGGGGGCGAGCGGCAATATCGGCACCGAATTCGCGCTGAAAGCGGCGCCGGACGGCTACACGCTGCTGCTTGCCATGTCGGCGAATGCGATCAACCCGTCGATCTACAGCGACCTGCATTTCAATTTCATGCAAGACGCAGCGCCGGTGGCGAGCATTTCGCTCATTCCCCTGGTGATGGAAGTGAATCCGAACGTGCCGGCGAAGACGATCCCGGAATTCATCGCCTATGCCAAGGCTAACCCCGGCAAGATCAACATGGCGTCCGGCGGCGTCGGTACGCCGCTGCATGTCGCCGGCGAATTGTTCAAGTTGATGGCCGGCGTCAACCTCACCCATGTGCCTTATCGCGGCGAGTCGGCGGCGATGCCCGATCTGCTCAGCGGCCAGATGCAGGTCATGTTCGGCGTCATGCCGGCGTCGCTCGGCTATGTCAGGGACGGCCGGGTGCGCGCGCTCGGCGTCACCAGCGCCAAGCGCCAGGACGTCTTGCCGGACGTTCCGGCGATCGCCGAATTTCTACCCGGCTACGAAGCGAGCGGCTGGTACGGTGTCACCGCGCCCGCCGGGACGCCGCCGGACGTCGTCGCGAGACTCAACAAAGAGGTCAACGCCGCGCTGGCCGATCCCGCAATGCGCAAGCGCCTCGACGATCTCGGCTGCGGCGTGTTTGCCGGCTCGCCCGCCGACTTCGGTAAATTCATCGCCGACGAAACCGACAAGTGGGCCAAGGTCAACAAGTTCGCCAATATCAAGGCCGAGTGATCCGCTTTTTTTGGAGGGATGACGTGAAGCTTCCCCGCCGCGAATTTTTGCAACTGACCGCGGCCGTCATGGCTGTTCCGGCGCTGTCCGTTGTCGCCGCGGCGCAAACCTATCCCGACCGGCCGGTGCGGATCATTTCCGGTTACCCGCCGGGCGGCATCAGCGACACCTATGCGCGGTTGATGGCGCAATGGCTGTCGCAACAGCTTGGCCAGCAGTTCATCGTCGAGAACCGCCCGGGTGCCGGCGCCACCCTTGCCGCGGAGGCGGTGGCGAGATCGGCGCCCGACGGCTACACGCTGTTGCAGACCACTTCGGCCGACGCCTGGAATGAGACGCTCTATCAGAACCTCAACTTCAATATCGTTCGCGATTTCTCGGCCATCGCCACGATTTCGCGCGGCTCGGGCCTGCTCGTCGTCAACCCGTCGCTGCCGGTGCAGTCGGTTCCCGAACTGATCGCTTACGCCAAGAATAATCCCGGCAAGGTCACCATGGCCTCGGCCGGTGTCGGCAGCGCGCCGCACATGTTCTGGGAGTTGTTCCGCACCAAGACCGGAGTGGACATGGTGCATGTGCCGTATCGGGGCGGCGGCCCGGCCGTGGTCGACCTGCTCGGCGGTCAGGTCCAAGCCTATTTCGGCACCTTCCCGTCGACGATCGAACAGGTCAGGGCAGGGAAACTGCGCGCCTTGGCGGTGACCAGCCCGACGCGCGCGGCGGTGCTGCCCGATGTTCCGGCCATGGCCGAATTTTTGCCGGGCTTCGAAGCGAGCATCTATGTCGGACTTGCCGCGCCTCGCGATACACCGGCCGCGATCATCGACACACTCGGCTCAACGACCAGTCGCGCGCTCGACGAGCCGGCAATAACGCGGCGGATCGCCGAATTCGGCGACGCGCCGCTTCGGCTGTCGCCGGCCACTTTCAGTAAGCTGGTCGCCGACGAAACCGAGAAATGGGCGGACGTGATCCGCGCCGGCCACATCAAGGCGGAGTGAGCCGGCGCCTTCCGCAAAGGCTTCATTGGAGAACCGAATGAGACTTCCTCGCCGAAAATTTCTGCATCTGGCTGCGGCTGCAGCGGCGGTGCCGGCTTTCTGCCGCACGGCTTCGGCGCTCGACTATCCGTCGCGGCCCGTACGCATCCTTGTCGGCTATGCGGCGGGCAGCGCGCCGGACATCGTCGCGCGTTTGATGGCGCAATGGCTGTCGGATCGTCTCGGCCAGCCCTTCGTTGTCGAGAACCGCCCCGGCGCCGGCACCAATCTTGCCACCGAAGCAGTCGTGCGCGCCGCGCCCGACGGTTACACGCTGATCGGCATCACCGTGCCGACCATGATCAGCTCGTTTCTTTACGACAACCTGTCGTTCAACTTCCTGCGCGACATCGCGCCGGCGGCCTGCGTCATCGTCAATCCGTTCGTCATGGCGGTCAATCCGGAGGTGCCGGCAAAAACCGTTGCCGAGTTCATCGCCTATGCCAAGGCCAATCCGGGCAAGCTCAACATGGCCTCGCAAGGCACCGGCACGCTGACCCACATCGCCGGCGAGCTGTTCAAGATGATGGCCGGCGTCGACATACTGCACGTGCCGTATCACGGCGAGATGGAGGCGCAGACCGACATGCTCGCCGGCCGCGCCCAGGTGATGTTCGATCCGATCACGGTCGCGCTGCCGCATGTCAGCTCAGGAAAATTGCGCGCGCTGGCGGTGACCACGGCGACGCGGGTCGAGCTGATGCCGGGCGTGCCGAGTATTGCCGAGACCGTGCCCGGGTACGACGTGGCGGGAGGTTTTGGCTTTGGCGCGCCGAAGGGCACGCCCGACGAGGTCATCGGCACGCTTAACAAAGCGGTCAACGAAGGGCTGGCCGATGCCAAGCTGAAGGGCAGGATCCTCGATCTCGGCGGCGTGCCGCAGGTTTTGACGCCGCCCGAGTATCGCAAGTTGATCGCCGACACCATCGACAAGCTCGGTGGCGCCATCAAGTTCGCCGGCATAAAGGCCAGCTGATGAAATTATCCCGCCGGAATTTTTTGTCGCTGGCAACGGTCGCCGCCGCGCTTCCCGCCGCATCGCGGCGCGCGCCGGCGCAAGCCTATCCGGCGCGCGCGGTGCATCTCCTCGTCGGATTTGCCGCCGGCAGCGCCTCCGACATCATCGCCCGCCTCATCGCGCAAAAATTATCCGAACAGCTCGGCCAGCCGTTCGTGGTCGAGAACCGGCCGGGCGCCGGCACCAACATTGCCGCGGAAGCAGTCACGCGCGCGCCAGCCGACGGCTATACGCTGTTGCTCGCGACTTCGACCAATGCGGTCAACACCACGCTCTATCAGCACCTCAGCTTCAATTTCTCCACCGATATCGCGCCGGTCGCCTTGATCGATCTGGTGCCTTATGTGCTCGAGGTGACGCCGTCGCTGCCGGCCAAGACGCTGCCCGACTTCATCGCCTATGCCAAAGCCAATCCGGGCAAGATCAACATGGCGTCGAACGGCATCGGCTCGGGGCCGCACGTCGCCGGCGAATTGTTCAAGATGATGGCGGGCGTCGATCTGGTGCATGTGCCATACACCGGCAATCCCTATTCCGACCTGATCGGCGGCCAGGTGCAGGTGATGTTCTCGCCGATCCCGGCGTCGATCGGCTACGTCCGGTCCGGTCAGCTGCGGCCATTGGCGGTCGGCTCGACGACACGGATTGCGGTATTGCCCGACGTGCCGACCGTGTCCGAATTCCTGCCGGGCTACGACGCCAGCGGCTGGCACGGCATCGGCGCGCCGAAAAACACGCCGGCGGATATCGTCCAAAACCTCAACAAAGCGGTGAACGCCGATCTCGCCGATGCCGCGTTCAAGACCAAGATCTCCGATCTCGGTGGCGTGCCGACGGCAATGACGCCGGCGGCGTTCGGCAAATTCATTGCCGACGAGACCGACAAGTGGGCCAAGGTCAATAAGTTCGCCAACATCAAAGCCGAATGACATTGCTGCGCCGAAAATTCCTGCACTTGGCCGCGGGAGCGGCGCTCGCGCCGATGCTTCCGCGTCGGGCGCGTGCGCTCGATTATCCGGTACGGCCGGTGCGGCTGGTTGACGGCTTTGCCGCTGGCGGCGTGGTCGACATCGTGGCGCGAGTGCTGTGCCAGTGGCTGTCGCAACGGCTCGGCCAGCCGTTCGTGGTCGACAACAAGCCGGGCGCGGCGACCAACATCGCAACCGAGGAAGTCGCCCGCGCGGCGCCCGACGGCCATACGCTGCTGTGGACCACGACCGCGAACACCACCAATGCGGCGATCTACAATAATCTCAGCTTCAATTTCATCCGCGACATCGCGCCGGTCGGGACCATCGACCGCTTTCCTTTGGTCATGGAGGTGAGCCCGGCGGTGCCGGCCAAGTCGGTGCCGGAGTTTATTGCTTACGCCAAGGCCAATCCGGGAAAAATCAATTACGGCACGGGCGGCATCGGCACCATCCAGCACGTCGCCGGCGAGCTGTTCAAGTTCATGACCGGCGTCAATCTGGTCCACGTGCCGTATCGCGGCGCGGCTTTGGTGCTCAACGATCTGCTGGCCGGGCAAGTGCAGCTCAGCTTCAGCCCGATCGCGTCGTCGCTCGGCCATATCCGCGCCGACCGGTTGCGCGCGCTCGCGGTGACCGGCACGACGCGCTCGCCGGCGTTGCCGGACGTGCCCACGGTGAGCGAATTCCTGCCGGGCTACGAGGCGTCCGCCGTGGACGGCATCGGCGCGCCGGCCAACACGCCGGCGGACATCATCGACAAGCTCAACACCGAAGTGAATGCCGCGCTCGCCGACCCGGCGATCCAGGCGCGGCTTGCCGACCTCGGCAGCGTTCCGTTATCGATGTCGCCAGCCGACTATCGAGCTTTTATCGCCGCCGAAACCGAGAAATGGGCCAAGGTGATAAAATTCGCCGGCATCAAGGCGGATTGATAAGGGAGAAACCCATGGAACGCCGAAAAGTTCTGCAACTGGCCGCAGGCGCCGCCGCGCTGACGCTGGCGCCACGCAGCGCATCGGCGCTCGATTATCCGACACGGCCGGTGCACGTCGTCGTCGGCTATCCGCCTGGCCTGTCGCCCGACATCATCGCGCGCCTGATCAGTCAAGCGGCGTCGGAGCGGCTCGGTCAGCAATTCATCGTCGACAACCGGCCGGGCGCCGCCAGCAATATCGGCACCGAGGTCGTGGCGCATGCAACGCCGGACGGCTACACGCTACTGCAGACCGTCTCGGCCAATGCCATCAATGCCACGCTTTATCAGCATCTGAATTTCGATTTCGCGCGCGATCTCACGCCGGTCGCCGCCATCGGCCGCACCCCCTTCGTCATCGTGGTCAATCCGCAATTTCCGGTGAAATCGGTGCCCGAGCTGATCGCCTATGCCAAGGCCAATCCGGGCAAGATTAATATCGCTTCGGCCGGTGTCGGCACCGGGCCGCATGTGGCCTGCGAGCTGTTCAAGATGATGACCGGCACCGACATGGTGCAGGTGCCGTACAAGGGCAGCTACATGACCGATCTGCTCGGTGGCCAGGTTCCGATCGCGTTCGGACCGATCGCCCAAATCATCGAGGACGTCCGCGCCGGCAAGCTGATCGCCATCGGGCTGACCACGGCGACCCGTTCGGCCGCGGCGCCGGACATTCCGGCCATCGCCGAATTCGTGCCGGGCTACGCGGCTGCCGGCTGGTACGGCATTTGCGCGACCACGGGCACGCCGGACGACATCGTCGAGAAACTGAACGCGGCAATCAGTGCCAGCGTCAACGATCCCGGCATGAAGGCCAAATTACTCAACCTGGGCGTTGAGCCGGTCACGATGCCGGTTAAAGAGTTCAAGAAATACGTCGCCGACGAAATCGCCAAATATGCGAAGGTGATCACCGCGACCGGCATGAAAGCGGACTGATTCGGGATAGCCGCCGCCGCTTGATGGAGGAACACATGAAAAAACTGCCGCGCCGGGAATTTTTGCATCTCACCGCGGGTGCCGCCGCGGTCGCGGCGCTGCCGCGTAGCGCCGCCGCGCTCGATTATCCGACACGGCCGGTGCACATCGTCACCGGTTACCCCGCCGGTGCCGGGCCCGACATTATCTCGCGCCTCATCGCGCAAGCGCTGTCGGGATCGCTGGGCCAGCAATTCATCGTCGACAACCGGCCGGGCGCCGCCAGCAATATCGGCACCGAAATCGTCGCGCATGCGGCGCCGGACGGCTACACGCTACTCACGACGGTGTCGACCACCGCGGTCAACGCCACGTTCTATACCAACCTCAATTTCGATTTCGGCCGCGACCTTAAGCCTATCGCCGGCATCGGCCGCACGCCCTTCGTCTTCGCCGCCAATCCGGAATTTGCGCCCAAGACGATCCCCGAGCTGATCGCCTATGCCAAGGCCAATCCGGGCCACGTCAACTTTGCCACCTCGGGTGTCGGCTCCGGACCGCACGTGGCGTGCGAATTGTTCAAGATGCTGACCGGCGTCGATCTCGTGCATGTGCCCTATAAGGGCAATTACACCACCGACCTGATCGGCGGCCAGATTCCGCTCGCGGTCGCCCCGATGGCGCAAGTGATCGAGTTCATCCGGGACGGCAGGCTGCGCGCCATTGCCGTCACCACGGCAACCCGTTCGGATGCGCTGCCGGACGTGGCGGCGATCGGCGAATTCGTGCCGGGTTACGAGGCAGTTGGCTGGTACGGCATCACCGCGCCGGCGGGCACGCCCGCCGACGTCGTCGCGAAATTGGCTGCGGCGATCGTCGCTGCGGGCGGCGATGCGACGTTCAAATCCCGCCTGGTGGCCTTGGGTGTCGAGTCGACGCCGATGACCACGGCGCAATTCAGCAAATTCGTCGCCGACGAAATCGACAAATGGGCCAAGGTGGTCAAGTTCGCGTCCATGAAGGCTGATTGAATCCAATGCCCGATCCGACCACCGCGCCATCCGCTGCCGTTGAAGTGCCGCCCGATACCGACCCGGCGATCCGCACCATCGCCATGCCGGCCGATACCAATCCGCACGGCGACATTTTCGGTGGCTGGCTGCTCTGCCAGATGGATCTTGCCGGCGCGTCGGTTGCGGTGCGCCGCACCGGCGGCCGCGTCGTAACGGTGGCCATCACCGCGATGGCGTTTCACCGCCCGGTCTGCGTCGGCGACCAGGTCTCATGCTACGGTTCCGTCGAGAAGGTCGGCACCACCTCGATCACCATCAAGATCGAGAGCTGGGCGCTGCGCGGCACCGGCACGACGCCGATCAAGGTGACGGAAGGGCTTTTTACTTACGTGCGCGTCGGTCCCGACGGCCATCCGCAGCCGATCGCGGCGTTGTAGTCCCGGATCGAGCCGCTCGGCAACCGGCAGCGGTGTCCGCTGTTGTGCGCATATTGGAAACAAGTCTCGAGTCAAGCCAGATTTGGGGCGCGCCGAAACTGACAATCATCGTGTGATTGGCCGATGCCGCTGGCGCCAACAAGCAACATTCGAGCTGACCGCGTGCGAATGATGTTGCGCAATCGTGGGACGGATTCGACTCATGCCGCAAATCCGTTACGGAGCCTAAAGATTGGCTTGGTAAAAGGCGACCAGGCAGCAACTTTGCCGCAGTTTAGGGCGTCACGCGCACAGTCGGCGTGGAATTCAGTAGAAGGGCAGAAATGTTGGTGGCGACAATCGCTCTCAGAATCGTAAATATTAATTTTGTGTTTTCCGCTCCGGCATTTGGGACACAATAAAATGACGACCGATACCAGGCCGAAGCGAAACAGCTTGGACCACCGTTCGGAACAAGGGTGAGAAGACGATCGTCGCTTCTCGTGGTTACATCGTATTCCCGGGATCCTAGAGTCAAATTGTCCGAGCCTGTGGCGAACACACGACCAAGATATTGAAAAATCCCAAATCCCGATCGCATAACGAGTTGTGTATCCCTAAAAGTGCCGATGCCTCCTAGGGTAATCTCGTTTCTAGTGCTTAGTGTGTTCCTCCCGCAGGCCGTAAATTGTGGCAAGAAACGAGACGGTACTTCGACATCCCGTAAAACGGCCAAATCATAACAAATCTGAGTTTTTTTGGTTGGTGTGCTAGCAGGCGCTGCCGCTGCCGGCCCTCCAGTACTCGCAGTCGGCGATGTCGCAGCATTTGGCGTAGTTGCCTGCACCGCATTAGGCGTGGCAATAGCGGTCGGCGCGGATTTGGCTGCTGGGCCCGGCACCGTGATCGTTTCCAACCGCAGGCCGTACTTGACAGCGAGCTGCACGAAATAACGAAACTTTTGAAAACGGCAATCCTCCCCGTGCGCGCCATGCCAGAGAGAGGTGTCGATGTCATAGTTCGTCTGATTTTTATTGCCCGTAAACTTCGGTTGGCATCGGTCGCTCGTGAGTTCCCTGTCCCCGGTGATGGGATCAGTCCATCGATCGTCTGCTGGATCGTTCTTGTATTCGTAGACACCGTCAGATGCGGAAAGTCGGATGGAATCCAAAAGCAGATAAAAGACTAGCGCCCGGGGCAGCCCCTGTCTGAACCAGAGTTCGAGCGCGATGGGGTCGAGTGGCTGCAACATGCCTTGATAAAATTGCTGAGTATCCATCGTATTGAGATCAAATGAATTGTTGACCTGATTGCTTATAGAGGCGGGACCATAGGTCGACGTCGATGGCTTGGAGAACAAGGTCGCAAAATTAAACGGGCCAATCGCCGCGCCCCCGGTCAATTGATCGCCGGCTGTATACTTTGCAATCGTAATGAAGTTCAGTGGTTCAGAATACCCAGCTCGCACTATATTGAGCAATATCGCATTATTAAGAACAGCATCCGATGATTCATTGACCTTATACGTCCGCGGCGACAATTGTGGTTCGAGCATTTCGCAGCCGACGACCAGGAAACCTGCCGCAAGAGCTAATGCGAAACGAGACGCACACGCGAAACTCAACTCCATCGTTACCCCCCGATCTCACGATGCCCGCACTGCGATATGACGCGCTCAGGTTTCTAATGCTAGTATTGCTATAAACTCTGGTTTGTGCAACCATTGATTTTGTTTGGTGTGAATCCACATAGCGGGAACGCGAATATGGCGGCGGACAAAGCGGCGGACGAATCACAACGCGAAGCCAATGAGGCCGAAGGATTGTTGCGCGAAGCGGTAAAGCATCCGAAAAGCAAGGCAAAGCTAGCAGCAGCGAAAAATCACCCGATGCTGAAGGATTTTTTGTCTGATGCGACCCAAGAAGATATGCTTATGCTCAACAATGTCGCGAAAGGCGGCGGGTTGGTTAAATGCACGAACGCTTGACGTTCGCGGTACGCCACGCAAGTGCTTCGGGAAGGAAGCTCATCGCATTGTCGCGGGCATTTTGGTCGGACATCAAGATTGAGTTCGATAGCCACTGATATTGAACGTGCTGCCGCAAAATAACAGATTGCAGAAAATCAAGGAGTTGCTGCGCCGTGTTGGCGCCGGGATTTTCAATGATGGGCGCTTCTGTATAGCTCAGTTGCAAATCTCTCGATACGCTGGAGACCAGCGGCAGAAGTGCGGAGCGAGCGTATTGCGCGTAGGTGGGCGCCAGTGAAGATGCTGCAACATCGTAACCAAGAAAGCTAAAGCGCCTTCTGGACGCAAATTGTCCGTCCATCATGATCGCAATGTAGCGCCCGTTTGCCCGTTGCTGGTCCAAGACGTGGAAGAGCGAACGGACATTACGTTGTGCTTTAAGATCGATAAGCTTAAGTCCATGGCGTTCCGAGGCATCGAGGTATGATTTGCTTGAAGCTTTATAGCAAAGTGCGAGAGGGATACCGCATCGTGCGCAAGCATTCATAAAAGAAATGAAATGACCGTGATGTGCGGGCGAGAATATCAGTTCGCGCGGCGAAAAGTTGCTGATAAGGCTAATTAGTCGGTCGATGTTTGTGATTGAAAACGCCTCGTCGGAACGAAGAAGCTGTTGGTCGATGCATCGGTAGATTTCTTGAAAGTCGAGCAGTGACGGATAAGATTCTAATATAGCGGATCGTTCCCTGCTCCGGAACAAGCCGGCCGAGAATACGAGTAACGTCTCTAGCAGACGTGCGGATCTCTCGGGATTCGATGTCACGGTTTCTTGTCGGTGCTAACACACTCTCTAACGCGCGCGCCAAAACCATTGTGCGTCATGGCTCTTATTGCCGACACAAATCGTTCAAAACAAGAACAAATGGCGTCGACGCAGGGGGCCAGCTTATCAAGAAGCGGAAACTTCGTCAGCGGAAACGTTGGATAGGCGCTCCCGGATTCTGCCTTAGTTCATTGGGGGCATGGCGAAAGCGTCGGCATTTCGGTATTATTTTTCCCAATCGCGAGTGGGAAGGCGATACGGCTTAGCCGCCCACCGACGCGTCTCCTCGTAGGTGCCAAAGGGTACCACTCATCCGCGGTAACCTGTGATTTCGGGCTCACGGCACCGGCACGACACCGATCAAGGTGACGGAAGGGCTGTTCACTTACGTGCGCGTCGGTCCCGACGGACACCCGCAGCCGATCGCGGCGCAGTAGCTCGGTTCGACCTCAGTTAGTTCGGCAACGATCGGGCAATTCAAGCGCGGTCCTGGAATTTCGCCGGCCTTGATCCGGCTACGGCGGCTGTGACGCGCGGCACACACATTGCACGCGCCTGCCACTACACTTGAATCATTCCGAGCCCTCGACCGACACATGATCGCTATGGAACGGCGATAGCAGTGTCAGTCGCCAACGCAAAAGCACGAAAAGGAGTACGAAGATGAGTCAGTCGCCCGTCATTCGTAAGCTTCAAACGTTAGAAAAATCCAAGGGCCATAATGTCAACGAGGCGCCGAGCCGATGGTCCGAGTTCCTCGCGATATTTTCAAATCCCGATCTGCCCATGGTCATCGCATTCTGTCTCCTCGGATTGTTGCTGACCCTCACTTTGATTCTGCGGTTCCCGGACCTCGGCGCAGTGATCGAGCAATACAATCAGTTCTGACGGGAAACCCGGATTGATTCCGCCGTCGTTCGCAGGGTTCAGACCAGCGGTACGATCGCGGCGTGCTTCAAATCCGCCGGCGAGACCTCCGGCGGCCCCCATTGCACGGTGCGATAGTCGAAGCCGGCGGCCAGCGTCGGTTTGACGATGGCGAAAAACGGCGACACGTCGAAATCACGCGGCGTGTAGAGGCCGTAGGTGCGGATGTGGTCCATCTCGCTCTGCACATAGGGCGCGATGCCGTAGGTCTTGCCGTTGATCGAGGCGCGCTCCGGCAGGATCGGATAGTGGATCGAGGCATAGGCTTGCGCGATCAGCGTCGAGCAGATTGCTCGCGTCGGGTCGCCGCAACCGATCGACAGCATGCGGCGGCGAAACCACACCGGCACCGGAGGGTAGGGGAAGAGGTATCGCGCCAGGTCGACGATGCGTTGCGAATCGTATCTCGTGCCGAGGCGCTTGAGCGCGTAGTCGATGACCTGTTGCCGGCTGGCGTCGTCGAGCCCCACGGCGCGGCAAATCCGGGTGTGGGAGCGGACATATTTCGACAGCGGCACGGTGACAACGCCGGTAGCGGCTTCCGCCTCCAAAAGCACGTTCGGCTCGCCGCTTGGCGAGACGTCGCCCGGCCGCTCGCCGACATAAAGCGCGGCATGCGACCAAGTGCTCTGGGTCAGGTATTTGATGGTGGCGGCAAGCCGGCTGTTGCCCTCGACCAGAAGAATGTCGCCGGGCTGCAGCGCGTTGCGGACGACCTCGGGGTCGGGCGCATAAAACGGCGCGTAGCGGCCGGTAGGATGCGCCAGATATTTGAGGATTTTGGCGCTGAGATACGCCTCGATCTTGTCGAACATGAACCGCTATCCTACCTGCGGACTAAGGTATTTGGCCTGGCGGCCAGCCTTGCCCGGTATTGCCCAAACGAGGGCCGTCACCCACGCGAAATTGTAACATTTCGGGGCACGGAACCTATAGTCTTGCAGCGAATCATCGACACGGCGGCACCATAAGCGGCCGCCGGCAAAAGCCCGGGGCAAGCCGATGTCAAAATCATCGTTCCGGCGGGACTACCTCACCAAGCCGGTGTTTCGCCTGGCGCAGCACGCGCTGCCGCGCCTGTCCGACACTGAGCGCGAAGCCATAGAGGCCGGCGATGTGTGGTGGGATGCCGAGTTGTTCACCGGCAATCCCGATTGGCGGAAGCTTCTGGCCTTTGCGCCGGCGAAGCTGTCGGCGGAAGAGCAGCAATTCCTCGCCGGCCCCGTCGAAGAGCTCTGCGGCATGCTCGACGACTGGAAGATCAATTGGCAATGGCACGACCTGCCGCCGGAAGTCTGGGATTTCCTGAAATCGCGCAAATTCTTCGCGATGATCATTCCGAAGCAATATGGCGGGTTAGGATTTTCGGCTTACGCCCATTCGGAAGTGATCCGCAAATTGTCGTCGTGCTCGATCTGCGCCGCCGTCACCGCCATGGTGCCGAACTCGCTCGGTCCGGGCGAACTGCTCCTGCAATTCGGCACCAAGGTGCAGCAGGATTACTGGCTGCCGCGGCTCGCCCGCGGCGAGGAGATTCCCTGCTTCGGCCTGACCAGCCCGGAAGCGGGCTCGGACGCCGCCTCGATGATCGATTCCGGCGTGGTCTGCCGCGGCACGTTCCAGGGCCAGGAAACCATCGGCATCCGGCTCAATTGGCACAAGCGCTACATCACGCTCGGGCCGATCGCGACCGTGCTGGGGCTCGCGTTCAAGCTTCACGATCCCGATCACCTGATCGGCAGCCGCGACGACATCGGTATCACGCTGGCGCTGGTGCCGACCAATCTTCCCGGCGTCAGCATCGGGCGGCGTCATCTGCCGTCCATGCAGGTCTTCCAAAACGGCCCGAACTGGGGCCACGACGTCTTCATCCCGATCGACAACGTCATCGGCGGCGTCGATCAGGTCGGCAAGGGCTGGAAGATGCTGATGAGCGCGTTGGCGGCGGGCCGCGGCATTTCGCTGCCGTCGTTGTCGGCGGCGGGAGCTGCGTTTTCCGCCGACGTCACCGGCGCCTATGCGCGTATCCGCGAGCAGTTCCACGTGCCGATCGCAAAATTCGAGGCGATCCAGGAGCGGCTCGGCCGCATCGCCGCCACCGCTTATCTGCTCGACGCCGCGCGGCGCATGACCTGCGCGGCGCTCGACGAAGGCCATCATCCGGCAGTGGTCACCGCCATCATGAAGGCGCAAGCCACCGAGCGCATGCGGGTCGTGGTGAGCGACGCCATGGACGTGCACGGTGGCAAGGCCGTCATCGAAGGGCCGTTGAATTATCTGGGCAGCCTTTATCGCGGCGTGCCGATCGCCATCACGGTGGAAGGCGCCAATATCGTCACCCGCGCGCTGATCCAGTTCGGCCAAGGCGCGATCCGCTGCCACCCTTATCTGCTCAAGGAAATGCAGGCGCTCGAAGACACCGACCGCGAGCGCGGCCTCGATGCCTTCGACAAAGTTTTGTGGACCCATGTCG
>DATHHM010000155.1:0-10197 GCA_035317145.1 Xanthobacteraceae bacterium | reverse complement strand
CTTCGAAGGCTCGAAGGTCATGGAGGGGCTTGTCGCCGAGCTGCTCGAGGGGGCGCGGGCCGAGATCGCCGTCGTCGCCGAGCACGGTGGCGCGGTCAAGGCCGTCGACTACATGAAGGGGTCGCTCGTCGACAGCCACCGCGAGCGCATCCGCCGCATCGAGCACGGCGAGCAGATCGTGGTCGGCGTCAACCGTTTCGTCGAGACCGAAGCGTCGCCGCTGGCGGATGCCGCCGAAGCGGTCGTCACCGTGTCGCCTGAAGCCGAGTCCGGGCAGATCGAGCGGCTTGCCGCCTGGCGCGACGCGCGCGACGCGAAAGCCGTCGCCGCGGCGCTCGAAGCTTTACGCAAGGCTGCAAAAACCGGCGGCAACATCATGCCGCCGTCGATCGCCTGCGCCAAAGCCGGCGTTACCACCGGCGAATGGGGATTCGCGTTACGCGCCGCATTCGGCGAATACCGCGCCCCGACCGGCGTCGGCACCGCCATGCGCAACGACGTCGACGGGCTCGACGACATCCGCGCCGACGTCGATCGCGTGTCGCGCAAGCTCGGCCGTCGCCTCACCTTCCTCGTCGGTAAGCCCGGCCTCGACGGCCATTCCAACGGCGCCGAGCAGATCGCCGCCCGCGCCCGCGATACCGGCATGGACGTGGTCTATGACGGCATCCGCCTGACCGCCGAAGCCATCGTCGCGGCGGCTGCGGAAAAACGCGTGCACGTGGTCGGCCTGTCGATCCTGTCCGGCTCGCATATGCCGCTGGTGTACGACGTCGTGGCGCGCATGAAAGAAGCCGGCCTCGACGACGTGCCGGTCGTGGTCGGCGGCATCATCCCGCCGCAGGACGCGATCGTTTTGAAAAGCGCCGGCGTCGCCGAGGTCTATACGCCGAAGGATTTCGAGCTGAACCGCATCATGAGCGATCTGGTGCGGATTGTGGAAAGCGCGGTGGAAGCGGCTAAGTAGCCGCCGGCAGCACCGCCGCAATCGCCTCGCTCAGCGCGCTTGGGCTGATCGGCTTGCGCAAATAAGAGTCCATGCCGGCTGCGCGCGCGGCCTCTTCGTCGCCGATTGCCGTGCGCCCGGAAATACCGACGATCGGCGTGCGGCTCGCGGCACTGGCCAACGCGCGAATGCGGCGGGTCGCTTCAAGACCGTCGATGCCCGGCAGCGTCACGTCCATCAGCACCACGTCGTAGCCGCGCTTGACCGCTTCGACGGCTTCCTCGCCGCTGGCGACGAAGTCGGCGCGATGGCCGAGCTCGGTGAGGATGGTGTTGAGGATGACGCGGCCGTAGGGGTTGTCCTCGGCGCAGAGAATCGCGAGGCGACGCGCCGGCGTCTTTGTCTGTTGCGCGTGCGGACTGTCCGCTGTGTCGGCGGTCGCGATCGGCAGCACGATGGCGAGGCGGAACGACGCGCCGCGGCCGGGCGTGCTGGTGACGGTGAGGTCGCCGCCCATCAGCTTGGCGAGCGATTTGACCACGGCAAGTCCGAGGCCGGCGCCGCCATAGCGCCGCGCGATCTCCGCGTTGGCTTGGGTGAATGGGCGGAACAGCCGCTTGATCTCGGCACGCGTCAGACCGATGCCGCTGTCGGTGACGGTGAAGAGGAGTTTTATTTTTCCGCGCCCGGCCCGCGCCGCGCGCGCTTCCAGTCGCACGGCACCGCGCTCGGTGAATTTCACCGCGTTGTCGATCAGGTTCTCGATCGCCGCGCGCAATCGCGCCGCGTCGCCGACCAGCATTTCGGGCAGGTCGGCGGCGACGGTCACTTCGGCGGTGAGGCCTTTGGTCTCCGCCCGCGCCGCAAGCGTGTCCGACAGCGCTTCGATCAGGCGCCGCGGCCGGAATGCCTGTTGCTGCAGCGTCAGCGTGCCGGCATCGGGCTTGGTGGCGTCGATCCTGGCGGCGTCGATGGCCAACGTCGTCAGCGCCGCGAGATGCTCGGCGCTGGTCTTGATGCCCGCGGCCCAGCGCCGCTCGCGCTCGCCGAGATTGGAGCTCGCCAGCAATTCGCCGAGCGCCAGGATGCCAGTGAGCGAAGTGCGGATGTCGTGTGCGAACGCGGCAAGCGCAGCCTCGGTCGTCCGTGTCGCCGCGCTGCGTCGCGGCGACCGGCGTCGCGAGCGCTTTGCGGCAGACTTTTTCTTAGCCTTCGTTCGCACCATGGCAGCCCCGCGCCGCGATCAGCATGACATGGCGGCGGAACAAACAAAATAAGCGCGGACCGGCTTATCCAAGATCATGCGCTAGCGGCCGAGCCCCACCATGCGCCGGATATCCTGGGCGGTGGCGCCGTCGGCGCGCAATTCGCGCAAGCTCTTGGCTAAAGTCGACTTCGAGAGCTTGCGACCCTCGGCATCGAGAATGAGCCGGTGATGGTGATAGACCGGCTCCGGCAGGCCAAGCAGCGCTTGCAGCAGGCGATGGATGCTGGTCGACCAGAACAAATCCTGTCCGCGCACGACGTCGCTGACGCCTTGAAAGGCGTCGTCCAGCGTGACGGCGAGGTGATAGCTGGTCGGGATTTCCTTGCGCGCGATGACGACGTCACCCCACATCATCGGCGCCGCGGTGACGGCACCGGTCTGGCCGTGCGGCCCGGAGCCGGCCTCGGTCCAGGTCAGCACGCCGGCCTGCGCCACCGCCGCATCGATGGCGAGGCGCAACGCATAAGCCTCGCCGGCATCGACGCGGCGCTTGCGCTCGGCCGCCGACAGCTTGCGGGCGCGGCCCGGATAAAGCGGCACGCCGTCGGGATCGCGCGGCCAGCGGCCATAGCGGTCGCGCTCGGCGACCAGGCCTGCGATCTCGCTCCGGCTTTCGAAACTCGGATAGAGCAGCGCCTGCGCATTGAGCTTGAGGAGGGCTGCTTCGTAATCGGCAAAATGCTCGCTCTGCCGCCGCACCGGCTGCTGCCAGGAAATGCCGAGCCACTCCAGATCCTCGTAGATCGCCGTTTCGAATTCCGGCCGCGCGCGCGGCGTGTCGATATCCTCGATGCGCAACAGCAACCGGCCGCCGGTTTCGCGCGCCAAGTCGTAATTGAGCAATGCCGAATAGGCATGGCCGAGGTGCAGATAGCCGTTCGGGCTCGGCGCGAAGCGGAAGACATGGGTGTAGGAGTTTTGGGTGTAGGTGTTCACGTTTGCCATGCTATCAGGGATCAGGCATCAGGGATCAGGTTTCGCTGAGTGCCATTCTTGATCCCTGATCCCTGACCCCCGATGCCTGATCATCGCATCCACACCGAAGCCGATCTCGAGCGCGGCATCGACGCCTTGGTCGCCGCCGATCCGCGCTTTGCGGCGCTGATCGCGAAGGCGGGGCGGCCGCCGCTGCGGCGGCGGTCCGATGGCTTTGCCGGCATTGCCTCGACGGTGGTCTCGCAACAGCTTTCCACCGCAAGCGCCGGTGCGATCTGGGGCCGGCTGTCGGCGGCGTTCGAGCCGTTCGAGCCGGCGGCGATCATCCGCGCGCGCAAGGAACGGCTGGCACGGATCGGCCTGTCGGCGCCAAAAATCCGCGCGCTGAAGGAAATCGCCCGCGCCATCGCGCGCGGCGATCTCGCGCTGGCAACGCTCGGCGACATCGATGCCGAGGCCGCGCATACGGCACTGACCGCCGTTCACGGCATCGGGCCATGGACCGCCGACATCTATCTTCTGGCCTGCCTCGGCCACGCCGACGCCTGGCCGGCCGGCGACCTGGCGCTGCAGGAAGCGGCGCGGCTTGCCTTCGGGCTCAAGGCACGGCCGACGGCGAAAGAGATGATGCCGCTTGCCGAACCCTGGCGGCCGTGGCGCGCGGTGGCGGCGCGCGTGCTATGGACCTATTATCGCGCCATCAAAGGGCGTGAAGGCGCGCCGGTCCTGCCGAAAAAATCCATCAAGCCGAAAGGAAAGAAGCATGGCCGCTGAGCTCGACGGTCCGCGGCTTGAGCCGAAGTCGGGAACCGCGCAACAGCTCGTCGTGTTCCTGCACGGCTATGGCGCCGACGGCAACGACCTCATCGAGATCGGCCGCGCCTGGCAGCAATATTTGCCGCATTCAGCTTTCGTCTCGCCGCACGCGCCGGAGCCGTGCGGCCAGGCGCCGGTCGGCCGGCAATGGTTTCCGCTGACCTTTCGCGATCCGAACGAGCGCTGGGTCGGCGTCAACAAGGCGGCGCCGGTGCTCGAGCGCTTTCTCGATGCCGAGCTCGCGCGCCACAAGCTGCCGGCCTCTGCGTTGGCCCTGGTCGGCTTCAGCCAAGGCACCATGATGGCGCTACATGTGGGCTTACGCCGCACTATCGCGCCGGCCGCGATCGTCGGCTATTCCGGCCTTCTGGTGCTGCCGCCTGACGTCGATGCCGAGGCCTTCGCCGCCGAGATCAAATCGCGGCCGCCGGTGCTCTTGGTGCACGGCGACAGCGACGACCTGATCCCGCCGCAGGCGCTGTTCCAGGCGACCCAGGGGCTGGCTGCCCTCGAAGTGCCGGCCGAGTGGCATTTGTCGCCTGGCATCGGCCATGGCATCGACGGCGAAGGCCTGCGCCATGGCGGCGAATTTTTGGCCCGCCGCTGGGGCGGTTCACGGGGCGGTCGTTAACCGCAAGTCCTTGTATCCCGTAACGATTTCCTAGCATTTTGGGCCTAGAAGCGCGGTATCGGAGCATACGCGCTATGTGGCCAGCAATCACGCAGAGGCTTGCCGGGGGCGCCACGCGGCTGCCCTCCTCTCGCGCTTTTTTCCGCTGTCGCAAGGGCGCCACCGCGGTCGAATTCGCGCTGGTGGCGGCACCGTTTTTGGCGCTGCTCGTCGGCATCATCCAAGCGTCGCTGGTGTTCTTTGCCAGCCGCGTGCTCGACGAGGTCACCGAGGAAGCCAGCCGCAACCTCATGACCGGCCAGGCGCAGCAAGGCGGCGTCACCCAGGCGAACTTCCTGACCAACAATATCTGCGGCGGCAGCAACACCTCGGCGCTGGTCAGCGCGCTGTTCACCTGCTCGAAAATCATGGTCAACGTGCAGAACTACGCCGATTTTGCCTCGGCCAGCACATCGTCGCCGGCGCTGACGTTCAATCCGACGACCGGCGCCGTGACCAATACCTGGAGCTACAACACCGGCAATCCCGGCGACATCATCGTCGTCCAGCTCATCTATCAATGGCCGATCGTGCTCGGCCCGCTCGGCATGAATCTGTCGAATCTGTCCAACGGCAATCGCCAATTGGTATCGACTGCCGTATTCAAGAGCGAGCCCTACTGATGGCGATCGCACGCACCACGTCGGACCTGCGCGCCGTTCTGCGCCGCTTCGCGCGCGACCGCGACGGCGTCTCGGCCGTCGAGTTCGCGATCATCCTGCCGTTCATGCTGACCTTGTATCTCGGCAGCGTCGAGCTTGGCGAAGGGCTCTCGATCAAATTCAAGACCACGCTCGCCGCCCGCACCGTGACCGACCTGGCTTCGCAATATGTCAGCATCGACGGTCCGAACATGCAGAACATTCTCGGCGCCTCATCCAAAGTGCTGTCGCCCTATTCGACTGCGAGCGTGATCGTCACGCTGTCGGAATTGACCGTCAATGCCAGCGGCAAGGGCGTCGTGAAGTGGAGCTGCTCGCTCAATGGCACGCCGTACACGACCAGCCCCGCTCAGAAGCTGACGATGCCGACCAATCTGCGGACATCCGGCATCACGGTGCTGTTTGGCGAAGTGACCTATCCGTACACGCCACCGATCGGCTACGCGATTACCGGCACGTTCAACATCTACCAGAACATGTACTTCTATCCGCGGCTGTCGGGCACGATATCGCTCAGTTCGTGCAGCTGAACACAAGCCTCCCCTGCAGGGGGAGCAAAGGCGGCCTCCGGCCGCCGTCTTTCGTACTAAGAACGCCGATGCAAAGCATCGGCTATGCGCGCGAAGCGCGGCAGGTGGGGCTGTGTAGGCCTTCTCTTTAACTTCAGCATCGCCGCAGACTTTCCCACCCCGCCGGCCTGAGCCTGCCATCGGCCCCACCACTTCGGGCCGGACCCGTTTGGGCGGGCAGCCCTCCCCCTGCAGGGGAGGGTTATTGCGTCAGGCGCGCGGTGGCGACCGCCTGTTCGAAAAGCGCCTGCATGGCGGTGGTAATGTCGCCGTCGGTGGTGATCTTGAAATACAGCCCGGTCGACGCGCAACTCTGCAGGTTGGTGGCGATGGTGGGCTGCCACGGCGAGATCCAGGTGTTGTACCAGCTGTTCGTCGGCAGCGGCAGGTACTCGGTGTACAGCACCGCGATGCGGATGCTGCGGGCCTTCACCGTGGTGCACCATGTGGTGTCGAATGGCTGCTGGCAACGATTGCCGCTGAGCGTCTCCGAACAACTCGCCGAGACCTTGTCGTCGACGCCATCGGTGACGAGGAACAGCACTCCCTGGGGCGTGCTGCTCGCCGAGCCGGTGCCGGGGGTCGGCATGATGCCGTTGATGCTCGACATCGCCGAATTGAAGTCGGTGTCGGTGTCGTTATTTCCCGCACCAGCAGTGCACGAGCTCGTGAGGCAATTGTTGTCGTAGACCTCCAACACGTCGATGTTGGCGGCGGCACTCGCTACGGAGCTCAAGCTGGACGTCAAGCTTTGCACCGTGCTGGTGCCCGAATAGTTGAACGTGTAGACCGCCATCCGGTAGGTCGCGTTGTTCGACGACCCTACCGTGGTCGCGGTGGTCGTCAGCGCTTGCGTCGCAGCAACCATGTTCTGAATTCGCGTGACCACGCCGAGGTTGGCGGCGAGCGTATAATTGTCCTCGCCGCCCGGATTGCCGAGATTGTCCGACGACGGATGGGATTCATGGCAGGCGAAGGCGCAGCCGCCTTGTGCCGACGTGTTGGCGACCATCGTGTTGATGCCATCGGTCGTCGCAGCGATGTTCATCGACGGCGAATTGTCGAGCAGCAGATAGAAGTCGATGTTCGGCGCCGTGGTCGCGGTCGACGTCGACGATCCGGAGATCGCCCAATTGGTCTGGCTTGTGCCGGTGAGCAGCCTCAACACATTGGGGAACGCATTGGTCGAGTTGGCGGTGTAAGTCACGCTGACGGTGCGGGTGAGGCCGCTGGTGGCGACGTTGATGGTCGGCGTCACGCTGGTCGCGCCGTTCACGCTGGCGGCTATCCCGTTGAAGGCGTTGGTCGCGGCGGTTTGCGCCGCCGAGGTCGACTGGGTCATCATGCTCGGGGTCACCGCGGCAAGGGCCGCGGCGTCGGCGGCGGCATTGAGCTGCACCCGTTTCTGCGTGGCGGAGGTGAAGTCCAAGGCCATCCCGACCAGGAAGACGCACGGGATCATCGACAACGCAAAGATGAGGGCAACGTTGCCGCGGCGGTCGCGGGAAAATCGGCGCATCGAAACGCGAAGCATGACGTCACCTATCGGCGAACAAAATTGACGGATCGGCACGCTTGCGTTCATACTTGCAACACATTGATTTTTCGTTGCCGCGCAAGCATAAACCCGTGCTCTTTGTCGTGATCGGGAGAGTGCCGTTAACCACGACGGCGGCGCCGATGCGAAAGATGCGCCGCCGGGCGCACCGCGACCCGCCGCTTGCCGGTCACTCGATTAAAATTTTCAGGAACTGAATAACGATCGATTGACTAGATTTTGGTGGAGCATGATCTTTTCCGAAAACCGGTATCCACTTTTCGGGATCATGCTCTAAACCGCGCGCCTCAACGGGCGCCGGCGATAATGGCGGCAAGCGCGGCGAGGCCGTCGGTCAGGGCGGCCGGGCCGGGCTGCAGGATCAGCGGCGATTTGATCTCGTGGAGCGCGCCGCGCTGCACCGCGGGAACGCGTTCAAAACCCGGCCGCTTGATCACCTTCTCCGGCCGAAACTTCTTGCCGCACCACGAGCCGACGATGATGTCGGGGGCCCGCGCGACAACGTCGTCTGCCGTGACGATGCGCTCCTTGGCCGATTTGCAGACGGCGCGGTCGGCAAAGATATCGCTGCCGCCGGCGGCCTCGATCAATTCCGAGACACAGCCGATGCCGGAAATCATCGGCTCGTCCCACTCCTCGAAATACACCTTTGGCCGTCGCGGCAGCAGCGCCGCGCGATCTTTGGCCCGCGCCACGCCGTCGGCCAAGTCCTGGACCAAGCGGTCGGCACGCGCCGCGGCGCCGACCAAGGCGCCGAGCGTGCGGATCATGTCGAGAATCTCGGCGACGCTGCGCTGATTGAAGGCATGGACGTCGATGCCGCGCCTGATCAGCTCGGCCGCGATTTCGGCCTGCAGATCGGAAAAAGTCAGAACCAGATCGGGTTTAAGCGTGACGATCTTCGGAATATCCGCAGACGTGAACGCCGAGACCCGCGGTTTTTCGCGGCGCGCCCGCGGCGGGCGCACCGTATAGCCCGAAATGCCGACGATGCGCCGCTCCTCGCCGAGCAGATAAAGCGTCTCGACGGTCTCTTCGGTCAGGCAAACGATTCGCTCGGGCGGAAACATCCGCAGCTGCCTCCGGTTCGCCCCATTAGCAATGTTTCACCTGGCCGAAGCAAGCCGGAATGAGATTCCATCGTCGGCCGAAGAACTACCACTTGGCTGAAGCGGCGATCTCATAGGTGCGCGGCGCGCCGAGAAGGACCGTGTCTTGCAGGCCCGGATCGGCCCATTGGGCATAGACGACGTTGGTCAAGTTGCGCACGCGAGCAGTCAGCCGCACGGTTTTGAAGTCCGGCATCGCGACATCCCGGCCCGGGATGTCGACGAACGCATAGACATCGGCCGTCGTATAGGCGTCGAGCGTCGTGAGATTGTCTTGAAAAAGAAACCGGGGTCCGACATGGCGCACCGAGCCGCCAAATTCGACCGGCCAGCGCCAATGATTGAAACGATAGGACGCCCCCGCGTTGGCGATGACCGGCGCGACGTTCGGGGGGGTGTTGCCCGTCCATACATCGAAATTGACGAACTGTGCGTGTGTGAAGGCTGCATTGCCCCACAGCTTAAGCCCTTCGATCGGATTCACGGCCGCGGCCAGTTCGACGCCTTTGCTGGCGACTTCGCCTGCGACATCGATCGTCGTGACATTGACCGGCACCAGGACATTGCGTTGGACGATGTCGTACAGCGCCACGGTCCATTCCGCTTTGCCATCCCAAAATATCTGCTTCGCTCCAGTTTCGAAGGTTCGTGAGCTCGTCAATTGCAGCGAGTTCGCCGGCGAGATGGAAAAGACGGCGGCAATCGCGGGATCGTAGGCTGTCGCGTACATGCTGTAGAACATCAAGTTATGGATCGGCTCGTAGGTGTAAGCCGCGCGATAGGACACCGGATTCCAAGTTTTAGTGAATGGCTGGCCGTCGGGAATTGTGCCGTCGGAGTTGATGCCGTTACGCGCCAGCGTGAGATCCTCGAGCCGCACGCCGCCGATCAACGCAAACGCCGATGTAAGCTTGAGGCGGTCCTCGAACGATCCGGCGATGGTGTCGAGCCGGCTGTTGCGGATATCGAAATCGACCGGGCCGTACACGCCGGGGTCCGGAGCGACAACCGAGACCGCATCCTGCGGGAATCCACCGTCATCCATTTGTTTGAAGGTGATCCAGCTCCTGCTCGTCTGCAGTTGCGCGGCAAAGCGATTTTGCAATCCGAAAAATTGCGCATCCCAGGTCAGGTCGAGATTGTTGCCGATCACATGCTGCTGATGCGACACGGCGAAACGGTCGCGGTCGATCATGTTGGCCGCGATCGCAGCCCCATCATCGAAGGCATAGGTCTCGCTGTCGATCCAGTTTCGCTTGGCCTGGTAGTAATAGCTCTGGTCTTTGACTGTCACGGTATTGAGCGGCGTCCACTCGAAGCCGCTGCGCAGCCACAGCTGCTGTGTGCCAGTGGCGTTATCGGCCACGTTGTAATTGGTCGTCAGCGTGCGCGAATCGATCGTTACCGGTCCGAGGTTATTGCCGGTAAAGGTACTGACTGCCGTGCCGGAGACGACGCCGTTGACTGCGTTCGGCCCGGCAAATGAGGTCGGAACCAGCGGTGTGCCCCAATAGGCGTGACCGGAATCCTTTTGGTAGTCGGTGGCTCCGAACACCATGAAGTCCTTCGTCACGTGATAGTTCAGTTGTCCGGAGAGCTCCGTCAAATTCCGGAAATCGCCGTCGATGAAGCTGTTCAACCTGGTTCCGATCGCATCGAAGCGA
>DATHHM010000154.1:0-14015 GCA_035317145.1 Xanthobacteraceae bacterium | reverse complement strand
GTCTTGATGGCTGTTGCGAATACGACTTCGTCGGCCGCCGCGCCGAATTCGACGTCGTTGCCGAAAAATTCCAAAAACGCCGGGTTGCTGCTTTCCCGATGGTGGGTGAATCTCACGCGGCTTGGCGCCAGGCGAAGGCCCGTCAGCTGCCGGCACAGGCGAACCAGCGTCGTCATCAGAAATTCCATCTGATGCCGATCCAAGTGACGGCTGACGCCGACATAGTCGATCGTTATGGTTACGTCGCCGTCCTCGACATATTTCAGGGCTATGCCTTCGTTGACGATCGAGCTATATCGCGCGCCGCGCTTCAGGGCGTCGCTCATCATTTCCGAGGACGCCACGACATAATAGAGCCATCCCATCTCGCGTAGATCGGCCGGCTGGGCCAGATGAAATCCCAGAAAATCGTCCTTTAGCGCAACAGCAACGAGATTGAGAAACCGGATTTGGTCCCGGACCTTGAGCCGCGCCTCGGGATTTTCAATTTCGTGAACGGTCAAGTGCGCCTTTTTCAAAACCGGCTCGAGCTCCAGCCCAGCTTGTTTTGCATGGGCGTAAGCGAGCCGCGTTATGCCGCCGCTGGCGGTCGGGAGCGCTTCGGGACGCGTGGCATCAGGGTCATGCACGACGTCACCTTCCATAAGCCCCAATCGACGATCGATCGTCTGCCGCCCGCATTGGCACGGGCGGACATGGTTTTGGCAGATTATAGCAAGACGCAAGCGAAGTGTCGCGCATATCAAGCTGCTTCCACCGTCGCAAAAAGCGTCGCAATCGAACCGGCACAAAGCGCCGACTCAAACAAACAACAGGCGGACGAGCCGGGCGGTCGTAATATTTCGGGGGCTTTCGTGATTTCATTGCCAGAAAAGATCGTGGCGATCGTCGATGACGATCCCGAGATGCGGGAAGCCGTGGCAGCTCTGCTATCGGCTTTCGGATATGGCACGGAGACCTTCGATTCAGCGGAGGCCTTCCTCATTGCCGTAGCGACCAGCCAGGCGAGTTGCCTCGTGACCGACATTCAGCTCGGCGACATTTCAGGCGTCGAATTGGTGCATCAATTGGCGGCGGATGGTTACAAATATCCAACCATATTCATAACCGCGTTCGACGACGAATCGATCAGGCGCAAAGCCGCGGCCGCCGGCGGCATTGCATTCTTGACCAAGCCGTTTCCGTCGAATGTGTTGATCGAGGCGGTCGTCAAGGCGATAGGATAGACGCCCGCCGCCGCGAACAAGCTCAAGGGCTGGCGGCCGACGCGCGGCCGCCAGCCCGACTGCTTATTGGCAATAATCCCAATAGCCTTGGGTCTGCGACGGGTCCGCCCAGTACCAGCAGAGGTTTGGCGCCGGAGCTGCCGGAGCCACGGTCACGGCAATCAAGGTGCCGAGCGCGACGCCGCCGACGATCGTGCCGAAATACGGCCGCCTGACCCATGGACGTACCGCGCCGCCGCCGCCGACATGGCGGTTCACATTCACGTTGCGGTTCACATTGTGATTGGCGTTTCGGTTCACGTTGCCACCGCCGGTACGCGCATGGGCCGCGCCGCCGCCGCCACCCATTCGTGCGTGGGCCGCGCCGCCACCACCACCCATTCGTGCGTGGCCGCCACCACCGCCACCCCCGCGACCGCCGCCACCACGGACGACGATCAGCATATCCGAGCTATGCGCTGCCGGCAGCAGCGCGGATGGCGCCGCCGGTAGCGCCGAGCTTGCGTTAGGGGCGCTCAACAAAACGGCGGTTGCCAAAAGGCCGCCGCAAAGAATCACGCGATATTTCATTTGTTTCCTCCTGGATCGGAGATCGCATGAACAGGTCTCCGCTGTAGCATTGGAATATTAGGCCGCTTTCCGGTGGTCCGATACTGGACCTAAGCCCAACGCGACGATCACTTTCCTGCGACAGGGATTTTCACTGCCCCCTGACAGCGGACATTTTCTCCTGACAGCGGACTTGGCCTGCGCCATTATGCGCCTACGCCGTGAGGCGGGACGCCAAGGCCGAGGACAATTGTGGCAGACTTTGTCTATGAGATCGCCTGCAGCGGCGATCGCGCGCACGAGCAAGCGGTGCACGCTTGGGCGGAGCGGCATGCCGCGCCGGTCTGGGCGGCGCTGCCCGGATTGTCCGCGGTCGATCTTTACCAGCCGGTGCGCGGCGGCACCCACGATCCGTTCAACGACGATGGGCCCGGTCCGCTGCTCATGGCCATGCTGCAATTCCCGACAAAAGAAAAACTGCAAGCCGGCCTATCCGATCCGCGTTTCAGGCAAAGCCTTGCTGGAATGCCCGTGGCCGCCACCGGCACGGGTTTCGAGCGGCGCTTCTTTCCGGTCGCCGGCGCGCCAAATCCGGGGCCGCTGCGCGCGCCATTTTCCTATGTGGTGCGCTACCACCATCCCGCGGAGGACGTGGCGGAGTTCGTATCCCATTATGTCGCCGACCATCCGCCGATCCTCGGCAAGCTGCCGGGGATCAGATCGGTGCTGTGCTATTTGCCGGTCGACGCCGGCGCGTCCGGTATGTTGGCGCCGGCCGATTACATGATCGGTAATGAAGTCGCGTTCGATTCGCCGGACGCCTTCAATGCCGCGATGGCGTCGCCGGTGCGTCACGAATTGCGCGCGCATTTCAAAATTTTTCCGCCGTTCACCGGCCGCAACACGCATTACCCGATGATGCGCCGGCAGTTGGCCGGGCGCCCGTCATCCTGAGGTGCCCGCGCGCAGCGCGGGCCTCGAAGGATGCACGGTCCGGGCGCAGAGGCCGTCGCCCCACCCGAAATCGGATTTATCCGATTTCGACAGGCGCCCGGCCATGACGGAAAGGCGAAGGGCGCAGGGGCTCAATCCACCCTACGCGCCTGCGCCGTGCCCACCATCCCCCTCTCAAATCGCCCGCGCGCGTCCGATCGCGATGGGACGATAGGAATATTGAGCGGTGAGAGGCGGCGCGAACAGATAGGCGATGGGATGGCCGACGCCGTCGACCTTGAAATGGAGGACGCCTGAACCGACGCCCGTCTTTCCCGTCGGTGGGGGGTGCCCGTTGATCAAGCGGGTGTCTTCGAAATGCGCCTCGGCCGCGGAATCATAGACGCGCACCGCGTAGAACTCTCCGGAAGGATCGGGCTTCGGCGTTTCCGCAAGGATCACCACATGGCCGGTGTTGTCGCCCGTCTTGATGGTCGGAAATCGCCACGCCATAACGTCGCCGCGGCCGGCGTCGGATAGCAGGTTGATGCGGCTCCAGCCGCCGGTGGATGAAGCGGTCAGCGAAGCGAAGAAATCGTAATATTCGAAGGCGCGGGGTCTCGACTCCGAGTGTCCCGCCTGGGTGTCGATCGGGATCGCTGCCAAATTTTTCGGCGCCGCGGACCGCAGCACGTAAGCGACGAAGCCGTTGCAATCGCAATCATAGACGCCCGATGCCGGATCGATCTTGTCGACGTGCTGGTAGTCGGTCTTGGTCAGCGTGTTGACGATCGACTCCGCCAACGCCGCAATGTCTTGGGGTAATGTCATCGCGATTCTCCCTGAACATGTTACGGATCAGGCGCGAAGCTAGCACGGAGGTTGCAAAACGGCGAGACTTGAGGCGTGGTTCGGCTTCGCCGGGCACCTCAGGGTGACGGAACGTTAGCCGGTCTTTGTGAAATCCGCCGCGCGACGGGACAAGAAAGCGTCGATGCCTTCGCGCGCTGCCGCCGTGCAGGCGCTGGCGCCGAATGCGCGATAGCCGATTTCGAGTGCGGCGTTGAAAGTTTTGGCCGCAGCGGCATCGACGATGGCGCGTTCCAAAATCCGCGTCACTTCCACGCTGAGCTTTTGGCCATTGAACGCTATTGCATCGCCTGGCGTCGGCGGCGCGATCGCAATCGCGCCGTCGGCCGGCGCCTGCAGATTTCTAGTCAGCGCATGCACGTGCTCGATCGCGCTCTCGATCATCGTGGCGTAGTCGTCGCTCAACGCATCGAAGATGCCGAGCTGATGCGCCGTCTTGGCCGAGACCCGTTCGGCGCGGCGCATCATGGCGTGAAACGTCGCCGCCGCTTTGGGCCAACGCCGATAGGGCACGACCATGGCGCCGAGCCCCGGCACGATGCCGAGCAGGATTTCGGGCAATTGCAGCGAGGCATTGCGCAGCGCGACGATGCCGTGACAACGCAACGCCAGTTCCAGCCCGCCGCCGAGCGCCATGCCGTTGAGCGCTGCGATCACGGGCTTCGCCATGCGATCGATGTGCAACAAGAGCCGCGAGCAGTCCCGCGCATATTGCGCCGCCGCTTCGGCATCGCCGAGCATTTTTGGAAATCGCCCGATGTCGGCGCCCGCCGAGAAGGCGCGCGGGCCGTAACCGGTGATGACGAAGCCGCGCACCGCGGGATCGGTCTCGCATTGCCGGATCACGCCGAGGATTTCGTCGGTCAGTTCGTCATGCAACGCGTTGAGCGCCTCCGGACGCCGGATGGTGATGATTTTGACGCCGCGCACGTCATCCACCAGCACGAAGCGCAAAAAGTCTTGGTAATCGTGCAGGGGGCGTTGCGGCAGCGGCAGGCCCGGCCGCTCTTCGGCGAGGCGTTTGCCGATGCGGCTCGCTTCCGCGGCGCCGAGCTGGCCCATCAATTCAAGCGGCCCGGATTTGAAACCGAGCGCCAGGCGGCAGCCGAGCTCGAGATCCGCCGCGCCGCCGATGCCGCGGTCGAGGATGTCGCCGCTTTGCGAAATCAAAATGCCGAGCAGGCGGTCGCGGATTGCGGCAGCGGTCTGCGGCGCAACCGGCACGGTTTTGCCCGGCGACACCGTGGACCATGTCCCGGCGGTTCGGAATACCGCCGCCGGCCGATAGTGCTCGCCTTCCTCGTCGGCCTGTAGCGTATTGGTCTCGATGATGATCGGGTTGCCGTGGGCGAAGTTGAGCACGAAGAACGGCCCGGCATGGACGAATTCCGCCGCCGTCGAATCGACCTCGGCGGCGCTGGCACGATCCAACAGATGCGCCGCCTCGTTGCACCAATTGTCGAACACGCGGTCGAGCATGAAGCAGGGCACGTCGGCGGTGACGAGCGGCACTTTTCCGGTTGTGCAGAACAGCGCGCGCAAATCTTCCAGCACGGCGCGATCGAGCGCCGGCGTGTCGATGACCTCCACCACCGGATTGCGCCAGGCCGGCGCGAAGAAATGCGTCACCGTGGCGCGGCTCTTGTGCTGCAGCCCGGAAAAAATCCGCGCTGCCGGCAGCGAAGAGGTGTTCGAGGTGATCCAGGCATCGGGACGCATCAGGGATTCGAGCTCCGCGAAGATTTTCCGCTTCAGCGCCAAATCTTCGGTCGCGGCCTCGATCGCCCAATCGGCCTCGCGCGCGACCGCGTAATCGGTCGTGGCATGGACGTTGGCGCGAACCCGTTCGGCTTCGCCGGCGCTCATCTTGCGGCGCGCGACGGCTTTTTCCGTATACTCGGTGAAGCGCTGCATGGCGCGGTCGAGCGCAGCTTGCGAAACATCGAGCAGATAAAGTTTCAGATCGGGCAGGGCGGATTTCAGGTAATAGCCGATATCAGGCCCGATGGTGCCGGCGCCGACCACCATCACGCAGCGCGGCAGCGGGCGCGACGATTTTCGCAACAGCGGATTCTGCAAAGTCATGAGCGGGCGGCGACCGCGTCGGGGCCGGCGATGACGTGCGCCTCGCGCAGTTTTGCAATGGCAACCGCATCGTAGCCAACCTCGCGCAGGATTTTTTCCGAATGCTCGCCGTAGCGCGGCGGAAACGAAAAATCCTGCGGTGCGCCGGCCTGGTCGACCGCCATCGGCGGCAAGCGCACGCGCCGGCCGTCGGGTGCGGTCGTGGTGGTCAGCCGCTTGGCGATCGCGTCGATCTGCATCGCCTGCGGTACGGTGTTGATCGGCGCGTGCGGAATTTTTGCGCGCTTGAGATCGGCAATAAGATCGGCGGTGGAAAGCTGCTTGGTTATGGCGGCGATATCGGCATGGATGGCGACGCGGTCGGCGACGCGGCCGACATTGGTGGTGCGCTGCGGCGTGGCGACAGAATTGAATTTCGGTATCTCGGTAAATCGCCGCCAGCCGGCGTCGCTGCCGATGGCGAACAGCACCGCGCCGT
The DNA here is from genome assembly GCA_035317145.1 of Xanthobacteraceae bacterium. GTDB lineage: Bacteria > Pseudomonadota > Alphaproteobacteria > Rhizobiales > Xanthobacteraceae > BOG-931. The sequence continues at coordinate 7,874 of DATHHM010000154.1, read as the reverse complement.
CGCTCGTCGGATAGGCATTGGTCGGCACGAATTTGCGGTGCTCGTTGCCGGCGCGGGTGATTTCCCACGGCTCGCAGTCGAAATCGATCAGCGGCAACAGCGTGATCAGCCACGCCGCCGCGGCCTGCATCATCGACACGTCGATGCGGCTGCCTTGGCCGGAGGTGGCGCGTTCGGCCAGCGCCTTCCAGACATTGGCATAGACTTCGTCGCCGGCTTTCAGATCGACCAGCGGAATGCCGGCGAGCGTCGGCGGCCCGTCGAGCATGCCGGTCACTTCCATGTAGCCGACCTGGGCCTGGATCGCCGGGTCATAACCGGCGGCATCGGGATAATCCGGCCCCATGGCGGAGATCGCGGCCCAGATCAAATCGGGTTTAACCGCGCGCAAGCTGTCGTAGTCGATGCCGAGCTCGCTGTAGCGCGACGGCAGCGTGTTGCAGCAGAACACGTCGACATTGAGCTCGCGGATCAGGCGATGCAACACGTCGCGGCCTTCGCGGCTTTTCAGATTGAGCGCGATCGATTCCTTGCCGACATTGGGGCCGATGAAATAAGAGCGCCGCCCCTCGTCGGCGACCAGCGAGCCGATATAGCGGTTGGGATCGCCGGGCAGCGCACCTTCCGACTGCGGCGTCGCTTCGAGCTTGATCACGCGCCAGCCGAGATGCACGAAGCGCAGTGTCGCCGACGTCAGCGACAAGGCTTGCTCCATGGAAAGGATGACACCGGGCTTCATGATGCGCTTGCGAAAACCTCAGGCGACCTTGCGCCAGAGTTTTGTCGGCTCCTGGAAGCGGCCGTAGACATCGACCAGCGCGTTGGTCATTTCGCCCACGGTGGCATAGGCCTTCACCGCGTCCATCAGCGCCGGCATGACGTTGCGCCCGGCCTTCGCTTCGGCACGCACGGCAGCGAGCGCGCGTTCGACAGCGGTGTTGTTGCGCGTCGCGCGTACATTCTTGAGCGCGTCAATCTGCTCGATGGCGCCCATCTCGTCATAGCCGTGGAGATCGACCTGCGGCTTCTCTTCGTCGCTGTCGGTGTAGCAATTGACGCCGACCTTGCGCAGCGCGCCGCTTTCGAGCGCCTTCTGCCGTTCGAAGGCGTATTCCGACACCTTGGCTTGGATCACGCCGTCGCTCACCGCCTTGACGATGCCGCCCTGGGAATCGACCCACGCCATCGCCTCGACGATCTTTTCCTCGAGCTGATTTGTGAGGCTCTCGATGTAATAGGAGCCGCCGAGCGGATCGACGGTGTCGGCGAGCCCGATCTCCTCGATCAACAGCTGCATGGTGCGCAACGAGATGCGCTGCGCCTTCGGCGTCGGGATCGTATAGGCCTCGTCGTAGCAGCACAGCGCCATGGTCTGTGCGCCGCCGAGTGCTGCGATCAGCGCATAATAGGCGCCGCGCATGATGTTGTTCTCGGGCTGCTCGATGGTCAGCCCAAAGCCGCCGCCGCCGGCGATCATGCGCAGCCAGCCGGATTCCGGCTGCTTGGCGCCGTAGCCGTCGAGGATGATTTTCGCCCACAGCCGCCGGCCGGCGCGGAATTTTGCTACCTGCTCGAACAGATTGCCGAAAATGTTGAAGTTGAACGACAGCCGGCCGGCGAACTCGTCGATGTCGAGGCCGCGCGCCAGCGCCGCGTCGGTGTACGCCTTTGCAATCGCAAAGGCGTAGCCCATTTCCTCGGCCGGCGTCGCGCCCGACTCGCGGATGTGATAGCCGCAAACGCTCACCGGCGAGTATTTCGGCGCCACCTTGGCGCAATACTCGATGGTGTCGGCGACGAGCTTCACCGAAGGATCGACCGGGAACACCCAGGTGCCGCGGCCGATGAATTCTTTCAAGATGTCGTTCTGCGCGGTGCCGCGCAGCTTCGAAATGTCGTAGCCGCGCTTCTCCGCCATGGCGAGATACATGGCGATCAGGATGGCGGCGGCGCCGTTGATGGTGAGCGACACCGTAATGGCATCGAGATCGATGCCGTCGAACGCCACTTCGAAATCGCGCAAGGTATCGACAGCCATGCCGACCCGGCCGACTTCGCCGATCGCTTCCGGCGCATCGGAATCGTAGCCGCATTGCGTCGCCAGATCGAAGGCGACATTGAGCCCGGTCTGGCCGTTGGCGATCAGATATTTGAAGCGCTGGTTGGTGTCGGCCGCATTGGCGAAGCCGGTATATTGCCGCATGGTGAACGGCCGCTGCCGGTACATCAGCGGATGGATGCCGCGGGTGAACGGCGCCTCGCCGGCGCGGCTGGCATCGACGCCGCCGGTCGCAATCACATCCTCGGCGGTATAGAGCGGCTTGATCTCGATGCCGGATTCGTTGACGACGCGGCGGACGGGAGCTTCCTTGCGCGCGGGCTTCGCGGCTTCGGTCGGTTTGTCCGTCATTTCACATTCTCCCGAATGAACGAAACGATGTCGGCGGTGCGGCTGCCGGTGGGAAAGACGCCCCGAAAACCCAGTTGGCGGAGCACCATGCGGTCGTCTTCCGGAATATTGCCGCCGACGATCCAGAGCTTATCGTAAAGCCCCTTCTCCTGCAGCAACTCGCGGATGCGCCGGCACAGTGGAACATGCGCGCCGGACAGGATCGACAGCCCGATGACATCGACTTTTGACTCTGCGGCTGCCTTGGCGATGGCGTCGGGTGTCTGCCGCAAACCGGTATAGATCACGTCAAAACCGGCTTCCATCAAGGCCTGCGCCACTACCTTGGCGCCGACGTCGTGGCCGTCGAGCCCGGGCTTCGCCAGCAGGATTTTGATCCGCCGTTCCGTCACGCCGACAGCTCCTTGGCAATGACGAGTTTCAAAATTTCGCTGGTGCCGCCGCCGATCAAGGTGAAGCGGATGTCGCGCAGGTGGCGCTGCACCGCATACTCCATGCTGTAGCCGTAGGACGCCAGCACGCGCGCCGCCTTGTCGCAAATCCCGGCGGCGGCTTCCGACGCGAACAGCTTTGCCATCGCCGCCTCTTTGTGGTGTGGCTTGTCGTTGTCCTTCAGCCAGGCGGCGTAATAAACTAGGCGGCGGGCCGCTTCCAGATCCGTCGCCATCTCGGCAAGTTTCAGCTGGATCGCCTGATAGCGGTTGATCGGCTTGCCGAACTGCTGGCGCTCTCCGGCATAGCGGATCGCCTCTTCAAGCGCGCCGCGGGCGCCGCCGAGCGCCAGCGCGCCGGTGACGATGCGGATTTCCGCAAGGAGTTTGCGCAAATGTCCCTCGCCGTCGCCTTCGGCGTGGCTCAGGCGATGGCTGTCGGGCACGAAACAATCGTCGAAGGCGAGCTCGGAGGTCGGCATGGCCCACACGCCCATCTTGGCGATCGCCTTGCCGATGATGAGACCCTTGAAATCTTTCTCGACCAGAAAGATCGTGAGCTTCTTCTCGTCGCCGGCGCGGGCGAACACCGTGAAGAAATCGGCCACCGGCGCCGAGGTGACCCACATCTTCTGGCCTTTCAGCAGATAGCCGCTGTCGACCTTGCGCGCGCTCGTCGCGATGCCGCCGAGATCGCTGCCCGCATTCGGCTCGGTCATGCAGATGCCGCCGATTTTTTCGCCGCGCAGCGCAGGCTCGAACAGGCGTTTCTTGATGTCGGCATTGCCGAGCATTTCGAGAAATTTCGTGCCCATCAGCGACTGCATGGTGACGCAGCCGGCAAGCGACATCGAGCCGCGCGAAATCTCCTCCAGCGCCAGGCAGAGCGAAATCAAATCGAGCCCGAGGCCGCCGCTCTCGGGCGGATAGCGCAAGCCAAAGAAGCCCAGCGCTGCGACTTCGCCGAACAACTCGCGCGGGAACACATGCGCCTCGTCGATCTCGGCGGCGCGCGGCGCGATGCGTTCGTCGCAGAACCGCGCAAAAGTGTCGCGGATCTGGACCTGCTCGTCGCTGAGGTCGAAATTCATTTTTTCAGTCCGTCGTCTTCGAGCCCGTAAATGTCGCGCGCCGCTTGCGGCGAGATCACGCCGTTGCGCAATTCCTCGGCGACCTTCTTGCGGTCGCGTTGCTTCGGATCGCCGTAACCGCCACCGCCACCGGCTACTTGATGATAGAGCGTTCCTTTCGGTACGCCGAGGATCAAATCCTTATTGCGCGGCACGACGCGGGTACCGTCGGGAAAGCACAGTTCGATGGAGTTGAGCATGCTGTCGTGACCGCCGAACAGGCCGAACGCCGGCTCGAAGTCGCCGTCGCCGAAGGTGACAAGCTGTGTCGCGTCCGAACCGATCTTGAATTTGGTTTCGACGCCGAGCCCGCCCCGCCATTTCCCGGCGCCGCCGGAATCGCAGATATATTCGTGCTGGATAAGTTGATGCGGCGTCTGCAGCTCGAACATCTCGTAATCCTGGTCGAGCACGCCGCCGGACGCGTCGATCATGCCGATATGATCGTAGCCGTCGGTGCCCTGCATGGCGCCGGAGCCGCCTTTGAGTCCCATGAAGCCGATGTCGACATATTTCTCGCCGGATTCCGGATCGAGGCCGGTGGTGAGCGAGCACAAGAGATTGTTCCAGCCGGCGGTGACCCTATCGGGAATCACCGGCGCCAGGGCGCGGATGATGGCGTCGGCATTGGGCGGGCACAGGTGATTGCCGAAAGTGGTCGCCTTCGGGTAGCACGCATTGAGAATGGTGCCTTCGGGAATGACGATGTCGATCGGCCGGATCATGCCCTCGTTGTGCGGAATGTCGGGATTGATGAATTGCAGGAAGGTGAGCAAGGTCGCCGACGCGCTCGACGTATAGGTGCCGTTGACGAAGCCGTCGGTCTGCGCGTCCGTCTTGGAATAGTCGAACTTCACACGCGCATCTTCGACGGTGATGGTGACGCGGATGGTGAATTTCGAGCCCTGGTGATGGCCGTCGAAATAGACCATGCCTTCGCCGCTATAGACGCCGTTCGGAATGTGCGCGATCTCGGCCTGCATCATTTTTTCGGTGGCGTCGAACAGCGCCGTCTTGTGGGTCTCGAAAACATCGCGGCCGTATTTTTGCAAGAGCGCGCGCATCCGCCGCTCGCCGATGGTGCAGGCGCCCATCTGGGCTTTCAGATCGTGCTGCACGATGTCGAAGCGGATATTGGCGAAGATCAAATCCCAGACATCGCGGCGCAGCTTGCCCTTCTCATAAACCTTCACCGGCGGAATGCGCAGCGCCTCCTGCCAGACTTCCTTGGCATTGGGATTGTAGCCGCCCGGCACCGCGCCGCCGATATCGGCCTGATGGCCCTTCACGGCGGCCCAGGCCACCAGCGCGCCGTCGTGAAAAATCGGCTTATAGACGGCGACGTCGTTGTTCTGGTTGCCGAAGCTGAACACGTCGTTGTGGAAGATCACGTCGCCGTCGTGAATGTCGTCGCCGAAATAACGCACCAGGTGCTTGCACACCGGGCCGAGCGAGAAGGCGAGGATCGGCAGGTTCTCGGTCTGCTCGAGCATATTGCCGTGGGCGTCGTACAGCCCGGTGACGAAATCCTTGGCCTCGCACAGGATCGGCGAGCGCGTGGTCTTCACCACCGAGGCGCTCATCTCGTCGGTGATGGAGCGGAAGGTGCGGGCCAACACCGACATCAGGATCGGATCGACGGTTTTTGTACTTGCGCTCATGACGCCGCTCCCAGGCAACCGCGGACCAGATCCTCGCGGCCCTTGCGATACATCAACAGCGATCCGTATTGGTCGGTGACCGCATCGTAGCCCGCGCTGATGAACGCCGTGGTGGTGACCATTTCGACGAGGGCAGGTCCGGCGATGCGGTTGCCGTGGTGCAGGCGGTGGCCATCGAACACCGGAATCGTGGCGAACGATTCTTTTTCGAACACATATGCCGCGCGTTCGCCCTTGCGCGCGGCCGATGCATCGGCGCCGGCAAACGGTTCGCCCAAAAGCTCGAGTTTTTCCGTCATGCCGATCGACTGCACGCGCACATTGACGATCTCGACCGGCGTGGCCTCTTGTTCAAGAGAATAGCCGAACAGCCGGTTATGTTCATCGTGAAACGCCCGCAGGATGGCGCCCGCATCGCGGCTTTCGACCGCGGCGAGCGGCACCGGGAACGACACCTCATGGTATTGCTTGAGGTAGCGGCAGTCCAACGTCAGCGCATGCTGGCGCTGCTCGGGCGCGATATTCTCACCGGCCAGCGTGCGGTCGCCATTGCCGATCATCTCGGCGATCAGCGCATTGAGCTTGTCCCAGCGCAGGTCTGGAAAGCGGTCGACGAAGGTGCGCACGAAATCGTGGCGCAGGTCGCCCATCAGCATGCCGGACGCGCACAGCACCGAGCTTTCGCGCGGCACGATCTGCAAGGCGATATCGAGGTCATTGCAGATGACGCAAGAGTGCAGCGGCCCGGCACCGCCGGCGACCACCAGCGGAAATTCGCGCGGATCGCTGCCGCGCTCGATGGTCACCGCGCGCACGCCCTGTGCCATGTTGGTGCAGGCGACGCGGTACATGCCGGCGGCGGCGGCTTCGACCGTCATGCCGAGCGGCACGGCTATTTTATTCGCAATCACGGCACGCGCGGTTTTCGCATCGAGCTTGATGCGGCCGCCGGAAAAGAAATCGGCGCTGAGATAGCCGAGCACCAGGTTGGCGTCGGTGGTGGTCGGCAACTCGCCGCCCTGGCCGTAACAGGCCGGTCCCGGGGTCGCGCCGGCGCTGTGCGGCCCCATGCGCAACAGGCCGCCCTGGTCGATCCAGCCGATGGAGCCGCCGCCGGCGCCGATGGTGTGGATGCCGAGCATCGGCAGCGCGCAGCGCAGCCGGTCGATCTCGCCCTCCTTGATCACCACCGGCGTCTTCTCGACCAGCGCCGCTTCAAAACTGGTGCCGCCCATGTCGACAACGATGCAACTGTCCATGCCGTGCGGCCGCGCCGCCGCGAGACCGGCGATCGGGCCGCCGGCGGGACCTGAAAGAAGTGTCAGCGCCGGCGATTTTCGTGCCACCTCGGGCGTCATCACGCCGCCGTTCGACTGCATGATGAGGAGAGCGCCGCCGAAACCGGCTTCGCTGAGGCGGCGTTGCAATTGGGCCAAATAGTGATCGAGGATCGGCCCGACATACGCGTTGAGCGCGGTGGTGCTGACGCGGTCATAGAAGCGGATGGCGGGCAACAGCTCGGTCGATGTGGTGAGGAACGCGCCGGGCAATTCCTTGCGCACCAGAGCCGCAGCTTCCGCTTCATGGGCCGGATTGGCGAAGGCGTTCATGAAGCAGATTGCCACCGCCTTGACGTCTTCCGTCTTGAACAGATCGATGGCGCCGCGCACGTCGTCGAGCGCAAGTGGCTGCACGGTGCGGCCGTGGCGATCAAGGCGTTCCGTCACGCCAACGCGCAGATAGCGCGGCACCACCGGCGCGACATTGGTGTAGCGGTTGTTGTAGCGCTCCTCGCGAATGCCGCGGCGCATTTCCAGCGCATCGCGCACGCCCGCGGTGGTGATCAAGCCGGTCTTGGCGCCGCGGCGCGTCAGCGTGGCGTTAGTCGTCACCGTAGTGCCGTGGACGATCACTTCGATGCGGCCGAGGAAAGCTGCGAGTTCGAGCGGCACATCGAGCGCGCCGGCAAGCTCGCGCAATCCGGTGAGCACACCGACCGAAGGATCCGCCGGCGTCGACAGTACCTTATGAATGACCGGCTCGCGGCCGGGCTCGCGCACATAAAAGTCGGTAAACGTACCACCGACGTCGATGCCGACCTTGAAGCGCCGCGCTGTTGCTGGAGCGGTCACTGACAATCCTCAGCAGCGTCAGTGCTTGCGCGTATCGACGTCGATCACCACCGCCATCGCCGTATCGCCGGCGGCGCAGCCCTGGAACAGGCCGCGGCCGCCGCCGCGGA
>DATHHM010000153.1:0-3770 GCA_035317145.1 Xanthobacteraceae bacterium | reverse complement strand
CGCGCAGGCTGCCGCCGACCACGCGCATCAGCGGCGGCCTTTGGGATGACTACGCCGCGGGCCGGATGCGCGGTCAGCTGAGGAGCGGCGGCGGCCGTGCTTGCCGCGTTTTTCCGGCAGCTTTTCCGGCAGTTCACGCGGCGGCGGTTGGCCGTGGCGCTCGACCGGCACTGGGCGGCCCTTGCGATCGGTCAGCACATCGGCGCGCACCTCGTCCGCCGGACGCTGCGGTGGCGTTTCATCATTGCGGCGCGCGCCGTGAAATTTGCGCTGGAATTTCTTGCCCGGTCGTTCTTCCTCGGGCGCGCGCCAGGAATGACTCGGGGGTTTGCGCGGCGTGACCTCGCGTCGCGGGTCCTTGTCCGGCGCGGGCGGGCGCGGCACGAGCGGCATCGAGAAATCGACGCCGGATTCCGCGACCAGCCGCGCGCCGAGCTGTTCGCGCAAAATCCGCGTGCGGACTTCCTCGACGTCGCCCGTCTTAAGCTCGGCGAGCTGGAACGGGCCGAACGAGACGCGGATGAGCCGCGTCACGTCGAGGCCGAGATGGCCGAGCACGTTGCGCACCTCGCGGTTCTTGCCCTCGCGGATAGCAAAGGTGAGCCAGAGGTTGGCGCCCTGCACGCGCTCGATCGTGGCTTCGATGGCGCCGTAATGGATGCCGGAGAGCGTGAGGCCCGACTGCAATTGGTCGAGTTGCGCTTGGTTCACCTTGCCATGGGCGCGCACCCTGTAGCGGCGCAGCCAGCCGGTCGCCGGCAGTTCGAGCAGGCGCGCGAGCGCGCCGTCATTGGTGAGAAGTAACAGCCCCTCGGTATTGAAATCGAGCCGGCCGACGCTGATCAGGCGCGGCAGCTCTGCAGGCAGGTGCTCAAAAATGGTCGGACGGCCTTGCGGATCGGCATGGGTCGTCATCAGCCCGCGCGGCTTGTGATAAAGGAACAGCCGGGTGCGCTCGCGCTCCGGCAGCGGCGCGCCGTCGACGGTGACCTTGTCCTGCGCGGTGACGTTGCAGGCCGGCGAAGCGATCACGGCGCCGTTGACCGCCACGCGGCCGGCGGCGATCCAAGCTTCCGCCTCGCGCCGCGACGCAAGGCCGGCGCGGGCGATCACTTTGGCGATGCGCTCGCCGGGTTTGTGCTGTTCGGTGTTGCCGTTCATAGTCCTGCTCGTTGAAGACGGCTGATAGCAGAGCGGCTCGCAGGGGACCATGGCTTCCTTTATGTCTTTGGCGCTGGAGGAAGCCCGCGCCGCCGGTGCGCGGGGCGAAGTGCCGGTCGGCTGCGTTATCGTGCGCGACGGCGTCGTCGTCGCCCGCGCCGGTAATCGGACCTTGGCCGACCGCGATCCGACGGCTCATGCCGAGATCATCGCGATCCGGGCGGCAGCGGCCTCGGTCGGCTCCGAACGGCTCGACGCCTGCGACCTCTACGTCACGCTCGAGCCCTGCGCCATGTGCGCCGGCGCGGTCGCCTTCGCTCGCATCCGCCGGCTTTATTACGGCGCCGCCGATCCCAAGGGCGGCGCGGTCGACAATGGCGTGAAGTTTTTCGCCTCGCCGACCTGCCATCACCGGCCGGAGGTTTACGGCGGCTTGGCGGAAGCCGAGGCCAGTGCGCTGCTCAAGGAATTTTTCCGGGAACGCCGCTAGGTCGCAAGCAGCGCGCCGAGCTTCTCTTTCACTTCGGCCTTCACTGCGTCGGCGGTGCGCAAAATGGCGCTCGCCTGATAAAAATCCAGCGTGCGGAAGATCGCGACATTGGGTCGGATCACAAGATCGGCCGGGGCGTGCTTGTGCTTGGCCGCGGCGATGGCCGAGCCCATGATCTGCAGCGTTATGAGCATGCTTTCCCAGGCGCTCGGAATGTCGTTTCGCTCCGCGTCCGGCATGCCGAAGACGTCGACGGCGATGGTGACGTCGGCGCGCTCGCGTACTTGATCGAATGGCAGCGGATTGGTGGCGCCGCCGTCGACCAGAATGCTGCTGCCGATCGCCACCGGGCGAAACAGGCCCGGAATGGCGATCGAGCTCGCCAGCGCCGGCTGCAGCGGGCCGGACGTGAAGGCCGCTTCCTGGCGCCGGTGCAGGTCGGTCGCGATCACCGTGAGCGGAATTTGCAGCGCGGCAAAATCCTGCGGCACCGCTTCGGGCAAAAACTGCGCGCAGAATTTCTCGGCGTCGAGCTGCGTCGCTTGGCCGAAGGCTCCGGTGAACAGGTCGGCCAGCGTGCCGGCGCGCGCGGCGATGAGCCGGCGCGTGATCTCGCCGCGGTTATGCGCCAGCGCGATGACGTGGCGGCGGATGTCCTTGCCGCGCATGCCGGCCGCGTAGGCAGCGCCGACCAGCGCGCCGATCGAGGTGCCGGCAATGGCGGTAGGTTTTAAACCCAAATCGTCGAGCGCCTCGATCACCGAAATATGCGCCAGCCCACGCGCGCCGCCGCCGCCGAGCGCGAGCGCAAACGTCTTCATGCGCCGGCCCGCTGGGCGAACTCCCAGGCTTTAGCGGCGAGCGGGCCCACCAATTCGGCCTTGGCCGCCGCAAACGCGCTGGTCGCGGTGCCGTCGCGCACACGGCCGGCGATGCCTTGCAGGATCGCGGCGAGGCGGAAAAAATTATAGGCGAAATAGACCGGCAGATGCGGCCGCGGATCGAGCCCGGTGCGCGCAACGTAAGAATCCACATAAGCCTCGAGCGACGGGATGCCGAGCGCGGCGATGTCCTGGTCCACCAACGAGCCGGTGCCAGCATCCGACGGCGGCATGTGCCATTGCATCAGATGGTAAGAAAAATCCGCCAGCGGATCGCCGAGCGTTGAGAGCTCCCAATCGAGCACCGCGGCGATCTGCGGCGCGTCGGGCGATAAGATGATGTTGTCGAGCCGATAGTCGCCGTGCACCACGCGCGGCGGCTGGCTTGGCGGCAGATGCGCCGGCAGCCAGGCGATCAGCCGCTCCATGTCCTCGATCGATTGGGTCTCGGAGGCGCGATATTGCTTCGACCAGCGCTCGACCTGCCGCGCCACATAATCTTCGCCGCGGCCGTAGTCCGACAAGCCGATCGAGGCGGGGTCGAACGAATGAAGCCGCGCGATGGTGGCATTCATGGCGTCGTAGACGGCCGCACGCTCGGCCGGATTGGACGCCGGCATCTGCGGCTCCCAGAACACGCGGCCTTCGACGTGGGCCATGATAAAGAATGGCGTGCCGGCAACGGTGTCGTCGGCGCAATAGAGCACCGGCTCGGCGACCGGGAAATTTTGGGCGGAAAGCGCGCTGATGATGCGGTGCTCGCGGTCCACGGCATGCGCGGATGGCAAGAGCTTGCCTGGCGGTTTGCGCCGCAGCACGTAGCGCCGTAGCGGCGTTTCCACGAGATAGGTCGGGTTGGACTGGCCGCCCTTGAACTGGCTGACCACGATGGGTCCGGCGAATCCGGCAACGTGCGCGCTCAAATAATCCTCCAGCCGCGTCACGTCGAAGCGCAGCCGCTCGGCGACTTCGCGCGTGCCGGAAAAGGCGCTCTGGCGGTCGATCGTGGTCATGCGCAGACTCTAGCGCGCGGTAAAGAAATCCAGCAATGCCCGCGCGGTCGCAGCCGGGTTCTCTTCCGGCACATAGTGGCCGCTTTCGATTGCGAAGCCGCGCAGGTCCGGCGCCCAGTCGCGCCAGGTCGCAAGCGGATCGATGCCGGCATTGGCGGGCAGGCCGCCAGTGCCCCACAGCGCCAGCACTGGGCAGCCGATTTTATGGCTGGCCACACGGTCGGC
>DATHHM010000152.1:0-2425 GCA_035317145.1 Xanthobacteraceae bacterium | reverse complement strand
TCACGCCGCGACGCCGGCTTTCCTGTCGGGCAGCCCTGCCCGCGCAAGCCCGCCATAGAGCGTCTCGCCGGGCATTTCCGAGCGCAGGATGCCGCGCACGCCGATCAGCTTCTCGATATCGATGCCGGTTCGGAATCCCTTGCTCTCGCACAGGAACACCAGATCCTCGAACACCACATTGCCGGTGGCGCCGGGGGCGAACGGGCAGCCGCCGAGGCCGCCGAGCGAGCCATCGAGAATCCGCGCGCCGGCATCGAGTGCCGCCGACGCATTCGCGATCCCCATCCCCCGCGTGTCGTGCAGATGCACGCACACCGGCTGTTTGCCGGCAATCCTGACCACCGCGGCGGTCAATTCGCCGACCGCTTTCGGTCCGGCATAGCCGACGGTATCGGCGACCGCGACGACGTCGGCGCCGGCCTCGTAGCATTTTTCCGCGAGCCGGATCACTTCCTTCGGATCCACAGGCCCCACGATCGAACATCCCAGCGCCATCGAAATCGCCGCCGAAACAATTGGCTTATGCGCACTGCTGTCGCGCAATTCGCACAGCCGCATGATATTGGCGATGGCCTCATCGCGCGACCGGTTGGCATTGGCGCGACTGTGTTCCTCGGTGGCCGAGACCACCGAACCGATTTCGGCGACGCCCGACGCCAGCGCCTCGTTGGCGCCGCGTTCGTTCAGTATCAGCGCCACGCCGTGTGCGCCCGGAAGTGCTGCCACGGCGCCGACGATGTCAAGCACGTCGGCGAATTGCGGAAAGGTTTTCGCCGGCAGAAATGAGCCGACCTCGAAATGCCGCACGCCGGCATCGTGTTCGCGCGCAATCCATTTCCGCTTCGCCGCCGTCGATGGAAAAGTCTTTACGAGTTGCAGCCCGTCGCGCAGGCCGACCTCGCGCAGGATGATCCGGTCGTGGGGATAAATGTCGTGGACGTTGCTCATGGTGTCCTCGCTATGCGATTCCGGCGGCGCGCTTGGCGGCCGGCTCGAGTTCGGAGAGTACGGATGCGGTATCGGCGCCGAGCGCCGGCACTTTAAGCCCGTCGCCGATGCTGGCGCCGTTCCATTCCACGGGGAGGGCCGGCACGCGAAACGCTGCGCCGTTGGCATTGGTCGCGCCGACCAGCCCGCCTTCGCGCAGCACATGCGGATCGTCGAACAAATCCTCGGGGCGGTTGATAGGCGAGAAGCAGATGTTGAGCCGGTCCAGCGTCGCGGACAGCTCCGCGAGTTTCCATCCCTTAATCACCTCGGCGACGCGCGGAATGATCCGGGCGCGCGCCAGAATGCGGTCGGTGGTGGTGAGCAACGACGGATCGCCCAGCAACTCCTTCAGGCCGAACTCCTTGCCGAAGCTTTGCCAATGGCCTTCGGTGACGACGCCAATAAAAATCCGGCCATCCGCCGCGTCGAAGATATCGTAGATCGGCCACGCATGTTCGCGCTCCGGCATCGAGCGCGGCTTGTTGCCGGTCATCTCGTATTCGACCATGTGCTGGGCTACGAGAAACAAACAGTTCTCGAACAGCCCGATGCGGATGTCGGCGCCTTGCGCATTGCCGCCGCGCTTCTGATAAAGCGCTGCGAGGATCGCGATCGCGCCGAACATGCCGCCCATGATGTCGTTGGCGGAGGAGCCGACGCGCTGCGGTTTTGCCTTGGTCCCGGTCATGACCGCGAGGCCTGACATCATTTGCACGACTTCGTCGAGCGCCGGGCGATGCTCGGAGGGACCGGACAAAAACCCCTTGTGCCCGGCGACGATCAGATGCGGATGCCGGCGCTTCAGTTCGTCGGCGCCGAGGCCCTGCCTGTCGAGCAGGCCATCGCGAAAATTCTCCAAAAACACGTCGGCGCTGGCGAGCAGCCGGTGCATGGTCTCCCGATCGGCAGCGCTGGTGAGATCGAGCACGACGCTGCGCTTGCCGCGGTTGAACAATGGGAAGAACGACGTTCCCATGCCTCCCAGGCTGCGGGTCTTGTCGCCGCTGGGCGGCTCAACCTTGATCACCTCGGCGCCGAGTTGCGCGAGAATCATGCCGCAGGTCGGCCCCATCACCATGTGGGTCATTTCCACGACCCGCACACCCGTCAACGGAAGCTCCACGCCCGGCGGCGGCAGGTTTGGCGTACTCATGAGCGTCTCCCGGGGGTTTTCGACGGTCCGGTTGTGAGGCAGATTAGGCTTCCGAGCGCTATCTGCTAAATATAGCCAAGGCAAGCGGCGATAAAAGTGCCGCGCGACAACGCAGCAATGCGTCCGGCGCTGCAAAAAAATGGGGGGCATCATGAGCGCGGCCGAAATCCAGATCGGACTTGCGGCTTCGGCCGGCGGGCCGGACGAGATATCGCGGCGGCTCGAAAGCCTGCCCAATTCATCCCTGGTGTGGCGGCTGGTGATCCTGTTATCGCTCGGCGG
>DATHHM010000151.1:0-21717 GCA_035317145.1 Xanthobacteraceae bacterium | reverse complement strand
TTTTTCGAGGGTGGCGACGATCTCCTGCAGCGCGGCAAAGTTGGCGTCCCAGTTGTCCAACAAGCCGTCGATGCTATCGGTCGTGCTCAGCTTGCCGCCGCGCGCCGATTTGAGATCGACGACATCGTCATCGAGAACAATGGCGGCGAACGCTGCGCCGCCTTGTTTGGCGAAAGTGCCGAGCTTGAAAGGCGTGCCGTTCATGGCTTCTTTGCTTCCGTGTAGGGATAGATCATGTCGCCGGTCTTATATTCCTTCGGCCACACGATGACTTCGTGAGTGGTGTCCTTGAACTGATCCATGCCATTGCCGGTGACGTGCTGGAACTGGGTGAAGAAGACCCGCGACTTCGCCCACTCGCCGTCTTTGCCGAAGGCGATATCGCCGACCACGGTCTTGAACGTGTGGCCGCGCATGTAATCGGCGAGCTTGGCGTGGTCGAGGCTCTTGGTGCCTTCGACCGCTTGCGCCAGCACCTGGCCTGCGGCGTAGCCGAGCGGCGGGAACGCCCAGCCGCCCGGATCGATGCCTTGGGTCGCGGCGGCGGCCTGGTACTTCGCCAGCAGTTCCTTGGTGCCGGGGAACGTCAGGCTCGGCGCCGGCAGGAACACTTCGTTGTTGACGATGCCGTTGGTGAGCGGCCCGAGCTGCGCCTTGATCGGCGTCACCAGGAGCCCGATGAAGGCGCCGCCGAACATTTTCGGCGTCAGCCCGACTTCGTTGGCGGCGCGGATGATGCCGACGGAGTCCGGCGGATAGGCGGCGACGAAGACGATGTCGGGATTGAGCGCCTGCACCGCGCGCATGATCGGCGAGTAGTCGGTCGTGGTCGGTGGATATTTCTGGTCGAGGACCAGGTCGAAACCGCCGATCTCCTTGATGCTTTGCCGCGCGCCGTCGGCGGCGTTCTGGGCGAATTCGGCGTCCGCGGCAATGATCGCGACCGTCTTCGGCCGCGGCGTGGCCGCGGCGGCGAGCTCGAAGAAGCCGTAGGCAAAGGCCTTCTGCGGCTCGGGCCCGGTCGGCAGCATCGAGAAGTACTGGTCGTAGTGGAATCTGCTGTTGGCGGCGTTGGCGAGAATGCCGATGGTGGTCATCTTGTGCTGCATCATGATCGGAATGGCGGGCGCCACCATATTGGTCGCATACGGCCCGATCACCAGATCGACTTTGTCGACGTCGATCAGCTTGGTGTAGAGCTGCGGCACGTTCGCCGGATTGCTCTGATCGTCATAGAACACCAGCTCGACCGGGCGCCCCAACAGGCCGCCTTTGGCGTTGACGTCGTCGCGCCAGATTTGCAGCGCGGTCAACACCTGCTTGCCGATCGGCGCCACGCCGCCGGTCAGCGCCATGGACATGCCGATCCGGATCGGATCGGCGGCCTTGGCCGTGTTCGGCATCATGTTCGGTACGATCAGCGCGGCAATGGCAATCAGCGCCATCGCACGGGCTCGAGCCCAAAAGCTGCGCATAGTCTCTCCTCCCTTGTCTTCCCTTTGGGCGCTCTGCGGCGCCGCGTTTTATTTTAAAGTGACGTTAGTCCTCCTCGATCGGCTGCGCCAGACGGGTCAGCTGCCGCGGAATGTCGCCTTGCGCTTGGCATGGAACGCCTCGACGCCTTCGCGGAAATCGTCGGATTGGCGCAACCGGCTGTAGCAATGGCCTTCGAGCTCGATAGCGGCTTCGAGGTTGGTGTCTTCGGTTTCGTTGAGCAGGGTTTTCGCCGTGCGCTGTGCCAATGGCGAGAAGCCGCGCAGCTCCTCAACCAAGGCGTCGGTCGCGGCTTCGAGCTTGTCGTCGGCGACGCATTCGGTCGCGATGCCCCAGTCGTAGGCCTGCTTGGCCGCGATGCGTTTCGACCGCATCACGATGTCCTTGGTGCGGGTGATGCCGATGATCTTTTGCAACCGCGCCGAGCCGCCCGAGCCGGGGATCTGGCCGAGCCGTTGCTCAGGCAGTGCATAGAAACAGGTCTCCGAAACCAGGCGGAAATCGCAAGCCAATGAAATCTCGAAGCCGACGCCGAAACAGTAGCCGCGATTGGCGACGATCACCGGCTTCGAACAGCGCGCCGGCGCCGCGATATTCCAGGCGAGCTTCGACACGTGCTCGGGCGAGGCTTCGAGAAAGCCCGCGATATTGCCGCCGGAGGAAAAATGCTGGCCGGCCGCCCGCAGCACGATGACACGCACGCGCGTATCCTCGTCGAGCGCTTCGAAGACGAGACGAAGCTGGTCGCGCTGCCCCATTTCGATGACGTTGAGCGGCGGCCGGTCGAGAATGATATCGGCGCGTTCGCGGGCCGGATCGATCTCGACGCGAAAGCCGTCGAGGGTCTGCAAACGCGGATCGGAAAATTCACTCATGCGGCCGTTCCTTGCTGAGGCGAGACGGTTTCGTATTCACCGGCAACGAGCTTGCGGCGAAGCAGTTTTCCAACCGGCGATTTCGGAATCTCGGTGACGAAGACGTAGCGCCGCGGACGCTTGAAATTCGCCAGGCCGGAATTGCGGCAGAACGCGTCGAGCTCGTCGGGCTCGACCGCGCGACGGCATTTGACGAAGGCGGTCACGATTTTGCCCCAGCGCTCGTCCGGTAAGCCCACCACGGCGACCTCGGACACCGCAGCGTGCAGCGACAGACAGGATTCGATCTCCACCGGCGAAACATTCTCGCCGCCGGTGATGATCATGTCGTCGACCCGGCCGGTGACGAAGAGGTCGCCGTCGCCGTCGACGGCGCCGGTGTCGCCGGTGAAATACCAGCCCTGGCGCAGCGCCTTGGCGTCGGCATCAGGCCGCCGCCAATAGCCTTCGAAGGATTCATCGCCGGCCAACAGCGCAATGATCTCGCCTTCTTCGCCGACGGCGGCGATCTCATCCACCGATGTGGCGCCGAGCCGGACGACGCGCACCATTTGATTGATGCCGGCGCGTCCGGCGGAGCCGGGTTTTTTCGGCGCGTTCTGGTCGGTGGTGAAGGTGTAGACCTCCGACGAGCCGTAATGATTGACGAACAGATCCGGCTTGAACGCGGCCTGGAGCGTCTGCAACAATCCGTCGGTCATCGGCGCGCCGGCAAATCCAAGCTTGCGCACAGAACTCACGTCGCCCGTCGCGAACAGCGGGTGATGCACGAGGTCATGATAAAGCGTCGGCACCAGATAGAGGTTGGTGACCCTCTCGGCTTCGATCAGCGCCAGTGCGTGCGCGACGTCGAACCGGCGCAGGCAGATAAAAGCGCCGCCGATCAGCGACATGGCAAGGAGTGAGCGCACGCCCATGGTGTGATAGAGCGGCATGACGCCCAGCGTGCGCTCGCCGTGGGCATAGAGATTCTGCGCCACATGGGCCAGCGCCGCGGCGCGCTCGGCGTGCTGGCGGCGCGGCACGCCTTTCGGCCGCGCCGTGGTGCCGGACGTGTAAAGCATCACCGACCAGGCTTCGGCATTGACGCGCGCTGCCGCATCGGGTGCGGCGCGCGACGTAAGCGCGGCAAACGCGAGGGCCGGCGGCGGCGCCGGATCGAGCGCGATCCGCGGCAGCTTTTGCGCCAAGGCTGAGCCGGCGACAGCCGCGGCGGAAGCGTCTTCGTAAACAATGGCCTTGGCCTCGGCATCTTCGAGATAGAAATCGATCTCGCTTGCCGTCGAGCGCCAATTCACCGGCGTGATGATGATGCCGGTGAACTGGCAGGCCCAGTGCAGGCTCGCCGCCTCCCAGCGATTGGTCAGCGCGGTGACGAGATGATCGCCAGCGTTGAGCCCGATCGCATCGAAGCCCGCCACCAGCGCCGAAATGCGCCGATACCATTGCGCGTAGCTCAGGCGCACGTCGCCATCGACAATGGCGAGCGCACCGGGATCGCGGGCAACGCTGCCGAGAAAGCTAAGACCTAAGTCGAGCATGCGGGAAAAGCGCAGGTTATGGCCGTTCCCGCGATGATAAGCCTTTGTCCGCGGCTGACAAACCGCCGATGGGTTGCGTTCCTCGACTACCGTCGCGTCGGAAACAGCGCCGCCGGGAAATCCGCGGCTGAGCGGCGGGGCCGCTCACGCGGCTGGTAGTCCGGGTGCGGATTGGCATCCGGTTCGACCGCCCGGCGATAGAGGTGCCAGGTGGCGTGGCCGAGCACCGGCATCACCACCGTCAAGCCGAGGAAGAACGGGATCGAGCCGATCACGAGCGACGCGGCGACGATAAAGCCCCACAGCGCCATGGTCAGCGGATTCCTGGCAACTACGCGGATCGAGGTGAACAGCGCCACCGCGGCGCCGACGTCGCGATCGAGCAATAATGGAAACGAGACCGCGCTGATGGTGAGCACCAGCACGGCGAACAGGAAGCCGACACTGGTGCCGACCACGATCAGCATCCAGCCGGCACGCGTATTGAACACGTCGCTGATGAACTGGCCGATCGAAGCCGGTGCGTGGTAACCGAAATTGGCGATATAGATCGCCTGGGCGACGGCGAGCCAGATCAGGAAGATGGCCGTGAGCAGCAAGCCGAGCGCCACGATGGCGCCGAGCGACGGCGAATGCAGCACGTCGAAGGCGTGGCTGGTGGAACTGTCCAGACCCGCTTCGCGGCGCCGGCTCAACTCGTAGAGACCGATCGCGGCGAGCGGACCGACCAGCGCAAAGCCGGCGGCAATCGGAAATGCCAGCGGCAGCATGGAATTTCCCAGCGTCATTCCGATCAAAGCGAGGCCGAGCAGCGGATAGATGACGCAGAGAAACACGGCGTGACTCGGCATCGCGGTAAAATCGTCGATGCCGCGCGCCAGCGCATCAAACAGATCGGACGGTGCGATACGGCGGATGACGAGGTTTTCGGGGCCCGTGCTCGCGCCGACAAGCATGTGTGAGTAAGCCATGGCGCTTTCCTCCTGAACCTTTTGAGGTTTGGGTCCGCGCCGGCGGCCGCGAAAGGCCGCCACGCGGCCGTTCTTATCAACCGCGATCATGCCACTGCCGTCGCCGCGACGCTACGAGCAACGCCGCGGTCGCAAGGCTGTTCGCTTCACAATGCGGTGTGTTGGAACGTGGTGAATCTTTTGTGCGATGCAGCGCATTTGCGGAAATGTAGAACCGGCCGCGGCGCGTTTGTCGCGCCTGCCTAATCGTTCCATTCATTCAGCAGCGACGCGCAATCCTTCAGACGCTTCCTCATGCTCGGGCTTCTTGCCGCTCAGCCAGGACTGGAAGCGATCCAGATAGAGATAGATCACCGGCGTCGTGAACAATGTCAGAAGCTGGCTCAGCGCCAGGCCGCCGACCATGGCATAGCCGAGCGGGTGGCGCAGTTCCGATCCCGAGCCGGAGCCGAACATCAGCGGCAGGCCGCTCAACAGCGCCGTCATGGTCGTCATGGTGATCGGACGGAACCGCAACAGGCAGGCCTGCCGCACCGCCTCGCGCGGCGGCAGGCCGGCGCGTTCGCGGCTGATGGCGAAGTCGACCAGGATGATGCCGTTCTTCTTGACGATGCCGATCAACAAAATGATGCCGATGATGCCGATCACCGACAGATCGAAGCCGCCGAGCCAAAGCGCCAGCAGCGCGCCGACGCCGGCCGACGGCAGTGTCGACAGGATCGTCAGCGGATGGATGTAGCTCTCGTATAGCACGCCGAGAATGACATAGACGACCACCAGCGCGGCCGCGATCAGCACCGGTTCGTTCGACAGCGCGGCCTGGAACGCCTGCGCATTGCCTTGGAAGCTGCCGATCATGGACGAGGGCATGCCGATCTCGTCGGCCGCCGTCTGAATGGCCTCAACCGCCTGGCTGAGCGCGACACCGGGCGGCAGGTTGAACGTCAAGGTCACCGCCGGGAATTGCCCGGAATGGGAGACCAAGAGCGGCCCGATATGCTGGGTGTCGGCTTCGACCAGGGTCGACAGCGGGACAAGTTGCCCGCTGCCCGGCGCCTTGACGTAGATCTGATTGAGCGTGCCGACGCTGCCCTGCAGCTCGGGCAGCACTTCGAGAATGAGATAATAGGAATTGTTGGTGAAATACTGCGTCACCTGGCGCTGGCCGAACGCATCGTTGAGCGTGTCGTCGATGAGCTGCGGCTGGATGCCGAAACGGGATGCCGCATCGCGATTGATGTTGATGGTGAGCTGCGGCGCCGCGTTCTGCGCGTCACTCGCCACGTCGGCCAGTTGCGGCAATGTCTTGAGCTTGGCCAACAGGCGAGGCGCCCAGGTATTGAGCTCGTGCAGGTCGGGGTCCTGCATGACGTATTGGAACTGGCCGCGGGCGATGCGGCCGCCGACGGTGATATCCTGCGCCGCCTGCAGGAACAGCCGCGCGCCTGGAATTTGCTGAAGCTTTGGGCGCAGTCGGTCGATGATCTGCGAAGCGCTGACGTTGCGGTCGTCGCGCAGCTTCAGGCCGACGACGAAACGGCCGGTATTTTGCGTATTGCCGTAGCTCGGGCCGAAGAACGAGACGAAGTCGGCGACGTCGGGATCCTGCTCGATGATTGCGGAAAGCTGACGCTGAACGTCCATCATCCGTTGCGGCGAGATGTCTTGGCCGGCCTCGGAAATGCCGAGCAGCATGCCGATGTCCTGGGTCGGGAAAAACCCTTTCGGTATCATGACGAACATCACGCCGGTGATGCAGACGGTCGCCAGGAACACCAGCAGCGTCGGAAACTGATGCTGCAAGACGAAATCGAGGCCGCGGCGATAGCCGTCGAGTACCTTGTCGAACCCCCATTCGACGGCGCGATAGAGGCGGCCGTGCTCGCGGTCGTGCTCGCTGACCAGAAAGCGCGAGCACAGCATCGGGGTGAGCGTCAGCGACACCACGACGGACACCGCGATCGCCGCGGTGACGGTGATGGCGAATTCGTGAAACAGCCGGCCGACGATTCCGCTCATCAGCAACAGCGGAATGAAGACTGCGATCAGCGAAACGCTGATCGATATGACGGTGAAGCCGATTTCGCGCGCGCCCTTGATCGCCGATTGCAACGGCGTGGTGCCGGCCTCGAGATGGCGAAAGATGTTTTCGACGACGACGATCGCGTCATCGACCACGAAGCCGACGGCGATGGTCAGTGCCATCAGCGAAAGATTGTCCAGGCTGTAACCGCAGAGATAGATGATGGCGGTGGCGCCAAGCAACGACAGCGGCACCGCGGCGCCGGGAATGAGCGTGGCCTGGATGCTGCGCAGGAACAGCAGGATCACCATGACGACCAACGCGCAGGACAGTAACAGCGTGAACTCGACGTCCTTCACGGATGCGCGAATGGTCTGCGTGCGATCGACGATGATGTCGAGATGAATGCCGGGCGGAATGAGCGAGCCCATTCCCTTCAGCGCATTCTTGATATTGTCGACGGTGTCGATCACGTTGGCGCCGGGCTGCTTGAACACCAGCAGCACCACGGCGATGTGGTCGCGATGCAGCGCGCCGAGCGTCACGTCCTGCGGTCCGTCGATGGCGCGGCCGATGTCGCGGACATGCACCGGCGCTTCGTTGCGATAGGCGACGATGACATTGTTGTAGTCGTCCGCCTCGGTCAGCTGATCGTTGGCGGTGATGGTGAGGCTTTGCTGCTTGCCGAGGAGCGTGCCCTTGGCCACGTCGGTCGTGGCATTGGTGAGGGCCGTGCGCACGTCCTCCAACGTGAGCTGGCGCGCCTGCAATTTGGCCGGATCGACCTGGACGCGAATGGCCGGCTTCTGCTGGCCGCCGATGGCGACCTGGGCGACGCCGGGAATCTGCGAGATCTGCTGGGCGACGACGTTCTCGGCAAAGTCGTCGACCTTGGGCAGCGGCACCGTGTCCGAGTTCGCCGACACGATCAGGATCGGCGAGTCCGCCGGATTGACCTTGCGATAGGTCGGCGGCTGCGAGAGATTTTTCGGCAGGCTCGATCCGGCCGCCGTGATCGCGGCCTGCACGTCCTGCGCGGCGCCGTCGATATTGCGGTTGAGATCGAATTGCAACGTCACCACGGTCGAGCCGAGCGAGCTCACCGAGCTCATCTGGGCGACGCCGGCGATCTGGCCGAACTGGCGCTCGAGCGGCGTGGCGACGGTGGCGGCCATGGTTTCGGGGCTGGCGCCGGGCACCGTGGCGCTGACCTGGATGGTCGGGAAATCGACCTGCGGCAGCGGCGCGACGGGCAACAGCGGAAACGCCACGATGCCGACCAGCGCCAGCGCCGCCATCAACAGCGACGTGGCGATCGGCCGGCGGATGCAGATTTCCGAGATGTTCATCAGTTCTTGTCCGCCTGATGCTGCACGCTTGGCGGCTCGCCCGGCGGCGGATTCGCGGTCTTGATGGCGACATGCGAGCCGACGTCGAGCCGCGATTGCCCGTTACTCACGACGCGCTCGCCGGCGGCGAGGCCTTTGGTGGCGATCGCGGTATCGTCGTTGACCATCTGCGCGCCGATGGGACGCTGCTCCGCCGTGTTGTCGGGCTTGACCACCCAGACATAGAAGCCGTCCGGGCCGCGCTGCACCGCGACCGGCGGGACGGTCACGGCATCCTTGTAGGTCGTGATCAGGATGCGGATGCGCACGAACTCGCCCGGCCACAGCCGCTCGTCCGCGTTGGCGAATTCCGCCTTCAGGCGGATCGAGCTGGTGTTCTGATCGATTTGGTTGTCGATCAGCAGCAAGTGGCCCTCGGCCAGTTGCTCCTTGTCGTTCTGATCGAAGGCGAGAACGGAGACGGCACCGTGCAGCATCGCTTCGCGCACCGGGCCGAGGTTGCTTTGCGGCAGCGTGAAGATCACGTAAGACGGCTTGATCTGGGTCAGCACCGTGAGCGGATTGACATCGGTGGTGTGGATGATGTTGCCGACGTCGACCTGGCGAAAGCCGACGACGCCGTCGATCGGTGCCACGATCGTCGTGTAAGCGAGTTGCGTCTGCGCCGCCTCGATGGCGCCCTGGTCGGCGTCGATCGAAGCCTTGAAATGATCGACCTTGGCTTGCTGCAGATCGACGTTCTGCTGCGTCTCGAAATTCTTGGTCGCCAAGGTTGTGAACCGCGAAAAATCCTTCTGGGCACTGACCAATTGCGCTTGATCGTCGGCCTTCTTGGCCACGGCCTGATCGAGCACGGCTTGGAGCGGCGCCGGGTCGATCTTCGCCAACACGTCGCCTTGGCGGACCTCCTGGCCCTGGCGGAAGTCGACGGAAATCAGTTGGCCGGTGACTTGGGCGCGGATGGCCACGGTGTTGTACGCCTGCACGGTGCCGAGCGCGTCGTAATAAATCGGAACGTCGCGCTGGGATGCTGTGGCGACCGTGACTGGAACCATCGGCGGGCCGGCGACCTGGGTGGTTTTGCCGTGCCGCCAGATCACAACCGCGGCAAGTACGGCCAATGCGGCGAGGCCTATCACAGAAAAAATAATCAGCCGGCGGGACCTGTGACCGGTTTTCAAAGGTCCCATCCAATCAACTCGATTCTGCGTGCCACCTCGTTCAAGTCCGGAATGCATTTACTGTTCCACTACCTCACCCGTCAGTGATGGCCCTTCTTAGCGACTATGCCCCGTTGGCCTTAAGGCGCAATGTCGGGCGCATTAAAGTTCGTTAAGGTGATTGTCGCCCAGCCCGTTCCCCGGCGGCACTTTATGGAAGTCCGCATATAAACGCCAGTTTATGGCAGGCGGCCTAAGGCCACAGCGGGCAGCGCCGAGACCATGTGGAATTTTCGGATAGGGCCAAATCCCCGCCGTCAACTTGCAGTCTTGAACCAGGTCCGGATACCGCTCGCGCTGACCAAACGGCCGACCCGCCGCATCTGCAAATAAACCCGGCCGGCGGCCGTTACCGCGCGCTCATGGCTGTGCAGGGCGAGGTGGTGGGTCGCCCATTTGTTCTTGTAGGAGGCGTCGCCGATGCCGAGGTCGAAGGTATCGAAATCCTGCGTGACCGATTGATCGATCAGGTGCTGCAACAGCAGATGGCCGACGCGGTAGCGGCCGAAATGCGTGTCGTAGGCCGGGAAGATATAATAGAACCGGCCGCGCCCGATGAAGCCGAGATGCGCCGACGCCACGGTGTCGCCGATCGTCAGCGCCGAAAGATGGCTGATTGTGCCGAGCCGGCCCGGGCTCATCATCTCGCGATAAAAGCGCTCGACGCCGGGCGCCGTGAGGAAATCCGGCGTCGACGTGCGCTGGTATTTTCGCCGCTTGAGCTCGAGCAGCCGCTCGGTCAGTCGTGCTGTTTCCGAAGCGTCGGGATTGACGATGAAGCGCGGCTCGCCGATCTGGCTAAGCCCGTTGGCGTAAGTTTGCAGCTTGCGCCGCAGCCGCGCGACCGAGCGCCGTGTATCGGTTTGATCGCGCAACCGGGTCAGCACGATCCCATGGCCGCTGTCGCCAAAGGGTGTGCAGTCGAGATAAGTGAGCGGATTGACGGCGCCGGCGACGTCGCCTGCGATCTTCTTCAAGTCGATGACGTCGAAGCTGGGCAACAGCGCCAGAACTTTCGCCCACACGTCGTGGAATTCCTGGCGCGACAGCGTGTGATCCGCCGCAACGATCGGCGCGTTGTAGTCGGCGACGCCGCAATCCATGAAACGGAGCAGCCGGACATTGAATTTGGTTTCAATGATGAGCGGCAGATAGAGAACCGGCCGTCCGTCGGCGTCCCTGACCACGATGAAGCAGGGTTCGATGCGGCTCGCCTTGCCGATGGTGTCGAGCCAAATGTCGAGGAATTCCCGCGACTGGTAGATGTACATCCGCAGATCGCGGACGTCGGAGATCGAGGGCCAATCCGCGGCGGCCAGATTGCCGCCGGCAAGAAGCTCGACCTTGAAGGAGCGTCCACGCGATGGCAGGTCAATAACAGTCACGCCTACGCTCTTTTGCTTAATGCAGCCACCACCCGACGGATTGAATTCTAACGCATGCGGCCCTGATGCGCCGTGAATCGTACCAGTAACGTTACCTCGAAGTCGGGCTCGCCAAAGCGCTCACGGCACCGCATTCTAGCGTCGAAGAGGCATTGGTTAATTTTGCGCCGGTTTGCCAGGCGGGCTGATGCGATCGTTGGAAATTACTTCGAACTCTGCGGCTGTTGGGCGCGCATGCCGCGCCGAACGTTGGTTAACGCGGCCGCTTGCAACCCGATTTATTAACGCAGCGCGGCTAAAACTTGCCGACATGAACGTCCAATTCAACACTGACGCGGTTCAACGCAGCACGCCGTTGCCGGCCGCCGGACGCGCGCAGGACCGTTGCCTGTTCCTGCTGACGCCGAGCAAGGAGGAGTGCGGCGTCGAGTCGTTCGCGCGTCTTTTGGTGAGCGCGTTGCAGAACGATTACCCGGATGACGGCTACGCGGCGCTCGCAGTGTCGCGCCGCTGGCGCGATCTTTCCGCCGCGTTCCGCAAGATCGCCGCCGCCGATCAAATCGTTTTCAGCGTGCCGCTGGTGGCGTGGAAAAGGCTGTTGCTGCTGCCGCTCGTCGTCCTGCTGTTCGCCTGCGTGGTGCGCTGCCGGGTCAATGTCTTCATGCACGAATGGACGGCGTTGCACTGGCTGCGCCGGCTTGCGCTGGCGCCGTTCGTGTTGCTCAGCCGCACCATCATCGTGGTGTCGCCGTTCATCGCCGGCGAGATTGCCGGCACGCCCTGGCTCATGGGCGCGGCAAAAAAATGCCGGCTGGTGCCGAATGCCCCGGCCATCCGCCGGCCCAACGAGCCGCGCGTCACCGAACAGGTTTTGCGTGTGCGCGAAGCCGCCAAAAACTGCGACGTGGTGATCGGTTATTTCGGCGCGATCTACAAAGGCAAGGCTGCGACCGCGCTACTCGACGTCTGCGAAAATCTGCGCAAGAGCGGCGTCCGCGCCGGAATAGTTTTCATCGGCAGCTTCATAAAATCGCTCGACGGCTACGAGCAACAGTTCTGGTCCAAGGTGGCCGAATACGGCATCGAGGATCAGGTCATCGTCACCGGTTACATTGCCGATGAAGCGGAGCTCTACACGCTGTTCGATGCGGTCGGATCCTTTCTGTTCCTGTTCCCCGAAGGCCTCACGGCGCGCCGCTCGAGCGTCGTTCACACGCTGCAATCGGATCGGCCGGTCGTGGTCACGGCGCCGCGCTCGATGGCCGAGTTCGCCCATCATGCAGGCTTTACCAGGTTGATCGAAGCCGGCGTCTTGTCGTTCATTCCCGAGGGCGCCGATCTGCGCGCCATTGCCGATCAGCTCCTGGCTGTCGCCAAGCAAGGCAAGCGCCCGGCGTCGGCGATCGATTGGGATACGTGGTGGCACGCCACCACCGCTGCGACCCGCGCGGCTCTCCGCAAGGAGACAAAATGGGCATAGATCGTTACTTCGCCGAATTCCTCGGCTGCGCCCACAAGGCCGGTGTCGACTTCAGCCGCACCGCGACCCTGGGCCGGCTCAACCTTTTTGTCGATCATCGTTCGCTGAGCGCGGTGCTCCGGGAGAATTGCGGTCGCGTCACCGATGACGAAGTCCGCGCCGTGCGCAATGGCAGCGACGGCTATGTCGAGGAATTCTTGAAGCGCTTGGGCGCGAAAGAAACGATGTCCATCGACGCCTCGGCCTATGAAGGGGCTTCCCTGGTCCACGACATGAACGTGCCGATCGGCGATGACCTTAAACGGAAATTCTCCGTCGTGATCGACGGCGGCACGCTGGAGCATGTCTTCAACTTCCCGGTGGCGATCCAGAATTGCATGCAAATGCTCGACGTCGGCGGGCATTTCTTTTCCCACACCATGGCCAACAATTTCATGGGCCACGGCTTCTATCAGTTCAGCCCGGAGCTGTTCTATCGGGTGTTTTCGCCCGAGAACGGATTTCGCATGCACCGCGTCGTGGTGTTCGAACAGCGCGTCGGCCGGCCGCGATGGTATGAGGCGGCCGACCCGAACGACATCAACGAACGCGTCGAGCTCATCAACGGCCGGCCGACCTATCTGTTTGTGCATGCCGAACGCATCGCCGATGTGCCGCTGTTTGCGGCGGCGCCGCAGCAGGCCGACTATGCCGCGCATTGGTCCCAGAATGCCAAGCCGCACTACGGCTCCCAGGGCCTGCGCGGGCGCGTGCATCGCTGGGCCAAGGCGCACAACGATTTCTTCCTGCGCTATTCGCCGGGGCCGCTCTACGATCTGGCGCTGTCGATGCTGGTGCGCGGCCTGCCGAAGCGCGGCTTTCGCCGCCGCCAGTTCACGCCGTTTCGATCGTTGCGGCCTTAAGACTGCCGATCAGCGCGCCAGCGCGTTGCGTACGATCAACAGGCCGCGATTGAGCCGATGGCGGCTCTTGGCGATGTTGAGCACCCAGCACATGGCGAGGTAGGTCACGATCCCGGCGGGCAGCAGCACGGCGAGCGCATCCTTGTCGCCGAGGTGAAGCACAAGCTCGAGGCTTCGCACCACGATCGCCATGACGATGGTGGCGATCAGCACCCGCGTTAGCCGCGGATAAGACATCGGCATTGGGAACGCCCATCGCGTCAGCAACAGCGCGCTGGCGAACCCGAATACCTCCGCCGCCAGCCGTCCCCAGGCGGCGCCACTGGCGCCGAAGCGCTGGATCATCAGATAGCTGACGACGAGATTGACCGCCAGCGCCGAGCCGGTGTTCAACAAATAGAACGTGTTGCGTTCGGACAACAAAAAGCTGATGTGCAGGTATTGGTAGGACATGATCTGGAAGATGACCGCCACCGAGACGATCGGCATGACGTCTATCGCCATGCTGCGGAAATCGGGACCGAGAACGACATTGGCGATATGGCCCGATACGATGGCAAAGCCGATGCAAGCCGGCAGCATGATCGCAAGCAGGAATTCGAGACACTCGTCGAGATGGGCCAGGGTGGCCTCACGCCCTTGATTGGCGTGGATCTGGACCGCCAGCGGCATGAAGGCAGCCGCAGCGCTCACCGCCGGAATGATCAGGGACTGCCTTACCAGGTCGACGCCGGCGCTGTACTGGCCCGCAGCGGCCGATCCGATGAGATGAGCGATGATGAAACGGTCGATCACGCTCGACAATGCGAGCAGCGTCAGCGATACCGTCAGCGGGATGCCGGCCTTGGCCATGTTGAGCAGCCGCGGGCCATCATAACGAACGGCCGCTCCGCCCCACACGTCGCGGGTGAACGCCCACGCCGCGATCAGATAGGCGAGCGCCGACGACACCAGCAGGAAGACCCCCGACTGGCTCACCATCGCGACCGCGACGCCGAGGACGGACACCATCACGGCGCGCACGATCGTCGCCTTCATCACCGTGAAGGCCCGCAGCCGTGCGCGCAATAGTTCCTGGCCGGTGTCGAAAAAGCTGATCGCCACGGCCAAGCCGGCGGCAGCCAAGGCCGGTCCGCTGGCAAGCCCGATCAAGATGGCGCCCAGATAGCTGATCGGCGCCAACAGGCACGAAATCAGCAGCCCCGGCACGACGATGCCGCGGATGTCGGTGCCGTCGCCGCGCGCCTGCTCCCGCATGATCGGAAGCCGCAACCACGTGGTCATGAAGGTAGAGGCGATGGTGCCGAAGCCGGCGCCGAGCACATAGGTGCCGAACTCGGCTGGCGCGAACAGCCGCGTGAAAATCACGACGTTGATGAGACCAAACGCAGCCGAGATGACGTTGGCGGCGAAATTGATCGCGGTCTGTCCGACAAGCATGGCTTGGAAGCTATAGCAGGGGTTTCTTAACCCCGGCTTTTTGAAGTCAAATTAAATTATTAACTTGGTGTTCAAGCGTCCGTGCCGGCGCGACCGGCGCCGTCCGGCCGGGCCAGGCGCGCTGCGGATTGGTTAATCGCTCGACCGCCGCGCGAACGTCCTGCACGGAGGTGCCGTTGAAGGACGCCGACGAGAACGCCACGCAGTGCTCGGGCACCGCCTTGAGCATGGTATCGAGGGCGGCTTTGTCGAGCGGCTCGCGGTCCCAATAGCTGAAACACGGCGATTGCGTCGTGCAGCGATGGCGGCGCAGCAACTCGGCATCGCTGCAGACGGCAAAGCCGTACAGCATGTACTCGGAGATGGCGTGGGCGCGGTAAAGCGCGTCGATCCATTCCAGCCCGGTCACCTCTTCGATGCGCGCGGTCATGGCGCGCACCGCTTGCCGGTTCCAGAAGATGATGTGGCCGATGAAATCGTCAGCCGGGAATGCGGGCCGCTCCAGACCGAGCAGACGATGGCTCGATCGCACCCAGTCGCAATGATCGGTCAGCGCGGCGGTCACTTCGCGCGGCCTGATGTAGAGCGGCGTCGGACCCGGCTGCGCGATCTCCGACAGGTCGAACGGCCGGAAGAACACTACGTCGGAATCGAGCATGCAGCTCACGGTCTCCGGGACCATATGGGCGGTCGCGATCTTGGCGAATTGCTGCACGTGCCAGCCGTTGACCGGCTTGCCGCGCGTCGACCACCAATATTGCCGGTTTTTGCGCCGGATGAATCGGGGCAGCGGTTTTAGCCACGACGGCAGTAGTTGCGACAGCGGCAGCACCTGGCGCCGGCCTTTTTTGAACTTGGCGAACAGCTCGAGCTCGTCGTCGGGCACGATGAGGTAGTGGTTGGCAAAAGCGCCGACGTGACGATCGACGCTCTCGCACAATAGCGTGCAGCGCTCCAGATCGTGCGAATAGGTCGGCGTTATCAGGGCGACCGTGTTCATGTCACGCCGCCTCGCCGTTCGGCTCTTCGCCGCGCAGGATGCGAAGCGCGTGCGCGACGGTCACGAGCCGGCATCCGGCCGCGAGCGCGCTGCGCAATGCAAAAGTAAGGAGCTCGGGCCGCACGCCGTATTGGCTCGGCGCGTCGGTGACGTCGTGGCTGGCAAACACCAGCCAGCCGTTGCGCCGCACCGTCTCGGTAATGAGGTGCGAAACGCCCTGGCGGCCGATCGACGTCTGTTCCAGCGCGTTGGATTTCAACGCGCCGAGATCGGTAACGTCGGCATTCACACCGGGCGTGAGCGCGCGGCAGGAATCGTAGCGCCCGCCGAGATAGCGCTTGGTGGCGAAAGATATGTCGCCATACGGATAGGCGAAGTTTCTGATCGAGATATTGCCGACAATGCCTTGCAGGAAGAACCGATTGCGATCGAGGTCGCTCGCCAGCGCTTGCCGGCTGATGCCGACAACCGGCGTGTGCGAAAAGGTGTGGCAGGCGATCTCGTGGCCGTTGCCGTGGAGGGCCTGCAACTGCTCGGCGGTCGCAAGCCGTCCGGTGGGACTGGGCTTGCCGCATTTCTCGCCGGAAATATAGAAGGTGCCGCGGGCGTGAACTTGCTCGAGCAGCGCGGCGCCGGCGGTGCATGCCGTTGCCGCCGCGTCGTCGAACGTGAACGAGACTAGCGGCCGCGTATTGCGCATCGTCAGCTTTTTGGTCGGCAGGTTGCGCGCCAGGAGCCGCGTGAGCTTCCCGGCCAGCATTTGATATGGCGCTTCAGCGAAGCCGGGCGCACGCGGCAGCGTGATCGGCACGGTGAAGTCTTCGGAAACCGGCAAGCTGGAGTGTTGTTGTGTTCGGTTCATGCTTGCGACATTAGCGTTTCAGGAGCCCCGGACAGGTATAAGTGTTTGCTGGCTTATTCGTCCATCGCGCGTTTGCGATTTACCGGCCGTTCGCGGATCGTCGTGAATCGTTAATCCTAACCGAAGGCTCATAATTTGACCCTGGTAGAACGCTGCACGGGCACCCGTCGCCGGAGCCATGGTCACCCCGGCCTGACGCCGTGGTCACCACGGCCTGACGCCGATCGGGCCCAGCGCGGCCAACCCGAAGCGGACGTTTTCCCCACCCGCGCCGGTCGGTGGGTCGAGGCGTTCGATCGCGATACGATGCTGGCCGCGGGCGAGCCCTTCGGCGACCACGACGATGTTGCGCTTGATGACGGCCGACGCATCGAGCGTGAGTGAGGGTACGTCATCGATCCAGAATCGCACGCGGCCCTGATCGTCGGGCGGCCGGGCGAGCTGCGCGACGATGCCGGTGCCGGACCAATCGAAAGCGATGCGGCCGCTCGCCGATGTTGCCGCCCACACCGGCTTTCCATTGTCGTCGCGGACCGGCGTCCAGCCGTCGTTGCGCGCTGGCGTGAGCGCCGCGTCGTCGCGCCACTCGACAAACTGAAAGGCGTCCGAGTGAAGCGGCGCCGGCAACGGATCGAGCGGATCCGGCCCACGCGGGGCTTCTGCAGTGCCGCTTGCCTCCAGCAGCGCCGTGACGCAGCGCCCCGTAAAGGCGTGGCCGGCATCGTTCGGATGCACGTTGTCGACGAAATAATCATGCCAGCGGATGCGGCCGGCGGCGATATCCGGCCACAGCGCATCGTGAACGCTCACCATCGGCAGGTTATAGTGCGCGCCGACCTTGCTCTGCATCTCCTGGTCGCCGCCGCCGCTCTCGAACATCATGAACAGCGGCACCACGGCGGGAGCGTTGGGGCGGGCGAGGATCTGCCGCAGCAGGCCCTCATAGGCCGCGCCATCGACCCAGGCATCGTTCACCGCGAATTCGACGATCACCACATCGGGCTCGGCCTGCAGCAGGTCGCGCTGAACCCGAAACGCGCCCAAGAGCGAACCGGTGCCGCTGAGGCCGGCATTGACCAGCCGCGTTTCGCTTTGCGGAAATCTCGCGCGCCACCAGGCCAGCACGGACGCGACATAACTGCGGTCCGGTGAGCTCGCGATCGCGCCGCAGGTGATCGAGCCGCCGATCACGCCGAACGTGAGCGGCTCGCCGCGCCGCGCCTTGGCGAAAGCGCGTCGCAGGAGCCACGGATCGCCGGCGGCGAGCTGCGAGCGGGCGATCGGGTCGGCAAGCGCTGCCTCCGCGGAGCGGGTCGACAGGCTGGCGAGGGCGCCGGCGCCGAGCAGCAACGTCGCCGCGCGCCGCGTCAGGAGCGCGGCGCGGGTCATGCCGGCACGACGGTGCGGCGCCATCTCCGGCCGGCCTTGAGGAACGGACGCTCGACGAGGTGGTGACAGACCAGGCTGAAGCCGATCCCGGCGATGATCGCGGCCGCCGCACAGCCGAGATAGACGAGCGGCTGCTGCGTGTCGAACAGCCGCTTGGCGACGGCCCAGACCGCTGCGATCGCGAACAGGTGGAACAGATAGAGCGAGTAGGACGCATCGCCGAGATATTTCAGCGTCGCGGAACGCGGCAGCAGCTCAGCGACTTCGATCTGCAGGCCGAGCAGCACGATGCTGACGGCGGTGATCGACATCAACAGATGCAGCGGCAGGGGTGTGTGATCGATGTCGTTCCAGGGCAGGAAATAGAAAGCCGCAAGCAGGGCCAGCATTGCGCCGATCAACGCGTATCGGAAGTCCGGATTGGGTGAAAGCCAACCGTGGCGATAGAGCTGCGCCACCAGCGTGCCGGCGCAGAAGCCGATCAGGCTCATGCTGGTGTAGAAGTCTGCCACATGGCTCGGGTCGTGCAGGTGGAGGCCGGTCGCGACCAGGGCCGCGAACAGGACGCATAGCACCAGGGTGCGCAGCTCGGAGCGCAGAAAGAACAGGCTCGCGAACACCACATAGAAGAAGGCTTCGAAGTCGAGCGTCCAGCCGAGCGCCAGCAGCGGGGCTTTCGGGTCCAGGGACGGGATGAACAGCAGCGACTTGATCAGGCCCTCGATGGTCGGGACCGTGGTGCGGAACTGGTTCGGCAGGGCCAGCGCGAACGCTACGACCAGGAAGGTCGCCGCCCAGTACGCCGGCACGATGCGCAGCGCGCGGCGGCTGAGAAAGCGCCCGGGCCGAAACGCGCCGTCGCCCGCGATCATGGTCATGATGAAGCCGCTGATGACGAAGAACACCTCGACGCCTAGCCGCCCGGTCTTCAGCATGGCGATATTCAGATCGTTAAGCGGCCACTGCAGCACATGGGTGATGAGCACGCTGAGCGCCGCAAAAGCGCGCAAATACTGGACGGAGATAATTTCGCGAGGGCGGTTCGCCGTCTCGGAACGAGGCACAGCCGGATCGATCTGTCCCATGGCGACACACTTTCGGTTGCGTGTGGTGCGGCCATGAGAGTTGTGCAAGATCGAGGCCGGGCGGAAGCCGCGGGTCTTAAGCTGCACCGACGGTGCGCGGCTCAGCGATATTGTTCGTAGTGCAGATCGAATTCCGCGGCGATGCGGCCGGCGCCGCGCGCGGCGCGACTGAGGCTCGACATGATGGCGCGGCGGCCGCGTAGCGCGGCCAGCGGCAGCGAGGCAACGCCGAGGCCGAGCAGGCCAAGGCCGATGCACCAGCGGCGCAGCGTGCCGGCGAGCGTTCCCAAAAACTTGCGCTCCAGGCGGGTCGCTTCGGTGCCGTTGCGGAACTTGCGGCGTAGCACATAGCCGACCGTGGTGCGCGACGGCGGCGTGGTCTCGAACACGTGGGCATCGTCGGCCCAGGCAAAACTGTGGCCGTCGTTGCGGCAGCGCCAGAAGAAATCGTAATCGCTGCCGCCGGTGAAGGCGTAAGCGTGCGCGAACGGCTCGTCGAGATAGTGTTCCAGTACGCTGCGCCGGATCAGCATATTGCCGGCGCCGTAGATCATCGACACCGGGCCGGTGGCATTGCGGCTCGGCGCGTAGAAGCCGCTCTTCGCCAGCCAGTGGTCGGGGTTGTCGAACACCGGAAAAACCGGCCCGCCGACGATATCGGCGCCGTACTCGCCCGCGACCCGGATCATTTCGGCAAGCCAGTTCCGATCAGGATATTCGTCGTCATCGAGCACGGCCACATATTCGGGCGCCGGTGTCGTGCGGCAGGCATGCGCGAAGGCGCGGTTATAGGCGTAGGTCTGGCCGCGGCGCGGTTCGACGATGCAGGTGAGCGGGAAACGGAATGTCCGCGCCATCTGTTCGACAACCGCCGCGCCGGCACGGCCTTCGGCGTCATTGTCGACGACGATGACGTCGATCAGGCCGGCGTAATTCAATCGCTCGACATGGACGAGCAGCTTGCGCAAGCCCTCGGGCCGGCGGAACGTCGGCACGCACAGGCAGACATGAGGCGCCGGCGATTCGGTCATGGCGCGGAGACACTTCGTGTCAGCGGAGCGCTCGTGGTTCGTCCGGTCCGCGTCAACAACAGAAAAATCGCGTGCGGATTGGTCATGAGATAGCGGCCGGCGAGACGGCGCGGCTCGAGATAGATGCGATAGGCCCATTCCAGCCCGAACCGCTGCATCCAGTCCGGCGCCCGCGAATTCTTGCCGGAAAGGAAATCGAACAGGCCGCCGGAGGTCTTGATCAGGCCGACGCCGTGCAACCGGTCGCGGTTACGCGCGGCGAACGATTGTTCGGCCGGCGCGCCGAGACCGAGCCAAAGAATGTCCGGCTGGGCATGATTGATATCGGCGACGATGCGTTCTTCATCGCCGTCGCGGCGCAAGTAACCGCTGCTGTATCCGGCGATCTTGAGCGTGGGATAAAGCTCGCGGCTACGGCGCACCGCCTGATCGACGACCGCCTTGGTGGCACCAAGCAGATAAATGCTGGCGCCGCGCTGCTGCGCGACAATCGCCGTGTCGTGATAGAGATCGGTGGTCGCCACCCGCTCTGGCAGCGGCGCGTTGCCGAATAGGCGCGATACAAAGACCAGCGGCATGCCGTCGGCATGGATGAGATCGGCGTCGAGGAAGAGATCGCGGATCGTCGCATCGCGGGCGCACATCGAGAGCACCTGGCCGTTGGCAGAAGTGAAGACCAGCGGGCGCTGCGCGGTGTTGCGCCGGGAGAGCGCCGTATCGACCATCAGCGCGGCCGACCGGGCGCGGTCGATCACCGCAATGGGCAGACCGCCGATGGTGGCGACCGGCACGTCCCATTTCGGCTCGGCGGTGGCGTCAAAGCAAAGAGAGCCGGTTTGTGCCGGCATGGCGCTGCTCCTCAAGTCCAAGTGTTAGGCGCTAAGCCATGGAAAATAAAGGTTAATTGGAAATTAGGCTTAAGGCTTCGGCAGCGTCCGGCGCGGCTTCAGCGCGATACGCGCGACACCGCGAGGAGCCGCAGGCCGAACGCTGCCGCGATCAGAATCATCCACATCGCGCCCAACTGCGTGAAGACGGCCTCGAAACAGGATTCGTAGGCCGCGAACAAGCAGATTTGCAGGAACAGCATTTTCAGCGCCGTGCTCTCCGGCTCTTCCGGCGCCCGGTAATAGTCGACCAGCGGCAGCACGAAGAGCCACAGCGTGACCAGCGCCGAGCCGGGAATGCCGATGGTCAGCGCCAGATCGACGAAGCCGTTATGGGCATGGCCTGCGGTGTTGGCCCAGGTCACGCCGCTCATGCCGTAGACCACCTGCTCGGTGCCCCAGAAGGTAGCGAAGCCGTAGCCGGTGACCGGCCGCTGCAGCACGTGATCGACGGCAAATTGCCAGATGTCGGTACGGCCGGTGAAGGTCGCGTCCGGCATGATCGTTTCGAGCACGGCGTGGATCGGCGGAATGTAGACCGAGCCGATCGATAGCAGACTCAAGGCCACCAGGAGCCCCAACGCCACCGTGAGGCCGGTCCTCGGCTTGGCGGCTCGCGCCATGATCATCGACACGATCAACGCCAGCGGCAGCGCCGCCATCGCGGTTTTCGAATGGGTAAAAAACAGAAACGGCAGCGCCATCATGACGATGATGGCGCCCAGGCCGCGGCTGCGCACCCGTGCGACAAAAATGCCGATGAAGACGAACAGCACCATGGCG
>DATHHM010000150.1:0-2958 GCA_035317145.1 Xanthobacteraceae bacterium | reverse complement strand
ATGGTCGCGGCCGGGCAAGCGCTTTTGGTCGACGACGATTATGCGCTCGACGACACGCTGTGGCTCACCCCGACGCCGGGCCACTCCCCTTGCCATTGCTGCGTCAATATCCGCTCGCGTGGCCAGCAGGCCATCGTCGTCGGCGACCTGATGCATCACGCGCTGCAATGCCGCGAGCCGGACTGGTCGACGGTGTTCGACTGGGACCCCAAGCAGGCAGCGCAGTCGCGAAAGAAATTCTTGAGCGACACCGCCGGCACCGGCAGGTTCGTGCTGCCGATCCACTTTCCGCATCCGACCACAGGCCTGATCGAGGCAGACGGCGCGCGGTTTCATTACAAGTTCGTGCGCTAGGGCGAGGCTCGTATTGGTCGCAAGTCCGCCTTTCGGAGGTCCGCGTTATGTTGTTTCTCGTCGTCTCGACACCACGGCCCGAGCGGCCTTCCGATCTCGCCGAGCGCCGGCAATCGTTCTGGCCATGGATGGCCAAATACCAAGCGAGCGGGGTGTGCCGGCACGTCTACGCCCGCGCTGGGCGCGGCGCGATCGCCGTTCTCGACGTGACAAACAACGAGGCTTTGCATCAAATCTTGAACGAGTGGGCGGACATCATTCCCGCCCATTTCGACACTTATCCGCTGGTCGACTTGGAGGCGACCAAGCGGATGCTTGCCGCCCAGGTGGCGGCGAAGAATTGAGCCGCGTAATTGTCGGCAGCTCTTAGAGCGTCCGCAAGACGTTTCGCTTGAGTTCCCGGATATTGGCCTCGTCGCGCTTGTAGAACATCCATTGCTTGATGCGTTTGGCACGGACCAAGCGCGCCTGGGCCAAAATCTTCAGATGCTCGCTCACCGTCGGCTGGCTGACGCCAAGCTTCTTGGCGATCAGCAGGCCGCAGACCCCGTCCTCGACCAGATCGCCGTCGACTTGCCGCGGAAAATGCGCCTTCGGATCCTTGAGCCATTCCAGGATCAGAAGCCGCCGCCCATTCGCCAGCGCGCGCATGGTTTGCTCAATAGGCATATTGCTAATTAGCCATATGACGAATTATAGTCAATGACCAGCTTGGATGCCGCTACACCCGCCGTGGCCGCTTCCTGCAAACGAGTCGCCACGACCGTGAAAACAATCCCGGACACGATCAGCCGCGAGCGGATCGAAAGCGCCGAACGCGCGATCCGGCCCTATATCCGGCGCACGCCGGTGGTCGAGATCGCCGGCGGGGATTTTGGTCTCGCTCGGGATCCGATCACCTTGAAGCTGGAACAGCTGCAACATTCCGGCTCGTTCAAGGCGCGCGGCGCCTTCGCCAATCTGCTGCTGCGCGAGGTGCCGAAGGCCGGCGTGGTTGCGGCGTCCGGCGGCAATCACGGCGTCGCGGTCGCTTACGCGGCGAAAACGCTCAACGTAGCCGCCAAGATCTTCTTGCCTAGCATTTCGTCACCGGCGAAAATCCAGCGCATCCGCGACTATGGCGCCGACCTCGTCGTCGGCGGCGAACGCTATGCCGATGCGCTCGCCGCCAGCGAAGTCTGGGCGGCGCAATCGGGCGCGCTGCCGGTTCATGCGTTCGATCAAACCGAGACGTTGCTCGGCCAGGGAACCGTCGGCCTCGAACTGCAAGCGCAGGCGCCTGTCCTCGATACGTTGTTGGTCGCGGTCGGCGGCGGCGGCCTGATCGGCGGCATCGCCGCCTGGTACGCCGGGAGCATCGCCATCGTCGGCGTCGAGCCGGAAGCGTCCCCTACCCTTGCGAAGGCGCTCGAAGCCGGCCGGCCGGTCGATGCCGAAACCGGCGGCATTGCCGCGGATTCGCTGGCGCCCAAGCGGGTCGGCGAACGGGGTTTTCCGATCGCGCAGCGCTACGTCGATCGCGTGGTCTTGGTGAGCGACGACGCCATCGCCAAGGCGCAGGAAATATTGTGGAGCGTGACGCGGATCGTCGCCGAGCCGGGCGGCGCCGCCGCTTTCGCCGCGCTCACGTCCGGCCGCTATCGGCCGCGACCCGGCGAGCGCGTCGGCGTCGTGCTCTGCGGCGCCAATACCACCGCGGTCGATTTTTCCGCGCGCTAAGCTGGCGACACGGCGATAGGCACGGCCGGCGGTTTCGCGCTAGTCTTAGCGCGGGGAGAAAGCGCGCCATGGCACAACGTCAGGACTCAGAACACTTCGATTACATCGTCGTCGGCGCCGGCTCCGCCGGCTGCGTGCTGGCCAACCGGCTGACCGCGTCGGGCCGCCATCGCGTGTTGCTGCTCGAAGCCGGCGGCCATGACCGCCATTTCTGGATCCACGTGCCGCTCGGCTTCGGCAAGCTGTTCAATGATGCCAAGGTCAATTGGCTTTACAAATCCGAGCCGGAGCCCGAGCTCAACAATCGCCAAATCATCCAGCCGCGCGGCAAGGTGTTGGGCGGATCGAGCTCGATTAACGGGCTTTTGTATATCCGCGGCCAGCATGAGGATTACGATCACTGGCGGCAGCTCGGCAATACCGGCTGGGCCTTCGAAGACGTGCTGCCGTATTTCCGGCGCTCCGAGGATCAGGAGCGCGGCGCCGACGATCTGCACGGCACCGGCGGGCCGCTGTCGGTCTCCAATGTGTGCGAGCCGCACCCGTTGTGCGAAGCCTTCCTCGAAGCAGCAGAGCAAACCGGCATTCCGCGCAACGACGATTTCAACGGGCCGACCCAGGAAGGCGCGGGTTACTTCCAGCTCACCGCGAAGAACGGCCGCCGCTGGTCGACGGCCGCCGGTTATCTGAAGCAGGCGCGCAAGCGAGCCAATTTGAAGGTCGAGCTCAATGCGCTGGCGACGCGGGTCCTGTTCGAGGGCCGCCGCGCCGTCGGCATCGAATATCGCCAAGGCGCAGCGACGCGCACCGCTTACGCCGATGGCGAAGTCATCCTCGCAGGCGGCGCGTTCAATTCGCCGCAGCTTTTGCAACTCTCCGGCGTCG
>DATHHM010000149.1:0-4984 GCA_035317145.1 Xanthobacteraceae bacterium | reverse complement strand
GCTTCGAGCGCGGCGGCCTTGGCGGCGTCGCGGTCGGAATTCTCGGTAGCGAGCGCCCGCGCCGTCAGCAGCACCGCGCGCTGGCGGCGATAGCTGGCTTTGTCGAGTGCGCCTCGGCTTTGTTCCAACAGCGCCAGCGCGCTGGCCCAGTCGCCGTCCTTGCAGCGCGATTCCAACACCGCCCGGCCGGCCCAGCCGAGTGCGGGCGTCGTGCGCGCGGCTTCCTCGGCATAGGCGCGCGCGCTTACGGCATCGTCGCGGCGTTGCGCCTCGATGAACAGGCCATGCAGGCCGAGCGCCTTGGTGTCGGGACGGCTCGCCATGGCGCGGAAGGCGCGCTCGGCGCCGTCGCGGTCGCCGGAGAGCTGGGCCGCCTGCGCGCTCAGCAATAGCGCGAGCGGCTCGCCCGGCGTGAGGCGGTTGGCATCGGCCGAAAGCTTGCGCGCGGCGTCGATGTCGCCCGAGCCGACCGCAATCAAACCGTTGGAGATCGCCGCATAGGCGCGTGCGCCACGACGCTCGCGCTGCCGCTTGGCCAGCACGGCTGGCGAGCGCACGATGGCGCGAACGATGCTCCAGACGATGGCCAGAACCGCCAGCGTCGCCAGCGCCGCCGCGATCATCACCATCAGCGACGTTTCGATGCGAAAACCCTGCCAGGTGACGACCACTTGGCCCGGCCGGTCGGCGAGCCAGGCCTCGCCGAGTGCCAGCACCCCGACCACAATGAGAAAAAGTATGACGCGGATCATTGCGGGTTCGGCTTGCTGAGCGCCGCGAGCGCGTCGGCGGCAAGTTTTCGGCTCGCCACAATAGCGGCGTTGCGCGCCTGCGCTTTCTCGACCCACGCGGCGGCAAGCGGTTTTGCCGCGTCGGGTAATTTGGCGATATCGGCGAGCGCGGCCACAATGTCGGCATGCGTGGCATCGACGCTGATCCGCGTCACTACCGATGCTGGATCATCGCCCAGCGGCGCATCGATCGGCGTGATGCGGACGAGATGTTGCGCGTTGCTCTCGAGCCGGCTCAAGAACGAGCTATCGCTCGACGCCGGCTCGGCCGCCTGCCGTAAGGCCGGAATGAGGCTCGCGAGTTCATGCGCCAGCGGTCTGGCGGCCGGCACGCCGGCGGCGGCGAAGGGCTCGAGCGGTGCGGTCGCGCTAGGGTCGGCGCCGAGCGATTTGGCGGCTGCAAGCTCGGCCGGATACGGCGCGCCGCGTTCGATCGTTGCGCGCAGCGCCTCGGCGGCGACCGCCAACCGCGCCGCGCGGTCGTCCGCGGTCGCAGTCTCGTGTTTGAGGCCGTCGGCAAGCGTCTTCACGGTGCTTTCGAGCGTCGCGATGCGGGCCGCCAGCGCTTCGAGATCGCTGCGCGCCACGGCCGTCTGCGCGGCGCTCTTCGCCGCATCGGCCGCGGTCGAGGCGCTCTTGGCTTGCGCGAGCGCGGTTTGCGCCGCCGCCGCAACGTCATCGGTGCGGCGGGTGAGAGCGGCGAGTGAATCGCTCTGTGACTTTGTTGCGGCTTCCGCGGCTGCCAAACGGGAGATTAGCGCCGGGTCGGGCTGTGGCGGCGAAACGGGTTTTTGTTGTTGTTGTTGGGTTGCAATGGCGCCTTCGATTTTGTTCAGCCGCGCCGAGATTTCGGCAATCGCCGCGCTGTTCGTCGGCTGCGCACTCGGCGAAGCCGGCAGCAGGCCCGGCGGCACGTAACCACCGAACCAAAGCCCGGCGCCGATCGCGACGACCGCGATCGCGCCCAGTACTGCTCCGGCGACCGTTGCCTTGACGCGCGATCGCGGGCGGCCGGCGGCGGCCCCACCCGATTGTTGGCCGGATGAACCATCGGACGGCGCGTCGGCGGCGGCCGGCTCCTTTGCCGGTTCTTGTGACGGTTCTTGCGCGGCTGCCGGCTTTTCGGCGTCGACCTCTGTCGCCGTCAGATCGATGGTCGGCGGCCGTCGACGCGGTGTGCTGTCAGGCTCGCTGGTCATGCAGTCCCCAATGCGCGGTCGCTGGAATCGTTCAGAGCCGGGCTACAAAACCGGGCTCGCCTGCCGCCACGGCATAGTACGGGGCAAAGATGGCGGCAACAGATCAGGCCGCGGCAATAAGCGCGATCAATACGGCCTCGTTCGGGCGCTCGGCGACACGAATGTCGGCGGCGCCGGCCTGCGCCAGCGGTTCCGCGACCGGCGCCGAAAGACAAAAATGGAGCGGTTTTAGCGCCTCCGCGAGCATGCCCCCGGCCCGCGCCGCCTCGACATACGCCTGGGCGCTGCGACGGGAGAAATGCAGCACGCCGTCGATGCCGCTCGCCAGCGCAAGCGCGGCCGCCACCGGCAGGTCGGTCACCGCGATGGCGCGATAGATCGTCGTGATCTCGACGGCAAAGCCGTGGGCGCGCAGATCGCCGGCAAGATCGCCGGCACGGTCTTCGCCGGCGAGATAGAGGAGCGGGGCTGCCGGCTGCATCCGCGTGGCGACCAGCCGCGCCAGATCGCTCACATCGCCGTCGGCGGACGTCACGTCGGCGAAGCCGGCTGCCGCCATGGCTTCGGCGCTGCGCC
Organism: Xanthobacteraceae bacterium; assembly: GCA_035317145.1. Classification (GTDB taxonomy): domain Bacteria; phylum Pseudomonadota; class Alphaproteobacteria; order Rhizobiales; family Xanthobacteraceae; genus BOG-931. The sequence goes on along the minus strand of DATHHM010000149.1, from coordinate 2,418 downwards.
GGCCGACGGCAAAGACAGGCAGCGCGCGTAATGCCGTGATGCGCGCGTGCGCCGTGACGGCGTGGGCGGCATTGGCGCTGGTGATCAGGATTGCCGCCCACGGCCCTTCGCCGATCGTCGCATCGGCTGCCGGCTCGATGCGCAGCAGCGGCGCGGTAATCACGTCGTGGCCTTGCGAGCGCAACGCGGTGGCGGTGCGCTGTGCGTCGGGCTCGGGGCGCGTGAGTAGAAGCCGCACGTTTAATCCCGCACGAAGAAATCGGCGCCGCCGCGCGCTTTGAGCTCGCGGCCGGCATCGGCGCCGAGCGCGGCGGCCTGGTCGCGGCGCCCGTTGCGCACAACCTCGAACGCCGCGCTGCCGTCGGGTTTTACGATGATGCCGCGGAAATGGACGACGTCGTTATCGATCCGCGCGTGGCCGCCGATCGGCGTGCGGCAGGAGCCGTCGAGCACGGCGAGGAAGGCGCGCTCCGCAGTTACGGCGGTCACGGTATCGGCGTCGTCGATCTTGGCGACCAGCGCGCGGGTTGCGGCGTCATCGGCGCGGGTCTCGATGCCGATCGCGCCTTGGCCCACCGCCGGCAAAAATTCGTCGACGTCGAGCAATGCCGCCGCGGCGTCGAGCAGGCCGAGCCGCTTCAAGCCGGCGACGGCGAGCAGTGTCGCGTCGGCCTCGCCGGCCTCGATTTTGCGCAAACGCGTTTCCACGTTGCCGCGCAACGGCACGATGGCGAGGTCCGGCCGCAAGCGCTTGACCAAGGCCTGCCGCCGCAGCGATGCGGTGCCGACCACGGCGCCGCGCGGCAGATCGCGCAAGGTTTTGGCCTTAGCGCTGATGAAGGCGTCGCGCGCGTCCTCGCGCGGCAGAAATGCCGACAGCACAAGACCCGCCGGCAGTACGGTGGTCATGTCCTTCGACGAATGCACCGCGAGATCGATGGCGCCGCTCAGCAGCGCGTCCTCGATTTCCTTGGTGAACAGCCCCTTGCCGCCAACGTCACTAAGCGGCCGGTCCTGAATGACGTCGCCGGTGGTGCGGATGATCTTGATCTCGATCCGGCCGGCGTCGAGGCCGCAGGCCGCCACGAGACGGTTTTGCACCTCGCGCGCCTGCACCAGCGCCAGCGGCGAGCCGCGCGAACCGATGCGTAGGAGCGGAGTTTGGGTCGAGGATTGTGCCATGAGCCCTTCAGGTGCTAGGCCGCGCCCAGATGTTGGCAGCCTTATAATATAGAGATGGTCATTCTCGGCATCGAGACGACCTGCGATGAGACCGCCGCGGCCCTGGTCGAGCGGACCGAGGACGGCCACGGCCGGATTTTGTCCAACATTGTGCTGTCACAGGTGGCCGAGCACGCCGAATTCGGCGGCGTGGTGCCGGAGATCGCGGCCCGCGCCCATGTTGAGGCGCTCGATGCCATCATCGCCAAGGCCATGGCCGACGCGCAGATGCGGTTCGAGGCGCTCGACGGCATCGCCGCGGCCGCCGGGCCTGGCCTGATTGGCGGCGTCATTGTCGGCCTGACCACGGCCAAGGCGATTGCGCTCGCCCACGACAAGCCCCTGATCGCGGTCAATCATCTGGAGGGCCACGCGCTCACCGCGCGGCTCACCGACGCGACGGCGTTTCCCTATTGCCTGTTTCTCGCTTCCGGCGGCCACACCCAAATCCTCGCCGTGCGCGGCGTCGGCGATTATGTGCGCTTCGGCGGCACGGTCGACGACGCGATCGGCGAGGCTTTCGACAAGACCGCGAAGCTGCTCGGCCTCGGCTATCCAGGCGGACCGCTGGTCGAGAAGGAAGCCGCCCACGGCGATCCCAAGCGGTTCGCCCTGCCGCGGCCGATGCTTGGGCGTCACGATGCCAATTTTTCGCTGTCCGGCCTGAAGACGGCGCTGCGCCTCGAGGCGGAGAAGATCGCGCCGCTGAGCGATCAAGACGTCGCCGATCTGTGCGCCTCGTTCCAGCAGGCGGTGGTCGACGTGGTGATGGACCGGCTGCGCGCCGGAATGCGCATGTTCCGCGATCGGTTCGGCACGCCGACGGCGCTGGTCTGCGCCGGCGGTGTCGCCGCCAATCAGGCGATCCGAAAAGTCTTGCACCGCGTCGCCTTTGAAGTCGGCACGACGCTGGTGGCGCCGCCGCCGGCTTTGTGCACCGACAACGGCGCCATGATCGCCTGGGCCGGCGCCGAGCGGCTCGCGCTTGGTCTCACCGATCCGCTCGATGTCGCGCCGCGGGCGCGCTGGCCGCTTGATCAGGTGACGAAGGCGGCGGCGACGGCGTAGGCGCGCCTACTGCTCGAAGCGCTCGACGAACCAGCGCAGCAGCCGCATCCAGATCTCGTCCTTGCCGACGACGTCCTCGATGCCGTGTTCAAGGTTGGGGTTGTCGTTGACTTCCATGACGACGATGCC
>DATHHM010000148.1:0-4877 GCA_035317145.1 Xanthobacteraceae bacterium | reverse complement strand
GTCTTGGGCAGTGTTTCCAGCGCATGCTTTTCGTTGAAATTGAGCCTTCGCTTCGAGGCGCCCGAAGACGCGCCAACCTTGATGCCCTTTGCGGTCTCGACCGCGGCGGCCTTCACCGCGTCGCGCTTCAAATCCGCGCCGCGCTGCGCCAGCATGTCGGTATAGCCGCCGGCATATTCGACCCAGCGGCCGTCGCCCTCCGGCGCGATCACCGAGGTCACCACGCGATCGAGAAAATCGCGGTCGTGGCTGATCAGGATCACGGTGCCGTCGTAATCGCCGAGCATTTCCTCGAGCACATCGAGGGTTTCGAGATCGAGGTCGTTGGTCGGCTCGTCCAGCACCAGCAGGTTGGAGGGTTTTGCCAGCGCGCGCGCCAGCATCAGCCGCCCGCGTTCGCCGCCGGAGAGCACCTCGAGCGGCGTGCGCATCTGTTCCTGCGCGAACAGGAAGTCTTTCATGTAGCTGACCACGTGCTTCGGCTTGCCGCCGACCATCACGTTGTCGCTGCCGCCACCGGTTAGGGCGTCGGCCAGCGTCGATTTTGGATCGAGGCTTTCGCGATGCTGGTCGAGCGTCGCCATTTCGATGTTGGCGCCGAACCGGATGGTGCCGGTATCCGGTGGATTGGCGCCGGTCAGCATGTCGATCAGCGTGGTCTTGCCGGCGCCGTTCGGCCCGACGATGCCGATGCGGTCGCCGCGCTGCACCCGGATCGAGAAGTCGTCGACGATTCTGCGGTCGCCATACGACCGGCCGATGTGCTTGGCTTCGATGATCAGCTTGCCGGATTTGTCCGCTTCCGCGGCGGCGAGGTTGGCATTGCCAGCGGCGCCGCGATAGTCGCGCCGTTGCTCGCGCAGTGCATAGAGATTGCCGAGCCGCTTGACGTTGCGCTTGCGGCGGCCGGAAACGCCGTAGCGCAGCCAATGCTCCTCGTTGACGATTTTGCGGTCGAGCTTGTGCTGGTCGCGCTCTTCCTCGGCCAGCACCTCGTCGCGCCAGGCCTCGAACGCGCTGAAGCCGCGGTCGATCTGCCTGATCTGGCCACGATCGAGCCACGCGGTGCTGCGCGACAGATTTGAGAGGAAGCGGCGGTCATGGCTGATGATCACCAGCGCGCTACGGCGGCCGGCGAGTTCGCTCTCCAGCCATTCGATGGTGGTGAGATCGAGATGGTTGGTGGGCTCGTCCAGCAGCAGGATATCGGGCGAGGGCGCCAGCACGCGCGCCAGCGCCGCGCGGCGGGCTTCGCCGCCGGATACATTCGCGGGGTCTTCATCGCCGTGAAGCCCGAGCTGTTCCAGAACGTAGCGAGCCTGGTAGTGGTCGTCGCCGGGGCCGAGGCCTGCTTCGACATAGGCCAGCGTCGTGGCGAAGCCCAAAAAATCTGGCTCCTGCGGCAGATAGCGGATGGTGGCACCCGGCTGCACGAAGCGGCTGCCGCTGTCGGATTCGACCAGGCCGGCCGCGATCTTCAGCAGCGTCGATTTGCCGGAGCCGTTGCGGCCGATCAGACACACGCGCTCGCCCGATGACACCGACAGTTCGACGCCCGACAACAGCGGCGTGCCGCCGAAGGTCAGCTTGATGTCTTTCAACTGGATCAGCGGAGGCGCCATGGCGTTTAATTCAACTCTGTTTCTGTGCCGATGGCTCCGCGCGCTGGCGCTGGATGCGGCGGATGGTTTGATCGAGCGCCGACAGGAACGCCGAGCGGTCGCGGGGAGCGAACGATTTGGGTCCGCCGGTTACCTCGCCGGATGAACGCAAATCGGTCATCAGGTTGCGAACCGCGAGCGTCATCCCGATCGACTGTTCGGTAAACGGCTTGCCGTTCGGCGCGATCACCTCGGCCCCCGCTTTGACGCAACGGCTCGCCAGCGGGATGTCGGATGTGACAACGATATCGCCCTTTCCGGCGCGTTCCGCAATCCAGTCATCGGCGGCGTCCATCCCGGAACCGGCCGCGACACGCTCGATCATCGGATCCTGCGGCACCCGAATGAAATTGCCGGCGACGACGCTGACGGGCAGGCCATGACGGGCGGCGACGCGGTAGATTTCGTCTTTGACCGGGCAGGCGTCGGCGTCGACATAGATGCGGGTGGTGTTCAAGAATGGCGTCATCGGTTGGGATTTAGGCGGGGAACGCAACGGGTGCTTCCGGTGCACGCGTGGTACTCCATCGGAAGCGGAATTGCGAGCAAAACAGCGGATGGAACGCGCTTGCCACGGCATTTTGTTTGCGTACGATTATGGCCGGAAAAGCCAGCCAAATCAGGGGAGACAGGCATGACAAGCCGCATCGGGCCGTATCGCGTCTCGGCCTACAACACCTCGAAGCTTTCCGAAAACAAGATCCATGACGACGCCGTTGCGAAGCGGTTCGGCTTTCGCGGCGGGCTCGTCCCCGGCGTCGATGTGATGGCCTACATGATGCATCTGCCGGTTTCGAAATGGGGCCGCGCCTTTCTCGATCGCGGGTTGATCGAGGCGCGTTTCGTCAAGCCGGTCTATGACGGCGAGACCGCCGACGTTACCGGTGAGGAGAGCGACGGCGGGCTTGCGATCCGGGTCGAAAGCCGTGGGCAGCTCTGTGCCACCGGGAGTGCGTCATTGCCGGCGTCCGCGCCAGCCGTCTCGATGTCGGATTTCAGCGAAACCGCTGCCGTGACCGAGCGCAAGCCCGTCAATGCGATGTCATATGAACTCGGCAAGTGGCTCGGCACCATTCCGCGCGCCTGGGCCGGCGATGCGGCAAAAGAATATCTGACGGATGTGCGCGAGACCGATGCGATTTACGCCAGCGAAGCACTTGGCCATCAAGCACTTGGCCATCCCGGCCTGCTGCAGCGGGTCATGAACAAGGTGCTGGTCGACAATGCCATTCTCGGGCCGTGGATCCATGTCGGCAGCCGGATGCAGCTTCTCAACGCCTTCAGCAGCGGCGACGAACTGACGGCACGCGCCAGGGTGACCGGCAATTATGAAAAGAAGGGCCACCGTTTCGTCGAACTCGACGCGTTGGTCGTCGCCAACGGCCGCACGGCGGTAGCGCATTGCCAGCACATCGCGATCTACCAGCCGCGCGAACAGGCGGCGGCGTAAGATTAAAAGAGGGCAGCGCGCCGCTCCGCCCCAAACGTCATACCCGCGAAAGCGGGTATCCAGTACGCCGCAGTTTCACGGTTCTATCACCAACGCTTCGGAATACTGGATCGCCCGCTTTCGCGGGCGATGACGGCTGTGTGTTCGGCGGTGGCGGTGTGTTTTCCGCGACGCGCTCCTCACAACGGACGGTCCGCCCTCATGCCGCCTTCGCCTTGGCGTCCTGGATCGCGCGCCAGACCCGCTCGGGAGTCAGCGGCATGTCGATATGCGTGATGCCGAATTCGGAGAGCGCATCGAGCACCGCGTTGACGATGGTGGAGAGGCTGCCGGCGCAGCCGGCTTCGCCGCAGCCTTTGGTGCCCAGCGGATTGGATTTGGCGGGCACGGGATGGTCGCCGACCGCCATCATTGGAATGTCTTCGGCGCGGGGCAGCGCGTAGTCCATGAACGAACCGGTAATCGGCTGGCCGCTGGAGTCGTAGCTGACGCATTCCATCAGGGCTTGACCGATGCCTTGCGCGACGCCGCCATGAAGCTGCCCGGCGACCAGCATCGGATTGACGATGGTGCCGAAGTCGTTGACGCCGGTATAGCGCACGATCCGCACGATGCCGGTTTCGGGATCGATCTCGACTTCCGCGACGTGACAGCCATTGGGAAAGGTCGATGGCACGGCCTCGGTGGTATGGTCGACGTCGAGCGACGACGGCACGCCTTCCGGCATCTTGCCTTCGCGCAGCCGGCGCGCCAGCTCGATGATGTCGATGCTGCGATCGGTGCCGGCGATGGTGAAACGGCCATTGCCGAATTCGATGTCGGCTTCGGCGGCTTCCATCAGATGGGCGGCCGCGCGCTTGCCCTTCTCGATGACCAGTTTTGAGGCTTCGACGATCGCCATTCCGCTGGCGGTGATGGAGCGCGAGCCGCCGGTGCCATTGCCGGTATGCACGACGTCGCTGTCGCCTTGCTCGAGCTTGACGTTTTCGAAGGGGACGCCGAGTTGCGCACAGAGCACTTGCGCAAACGGTGTCGCATGCCCCTGACCGTAGTCGAGCGTGCCGGTGATCAGCCGCACCGAGCCGTCGGCTTCAAACACGATCTTGCCGAGTTCGACGCCGGGAGGGGCGGTGACTTCGAGATAGGAGCCGACGGCAATGCCACGGAGCTTGCCCTGCTTGCGGCTCTCCTTCTTGCGTTTGGCAAACCCCTCGTGATCGGAGATCTCAAGCGCCTTGTTGAACACCCCCTGGAAATCGCCGCTGTCATAGGTGACACCGGAGGACGCGGCGAACGGCATCTGCGCCGGCTTGATGAAATTGCGCTTGCGCAAGGTGAGCCGGTTGATGCCCGTCTCATCGGCGGCGCGGTCGATCAGGCGCTCCATGAAATAATTGGCCTCGGGGCGTCCGGCGCCGCGATAGGCGCCCATCAGTGTGGTGTTGGTCAAGACGGTCTTGATGTCGACGCTCATCAGCGGTGTGCGATAGACGCTGGCCAGGTTCTTGCCGACGTTCAGGGATAACGGGCTCGGCGCAACGCCGGTGATATAGGCGCCGAGATTGCCGTAGCCTGAGACCTTGACCGCGAGGAATTTGCCGTCGCTGTCGAGCGCAAGCTCGCAATGGATCTGTTGCGCGCGCCCGTGGCTGTCGGACAGGAAGCTGGTCGAGCGCTCGTCGGTCCATTTCACCGGACGGCCCAGCGCCTTCGCCGCATGCAAGATGCAGATATATTCGGGATAGTTGATGTTCTTCATGCCGAAC
>DATHHM010000147.1:0-19651 GCA_035317145.1 Xanthobacteraceae bacterium | reverse complement strand
CGGGCCGATCCTGTGCCTGGTCGGTCCTCCAGGCGTTGGCAAGACCTCGCTCGGCAAGTCCATTGCGAAAGCGACGGGACGCGAGTTCGTGCGCGTCTCGCTCGGCGGCGTGCGCGACGAGGCCGAGATCCGCGGCCATCGACGGACCTATATCGGCTCGATGCCCGGCAAGGTCATCCAGTCGATGCGCAAGGCCAAGACTTCGAATCCGCTGTTCCTGTTGGATGAAGTGGACAAGATGGGCGCCGATTTCCGCGGCGATCCGTCGTCGGCTTTGCTCGAAGTCCTGGACCCCGAGCAAAACCACGCCTTCAACGACCACTATCTCGAGGTCGACTACGATCTCTCCAACGTGATGTTCATCACCACGGCGAATACGCTCAACATTCCGCCGCCCCTGATGGACCGCATGGAGATCATCCGCATCGCCGGCTACACCGAGGACGAGAAGCTCGAGATCGCGCGCAAGCATTTGATCCCGCACGCGGTCGTCAAGCACGGCCTCGAGCCCAAGGAATGGTCGATCGACGACGAGGCGTTGCTCACGCTCATCCGCCGTTACACGCGGGAAGCGGGCGTGCGCAATCTCGAGCGCGAACTGTCGACCTTGATCCGCAAGGCGGTGAAGGAACTGACGATCTCGAAGAAGGAATCGGTTGCCGTCACCGACAAGAACCTGCCCGATTACCTCAGCGTGCCGAAATACCGGTACGGCGAGGTCGAGGACGTGGATCAGGTCGGTGTGGTCACGGGCCTCGCCTGGACCGACGTCGGCGGCGAGCTCCTCACCATCGAGGCGGCCATGATGCCCGGCAAGGGCAAGATGACCGTCACCGGCAATTTGCGCGACGTGATGAAGGAATCGATCTCGGCTGCGGCATCCTATGTCCGCATGCGCTCGGCCGCCTTCGGCATCGAGCCGCCGTTGTTCGACAAGCGCGACATCCACGTGCACGTGCCGGAAGGCGCCACGCCGAAGGATGGACCGTCCGCCGGCGTCGCCATGGTCACCGCCATCGTCTCGGTGATGACCGGCATCGCGGTGCGCAAGGATGTCGCCATGACCGGCGAGATCACGCTGCGCGGCCGCGTGCTGCCGATCGGGGGCCTGAAGGAGAAGCTCCTGGCCGCCCACCGCGGCGGCATCAAGACCGTGCTCATTCCGGAAGAGAACGCCAAGGATCTTGTCGAGATCAACGACAGCATCAAGAGCGGACTCGACATCATCCCGGTTTCGCGCATGGACGAGGTCTTGACCCGCGCCCTGGTGCGCATGCCCGAGCCGATCACCTGGGAAGAGGCGACGGCCAAGCCGGTCGACGTCGCCGAACCGGCGGTCGAGGAAGACGCCTCGGGCCTGACCACCGCGCACTAACGGCTGTTATTACGTACGGAAAACGGCGCCCTCGCGGGCGCCGTTTTTTCATATGCAATGAGGCGGTAGCGTTGGCAGCATTATTAAATTTTATCCGTTCGTTTACGTCAGCATTATCTTAACCGCCCCGCGCAAAGCTGACGGCGAGTTTCCTCTTCCTGACGTATGATGGTTCCATGTACCGCCGCGCACTCCGCAAGAAGAGCCGCTCCGAGAGCATCCGCCAGACCCTTGGCGTAGTCGCGGTCGGCGCCGTGCTCGGCACCGGCCTGTTCGCCATCGCCGACTATTTCACCGAGCAGCACTGGGTGAGACCGGCGCCGGTTGCCCGAAATGCCGGAGAAATCTACACCGGATCGGTCCTGTACATGCCCCAGGAGGGCCGTAACTGCCGTCAGATGCTGTTCGACAATAACACCGGCCGTTTCACCGACAAAGGCGCGGTCGATTGCGAGAACGCCGCCTATCGCGGCGTCGACGGCAGTCTGTCCAAGCAATGGTCGTCCTCCCGTACGCGCGTCATCGCCGACGGGTTCCGCCAGCATTAGGTCGTCAGCCCTACATAGCGATTGGCCGGCCGCGCGACTTTGGCTACAGTCCGCGCGGGCCGGCGCAGCAGGTTTCTGGGGTATTGGTGTGGCGATCATCAAACGGATTTTGACCGCGGTTGCGCTTGTCATCGCGGCTGGCTCAGCCTTCGCCGACGACTTTCCGCTCAGCGGCAACTACACGCAGAATGTGGTCTGCAAGGGCGACGGCACCGATCCGGTCGCCGTCCGGGTCAAGATCTCGCCCCAGGAGATCGTCTCCAATGTCGGCACCTGTACGGTCCTCGACACCACGCGCGAGGGCGAAACCTACGCCGTGCGGGTCGAGTGCAAGTTTGCCAGCGGGCCGCTGATGGGGAACTTGAGCTTCACGCCGAAGCCCGATCACACCATCGACTTCGTCGATCGCGACGGCAACTACAAGGCGGTTTTGCATCCCTGCCCAAACTAGCGGTGCGGCTGCCTTGGCCGGCGCCTCGTGTTAACGTCATCGACCGAACGCCCAAAAGAACAGGGGAGTGAAATATGAGTTTCTACCAAGGCCTGCAGGCGGAAACGGTGCCGTTCCGCGGCCACAATGGCGACCAGGGCGAGGCCTATTACGCGCGGCCGGCGCGAGCCGGAAAATTCCCCGGCGTCGTCGTCATCCATCACATCCCGGGCTGGTGCGAGTGGACCACCGAAGTGGTGCGCAAATTTGCCCATCACGGCTACGCGGCGATTTCGCCGCATCTTTATTTCCGCGAAGGCAATCCCGGCGAAGCGCCCGACGATCTCGGCGCGCGCATTCGCGCCGCCGGCGGCGTTGCCGATGCCCAAGTCATGGGTGACGTGGCGGGCGCCATGGCTTATCTGCGCGCGCAGCCGAATGCCACCGGCAAGATCGGCGTCATCGGCTTCTGCTCCGGCGGCCGCCACACCTATCTCGCCGCTTGCACGTTGCCCGGCATCGATGCCGCGGTGGATTGCTGGGGCGGCAATGTCGTCGTCGACGATCCCAAGGCGCTTAACGACAAGCGGCCGGTGGCGCCGATCGATCTCACCGAGAAGATGACCTGCCCGCTGCTCGGCATTTTCGGCAATGACGACGCCAATCCCACCGCCGACCAGGTCAACCGCACCGAGGTGGTGCTGAAAAAACTCGGCAAGAACTACGAATTCCACCGCTACGACGGCGCCGGCCACGCTTTCTTTAATACGCTGCGCGACGCTTATCGGCCCGAGCAGGCGATCGATGGCTGGCGCAAAGTGTTCGATTTCTTCAATCGCAATCTGGCGGCGTCCGCCGGTAGCATCGCGGCGGAATAGAGCAGGGGATCATCATGTGCTCCTACATCGTCGAAAAAGCCGCTCTCGTCGGCAGCGCCAAGGGCCGCAAGGGCTGGATGAAGATCGACACCGCCAACGTCTATTTCGATCATCCCTATCACTCCACCCTCGACCACGTGCTGGCCATCGACTTCACCAACGAAGCCGAGGGCGGGCGCGACCGCGTCGCGGTCGAGCTCAGCGCCGATTCAGCGCGCGCCTTGATCGATAGAATTCTTGCCGCGCTGGCGAGCGGTGAGGCCGCGCACGCCACGCCGGCGCCGGCAATGCCGGTCGCCGCGGAGTAAACAACGAGAAGATTGGGGAGGTCGCGCATGTCGCTTGCAACGCACGAATCCGTGTCGACGACAGCGTCCGGCATGGCGAGTCTGGATGTCGTGCCGCTGACCAAGCATATCGGCGCCGAGATCCGCGGCATCGATCTGCGCGAAAAACCCGACGAGGCGACGGTGAAGGCGATCTACCAGGCCTGGCTCGACCATCTGGTGCTGATTTTTCCGGACCAAAAACTCTCCCAGGAAGACCTGATCCGTGCCACGAAGTTTTTCGGCGAGCCGGGCAAGCTGACCCGTCCGCCGAAATATTTCCCCAAAGGCTATTCCAGCATGCTGCCCGGCATCATGCTGATCTCAAACATCCGCGAAAACGGCGAGCCGATCGGCGCGTTGCCCGACGGCGAGATGATGTTCCACCACGACATGATTCACGCCGAGGTGCCGAGCAAGGCGACGATGCTCTACTCGGTCGAGATTCCCTCGACCGGCGGCAACACGCTGTTCGCTTCTGGCTATGCCGCCTACGAGACCCTCGATCCGGCGCTCCGCCAAAAGCTCGAAGGCAAGAAGGCGCTGCACCACTACAATTACGGCTCGACCATCAAGGGCGACGGCCGCGGCACCGTGGCATACTCCGAGCAGACGCATCCGGTGTTTCGCACTCACGACGACACCGGCAGGAAGGCGGTCTACGTCAACCGGCTGATGACGGTGAAAGTGCTCGACATGCCGGAAGACGAAAGCGAGCGGCTGCTCAACGCGGTGTACGACCACGCCGAAAAGCGCGAATTCGTCTACGAGCACGCCTGGCGCGTCGGCGACCTGTTGCTGTGGGACAACCGCTGTTCGTCCCACGCGCGCACCGATTTTCCCTCGACCGAGCGGCGGCTGATGCTGCGCACCACGGTCGAAGGCAACGTGCGGCCCTACTAGCGCGACGCGCTGCCCACGGCTTGTCCGTGCGGCGTTACGAGCCGTGCCAGTTCCGGCAAGATCGTGCTGCGCGCGATTTCGAACGGGTGCACATCGCCGCGATTGACCAGGATCGCGATGCCGATTTTGCGGTCCGGCACCAAGCCGACATAGGCGGAGGCGTTGTCGAGACCGCCAGGCTTGTCGACGACGGTGACGCCGAACGGGCTTTCGATCTCCCAGGCCATGGCTTGGCCATATTGCGGGCTGACGCGGAATTCCTCGCGCTGGGTCGCCAGCAAGGCTTGGCGGAGCTGCGGATCGATCTGTTTCTCGCCGAGACACGCGGCGAGCAACCGGGCGAGGTCGTGCGCCGTCGAGAACATTTGGCCGGTTCCCGGAAAATCGAAATAGCTCTGCTGATTGCCGGGAAGCCCGATCGCCTCGCCGTCGCGCGCGTAGCCTTGGACGGCGCGCTGCAGCAGTGCCGCACTCATGATGGCGCGGTCGTCGGCGCCGCGTTCCGGCACCACCGTCGATGTCATGCCGAGCGGCGCGATCACGCCGCGGTCGAGAAGCTCGGCGATCGGCTTGCCGTAGCGGCGCTCCAATACAAGCTGAAGCAGGATGTAGCCGGCGTGGGTATAGATGCGCTGCTTGCCAGGCGCTTCGCCGCCCGACGGCGTCCAGGCGTTCAGCGCGTCGTAGAACCCGGCGAGCGAATATCTCTCGGTCGGCCATGGCGGATGGTCGGTCGGCAGCAGCAGGCCGGACGTGTGACTTACCAGTTGGCGGACGGTGACGTGCCGAATGTAATCGCCGTGCAGCTCGGTGACATATTTTGCCACCGGTTCGTCGAGCTTGAGCTCGCCGCGCAGTACTGCCTGCGCCACCAGCGTGGCCTCGAAGATTTTGCGCACCGAACCAACATTGAACAGCGAGTCCGAAGTGACCGGCCGTTTGTCGACCTGGTCGGCATAGCCATAATTGTAGAACAGGCTGCGGTCGCCCATCTGCACGGCGACGGCGACGCCGCCATTCGGCGCGGATATGGGCGCTATGCCGTGGCTGACGATATGGTCGACTTCGGAGCTCATGCTGAACCGCGCGGTGACCGCCGATGTGACGAGAAGCGCCGAAAATAACGGCACAGTGATCAATAAAGTTGCCGAACGTTTCGTAAGCCCCGGGCTGCGCAATGACATGCGGCGGTATCCTGATTACGGAAACGCGCCCCATCGCACGATGAACCGGAATTTTGGCATTATCGGGCCGGACTGCGGCCGCGATGACTCAAATCCTGCGCGCGCAGGGCGATCACGCGCGGAGCAAGGCCCAGTTCGCTAAAGGCGCGAACGCGAATCTCTCGCTCCACTTTCGGACGCCAAGTGTTAACGCGACGTTGCCGTTCAGCGGACGCCGCCGGAATTGACGATCGGGCCGCTATAGCCCTCGAATTTCTTGCGCAGCTCCTCGACCTTTTTCTGGTCGGTGAGGAAAGCGCGATAGTCGTTGGCGACCTTGTAGGACAGGATCGGCTTGTAGCCGGCCGGCGGCGGCACGTCGCTGCGTGGCGACCATGTTGGTAGCTTCGCTTGTTGCTCCGGAGTTAGCAACCATGACAGGAACAGTTTCGCCGCGTTCGGATGCGGCGCGTCCTTGAAGATGGCGCCCAAGAGCGGCCAGATCGGCAGCGCGTCGCCGGTCGGGATGTGGGAATCGACCGGCTGACCTTGCCGCTTCAGTCCGTCGGTGATGTCGAGGATCGAGTCGAAGGTGGCGAGGTTCTGGCCCGAGCCGATGCTGCGCTGCTCCCCGAGATGGCCCTGAATGAAAGTCGGCTTCTGCGCCATGTACTTGTCCATGTAGCTCCAGCCGTATTTCTGCACGATGTGATTGAACACCCACAGCGTGACGTCGTCGTCAGCCGGATAGGCAGTGACGACCTTGCCCTGGAACTGGGGTTTGAGGAAATCCAGCGCCGAGTTCGGGATGTCGGCGGCTGCGACCTTCTCGGTGTTGTACATGTAGGGCACCACGTTCACCGAGGTGGCCCAGAAGGTGCCGTCGGCGTCCTTGAACGCCGCATCCATCTTGTCGAAGCCGTTGGGCTTGAATGCCAGCAGCCGGCCTTCGGCTTTCCAGCGCCCGAAGTCGCCGGCGGTTTGGAATATCACCGCATCGACCTCGAGCTTGCCCGCGGCAAGCTGGGCGTCGACCTTCTTGTCGAGCACGTTGGAAAAGCCGCCGCCGACTGTGACCTTGATGCCCGGAAAGCGCTCCTCGAACACCTTGGCGCGGGCTTCCCACGGCGCGGTCGGGCCGCCGACATAAAACGCGAACGCGCCTTCGCCCTTGGCTTTGGCGTAAAAATCGTCGAGCGATTGGGCGCGCGCCGGCAATGCCGCGGCGAGGCCGGCGACAAGCGCAATGCCGGCAGTGGCCGCGAAACGGTATCCGATGGCGGTAATCATGACGGTCCTCCCCAAGATGTTTTGGGAAGGATCATCACCACGGACGGCGGAGAATACAAGCAACTCGCAGTGGGCGGCCGCCGCACCATCTCGCCAAGCCGCCGGCTGGCATGCTAACTCAGCAGCGGCATGGAGTGCGCCTGCCTTATCGACGAGGGAAACGTCCAATGAAAATGATTGCCTACCTGCTCGCCATCATCTGCGTGATCGCCGCCGTGATGTATTTCACGATGGCGGCCGGCCAATTGCCGAGCTTCATGCCGGGCTACCTGGCGGGCTCCGATCATATTCATAAAACCCATGCCATCGCGGCCGCCGGCGCAGCCGTCGTGCTGTTCGCGATCGGCTGGTTTGCGGGCCGGCGCTGAGTTAGCGCGGCGTCTCGCCCCGCACCTTGCGCTGCACGCGTTCGTCGAAGCGCTCGACGCTGACGACGACGCGCTCGTGCGTGCCGCCGCCTATGGTCTCCACCTCGTCGTGGGCCTCGACGCTGAATTTTATGGTGCGGCCTTCGACGCCGATGACCTCGGCGGTGGCGGTGACGCGTAGGCCGACCGGCGTCGCCGCCACGTGGCTGACGTCGAGATGGATGCCGAGGCTTTGATGGCCCGCCGGCAAGAGGTGCTCGATGGCGTTGAGCGAAGCCGCCTCGATGACGTTGATCATTACCGGCGTCGCCAGCACCGCAATGCGGCCCGAGCCGACGAACGGGGCGGTGTGCTCGGGGCCGACCACGATCTCGGCCGTGCCGGTGAGGCCGGGCGTGATACGGGACAGGACCGAACTGACGCGGGGAGGTGTGGCCATGGCACCTTATCGCCGAATATGGCGTAGGATACCATCATGACGATTCAGGAGACGCCGCCATGTTTCGACCTATCTTCATTGCCGCAGTTCTGACCGCGGTGCTGCCAAGCGCTCCGTCCTTCGCAGTGACCGCGAAGGAAAAAACGGCCACCTGCAAATTCGGCGCCGATGACCAGAAACTTGTCGGCGCGGCGCGCACGAAATTCATGAAGAATTGCATGGCCAACAAGAACGATCCACGCGGCCACGCCGGCGCGGCTGGCGGTGCCGTGCCGCCGCCACCCAAGGATTAAGCAACAAAAGCGGCGCGGACGCGCGAACCGCGCCCAAATAAAACTACCGACAGGGAGGCGATAATGACGACGCAAACCGGCGCGATGCCGGCCACGCATTTCCGGCGCGGCTGGATCTATGTGCTGACGCTGAGCCTGGTCACGATCAACTATATGGACCGCTCCGCGCTCGGCGTCGTGGCGCAGGCGATCCGCACCGAGTTCAAGCTGTCGCCCGTCGAGATGGGCTATCTATTCTCGTCGTTCTTCTGGAGCTACGTGGTGTTCCTGCTGCCGATCGGCATCATGCTCGATCGCTTCAGCACCCGCACCATCAATTCTGTCGGCATCGTGGTATGGTCGCTCGCCATGGCGGCGACCGCGGGCGTGTGGAGCTTCGCCACGCTGATCGGCGTACGGCTCGTCATGGGCGCGGGCGAAGCGACCTCGATCCCGTCCTGCGGCCGCATCGTGCGGGAGTGGATGCCGGCCCAGGAGCGCGGCGCCGCCACCGTATTCTGGAGCGCCGGCAGTTTCGTCGGTCCGGCCATCGGCGCGATCGTCGTCGCGGCGTTGACCAGCGCCTGGGGCTGGCGCGCCGCCTTCATCGTCCTCGGCGCGCTGGGCTTGGTCTGGCTCGCCTGCAATCTGATCTGGTTCGACAAGCCAGAAAAGGTGAGCTGGCTGTCCGACGACGAGCGCCGCAAGATATTGAGCGAGCGTTCCGCCGGCTCGCCCGACGAGATCGGCATGCAGGGCAGTCCCGGCGTGATCTGGGAGCTGCTCAAATCGCCGTCGATGTGGGGCACCATGATCGCCCAGGCCTCCGGCATCTATACGCTCTATCTGCTGCTGTTCTGGCTGCCGAGCTATCTGCAGGACACCAAACACCTGACGATCCTCAAGACCGGTCTCTATACCGCGATCCCGTGGGCGATCGCGGTGCCGGTGAGCATCGCGCTCGGTGTCGTCAGCGACCGGCTCTTGAAAAGCGAAACGCTGCTCGCCGGCCGCCGCCGCGCCATGGTCATTTTCTGCGTGCTGCTCGCCGCCGTGGTGGTGTTCGTGCCGTTCACCGACAATACAGCTGTGATCATCACGCTGTTCGCGCTGTCGCTCTCCGGCATCAACGCCGCGATCTCGCTGAACCTGGCGCTGGTCACGGACCTGGTGCATCGCGCCCGCGACGTCGGCAAGGCGATCAGCCTGTGCATCCTCAGCGGCAACATTTTTGGTCTGTTGGCGCCTATCATCACCGGTTACGTGGTGGCCGGTCTGGGCGCCTATGATTGGGCGTTCGGCATCGCCGGTATCCTGCTCGTCATCGGCGCGCTCGCGCTCGCCACCATGACGCGCCACGTGATCTTGCCACGGGCGGAGGCGGTGTAGGCGTGAACCTGCCGCCGCTGCGCACGCTGTTTTTCGAAGACCTTTCGGTCGGCATGACCGAGACGCTGGAGAAGACCGTGTCGTCGTCCGACGTGGTCGGCTTCGCGCAATTGACCGGCGACCGCAATCCGATCCATCTGTCGGAGCATTTTGCCGCGCGGACCTCGTTCGGCAAGCGGATCGCCCACGGCCTCTATACCGCGAGCCTGATTTCCGCCGTGCTCGGCACGCGGCTGCCGGGACCGGGCGCGATCTACATTTCGCAGACGCTGAATTTTCGCGCGCCGGTCAGGATCGGCGACACCGTCGTCGTCACAGTCACGGTGGCGGAACTCATTCCGGAAAAATCGCGCGCCCGGCTGGCTTGCGTCTGCGCGGTCGACGGCGAGGTGGTGTTGGACGGCGAGGCGCTGGTCAAAGTGCCGAGCGAAAAGGCGGCAAAGGGCAAGCGGCCGGTGATGAAGCTGTAAGCGGCGCTTTGGTTCTACGCCAAGAGATCGCGAAATTCCGGATGTTTGGCGATATAGGCGCGCACGAAGGCGCAGAGCGGTTTCACCTTGAGGCCGCGGGCGCGGGCGATTTGCAGCGCGCCGGCAGTGAGCTGCGAGGCGAGACCTTGCCCGCGCGCTTGCGGCGGCGTCTCGGTGTGCAGCAGCGTGATCACGCCGCCGTCGATGCGATAGTTCACGAACGCCGTGACGCCGCCGGCATCGAGCTCGAAGCGGGACAGGGCGGTGTTGTCGCGGACCGGCATGCGGCCAATGTAGCGCCGCGCAACGCCGTCGGCCATGCTTGCCGGCCAGCCCGCCGTGCGCGACTATGGGGCAAATCGCAAGGAAGGAAACGCCCATGACGACCGCGACCCTGGAAGCGAAAACCACCGATTTCGACGTCGAGGACGTCGAATATCTCCGCCACGGCGACAAGCCGCTCTTGGCGCGGGTGTATAAGCCGCGCGGGCAGGGGCCGTTCCCGGCCGTGGTCGAATGCCACGGCGGCGCCTGGTGCCAGAGCGACCGCCTGACCGAAGCGCTGCGCCACAAATACATGGCGTCTCACGGTGTCGTCTCGATCGCGCTCGATTTCCGCTCCGGCAACGAGGACCCTTATCCGGCTTCGGCGCAGGACATCAATTATGCGGTGCGCTGGGCCAAAGCGCATGCCCGCGAATTGAAAACGCGGCCCGACCTCATCGGCCTTTCCGGCCAGTCGAGCGGCGGCCATCTGGCCATGCTGGTCGCCATGCGGCCGCACGATCCGCGTTATGCGGCGATCGCGCTGCCGGCCGGATCGGCGGCGCAGGATGCGAGCGTGCGTTGCGTGGTGATGTCGTGGCCGGTGATCAATCCGCTGTCGCGCTATCGTCACGCCAAGCGTTCGCTGGCCGCCGGCGCCGAATGGGCCAAGCCCATCATTCCGCGCCACGATTCCTATTGGAAGAGCGAGGCCAATATGGAAGAGGGCAATCCCATGCTGGCGCTGGAGCGCGGCGAGAAGCTGCAATTGCCGCCGGCGATTTGGTTCCAGAGCCGCGGCGACATCGTGCATGACTACAAGGACGCCGATTCGAGTTTTGCCGGCAATGAGCCGCAACGCTTCGTCGCCAATTATAAAAAGGCCGGCGGCGACATCGCGCTGCACTATGTCGAGATGGAACGCCATGCGGGCCATTCGCCGGACCTGACGCAGAGCGGCGACATGTTCGAACGCATGGTGGCGTTCGTCGGCAAGCACGCCCCGGTCTAAGCGGGAGGAGAGAGCGGCACGTCGCGGGATTTTGCCGACGCACGAAACATTTGCGTGACCATCAATCCGCGACAAAGCGGATAACAAGGGAGGAGAGCCATGCCGGTCGTCGATCCGCGGCTTGCGGGCAAGCCGGTGCCAAAAATTTCGCGCGAGGCGATGGAGCGCGGCCATGTCGCGCGGGCGGCGAAAGCGCGAGGCGCCGATATCGCTTTCATTGATCAGCGCATTCCCGCCTATAAGCGCGAGATCATCAACATGGTCGGCATGGGCGTGACCGAAAATTCGGCTTTGGCGCCCCACGTGAAGGCGGGCGCCGCCGGGTTCTCCGTCACCTATGTGCGGGCGCCGCAAGATTGCGGCGCGGCGCTGCACCGCCACGCCACCGAGGAAGTCTTCATCCCGGTCAAAGGCCGCTGGCAGGTGTTTTGGCTGGACGGCGACGCCGAGCGCTCCGTCGATCTCGACGAGGGCGACGTGTGCAACGTGCCGATCGGCATCTATCGCGGTTTTCGCAATCTCGCCGGCGGCACCGAGGCGCTGTTGATGGCGATCATCGGCGGTCCCGACGCCGGCAAGGTCGACTGGCATCCGTCCGTGGTGGCGGAAGCGCGCAAGACCGGGCTCTCGGTCGACGACGACGGCAATCTGATCGTCGACAAGCCGGCGGCGTAGCGCCGGCACGGCAATAAATCAGGCCGCAGAGCAAAAGCTCCGCGGCCTAATGTCGAACAAATCATGCCCGCGCCCCCGCTGGCATAGGGCGAATGATATCGGTTTAAGCTGTGCCCGATAGCAATCGGCACGTGCAGCGACAGTGAGTCTCAGGCGCGCCCGACAGGCTCACGTCGTCGTTTCGGCCGCGATCGCTGCTAGCGCCTTCCCCATCGCCTCGACCGCGCCGCCGCTCGTTGCGCCAAGACCATGGCGTTGCGCGATCCAGGCCGGGTCGTTGTAGCTGAGCCAAACCTTGCCGTCGGCGTCCTCCCAGACCAGCGCCTTGAGCGGCAGATCGATGCCGGCCGATTGCCGGTCCTGCATCAGCGCGGTGCCGCCTTTGGGATTGCCGAAGGTCACCACTTCGGTCGGGCGCAGGGATAGGCCGGCGCTGGCGGCGCCGGCGGCATGATCGATGCGGGCGAACACCGTCATGTTGCGCTTGGCGAGAGCGGCGAGCAGGCGATTCATGGTGTCGCGCGCCGGATAGCGGCTGGAAAGGGTGATCAGGCCGTCCTGCGGCATGGCTGTTGTCATCGCGTGCCCGCGGCGATCTTACCGCCGCTGTTTATCGGGCGCGAGGGATGGCGGGGGAGGCGTGTCAGGCGAGGCGCGGCTGGATTCTTGTCATGCAGGGTCGGGGGAGGGACGCCAAGTACCTCCCCCGCGGCGTCGCCGCAATGAGCTCGATTGCGGCAACACCGAATGCGGCGCCCGTTTGCGCAGATCCGATTTCCAAAAAAGAGCGTGAGAGTTCACCTGAACTCTCACGCGTCGATGTGATCGACGCTCAGGCCGCGGCGCTGACTTCGCCGCTGGTCGGCACCGAAGCGATCGTCTTGAGGATTTGCGAGGCGATCTGGTACGGGTCGCCTTGCGAATTCGGCCGGCGGTCTTCCAGATAACCTTTGTAGCCGTTGTTGACGAAGCTATGCGGCACGCGGATCGAGGCGCCGCGGTTGGCGATGCCGTAGGTGAACTCGGTGATCGCCGCGGTCTCGTGCTTGCCGGTCAGCCGCATGTGGTTGTCCGGACCGTAGACCGCGATGTGCTCGGCGCGTGCCGTGTCGAATGCCTTCATCAGCGCCTCAAAATACTCCTTGCCGCCGATTTCGCGCATATATTGGGTCGAGAAGTTGGCGTGCATGCCGGAGCCGTTCCAGTCAGTGTCGCCGAGCGGCTTGCAGTGGAACTCGATGTCGACGCCGTATTTTTCGGTTAACCGCAGCATCAGATAGCGCGCCATCCACATCTGGTCGGCGGCGGTTTTTGAGCCCTTGCCGAAAATCTGGAACTCCCACTGACCCTTGGCCACCTCGGCATTGATGCCTTCGTGGTTGATGCCGGCGGCGAGGCAGAGATCGAGATGCTCATCGACCATCGTGCGGGCAATATCGCCGACATTCTTGTAGCCGACGCCGGTGTAGTAGGGGCCTTGCGGCGCCGGATAGCCGCTCGGCGGGAAACCCAACGGCCGGCCGTCCTTGTAGAAAAAATATTCCTGCTCGTAGCCGAACCAGGCGCCGGGATCGTCCAAAATGGTGGCACGCTTGTTCGACGGATGCGCCGTGCCGTCCGGCATCATGACTTCGCACATCACCAGCACGCCGTTTAAGCGCGCGGCGTCCGGATAGACGGCGACCGGCTTGAGGATGCAATCGGAGTTGTGGCCTTCCGCCTGCAGGGTGGAAGAGCCGTCAAAACCCCACAGCGGCAATTGCTCGAGCGTCGGAAACGCGTCGAAGTCCTTGAGCTGGGTCTTGCCACGCAAGTTCGGCGTCGGCGTGTAACCGTCGAGCCAAATGTATTCGAGTTTGTATTTTGTCATTCCCGTCTCTCTTGTCTGATGTGCCAAGTGCTGATGTGCGAAGTGCTGATGTGCGATATTTGTGTGCCGAGACGCGCGTTGCCGCAAACTGCGGCAGAATCGAAAGCATCCGCGCCGCCTCCCGCCGGCTTTCAAGCATTTTGTGTGCCAGTCGGCGCTGAGAGCGAACCGCGCTGCCGCGAAGCGGCGAATCGCCGGCACTGCGCGGTCGAATCGCTGCAAGGCGAATGAGCAAAAACGCGAATGCTCATATTGTAGCCATGCGCTGATTTTCTATGAGGCATACCGAACAAAAGTCGGGCAAAGCATTATATTAAGAACTACTCAGGAAACTGACGAATTGACGCGCGCATAGGGATGCGCGCACGGCCAAGGAGCCGGACCATGACGACGAATATGACCGCGCCGACTACGTCGGCCAAGATCTACACCTTCCCGCCGCGAGGCCGTTTCGCGCTTCGTGTCGACGACACAACGGCCAATGTAAACGTGCCGTTGCCACACGGCGTCAAGCTCGTGTCCGGCAGCGGCTGGTATCACGACGAAGCAATCCAGGCGGAGAACGCGCGCAAGAACTAGCGCGTTCTTTTCCGCAACGGATGTGATGTGCGACGTCGTTCTTTGCAACGGCGCCGCAAACTTTTCCAAACGATCTTTATGCGATCACAGCCCGGCGAGATATTTCGCCATGGCGTCACGGTCGTCTTTGGACAGCGCCTTCATGAAGCCCGGCATATCGCCGTTGTTGGTGCGGGTGCCATCGGCGAAGTTGTTCATTTCGCGGGCTAGATAGTCGTAACTGAGACCCGCGAGCCGGGGCGCCGGCGCGCCGCCTTCGAAATTCGGCTGATGGCACGGCTGGCACTGCGCAATGCCGTTCGGCGGCGAGCCGGCGGCGCCGGCTGAGCCGGCCGCCTGCTTGGCCGGCCAG
This sequence comes from Xanthobacteraceae bacterium, assembly GCA_035317145.1. GTDB lineage: Bacteria > Pseudomonadota > Alphaproteobacteria > Rhizobiales > Xanthobacteraceae > BOG-931. The sequence continues at coordinate 5,048 of DATHHM010000147.1, read as the reverse complement.
GGTTTTGCGGCGAAGTAATTGGCGAGCTGGCGCAGATCCACCAGTGAAATGTCGGCCACCACTGGCGCCATGATCGGGCTCTTGCGATCGCCGCTCTTGTAGTCGTGTAATTCCTTGTAGAGATAATTGGCCTGCTGGCCCCAGATGATCGGCATGGTTTTCGGGTCGATCGGCACGCCATTGGCGCCGTGGCAGGCGGCGCAGGTTTGCGCCTTGGCCTCGATATCGTCAGCGGCCAAAGCCGGCGCGGCAACAGCCGCAAAAATTCCGACGGCACCGCACAGAGTCAAAATCAAGCGATTATTCACGGCCGACACCTCCCTGGTGACTTTACGATTTTTATCGTTGGGTCGAGTATATTGAGGCGGCGATCCGGAGCGCAAGGCGCGGGCTGCGCCGGCATGCGCGTGCCGCATCACCGTGCCCGCCGATACTTCGCCAGCGCCGCGCCGAACGCCCCGAACAAAGTGCGGTTGATCGGATTGCGGGTGGCGTCGTGCTCCGCATGCCATTGCACGCCGAGCGCAAAGCCCGGTGCGTCGGCAATGGCGATGGCCTCGATGGTGTCGTCCTCGGCGATGCCTTCGACGACGATGCGCTTGCCGGGCTCGAGGATGCCCTGGCCGTGCAGCGAATTGACCCGGATGGTTTTGGCGCCGAGCAGCTTTGCGAACACGCCGCCGGGGGTGAGGCGTACCTCGTGGCGGTCGGCGAAAATGACCTCGAGATCGGGGTGGATTTCGCCATTCGGCAGCCGCGGCATGCGATGGTTCATGCGGCCGGGCAAGTCGCGGATCTCCGGATGCAGCGAGCCGCCGAACGCCACGTTCATCTCCTGAAAGCCGCGGCAGATGCCGAACAGCGGCACGCCGCGCTCAACGCAGGCCTCGATCAGCTCGAGCGCGATGGCGTCGCGACCCCGGTCATAAGGCTCGTGCGCCGGATGCTCATCGTGGCCGAAATGGCTCGGATGGACGTTGGCGCGCGCGCCGGTGAGCAGGATGCCGTCGACGGTATCGAGCAGCGCGCCGATATCGGTGATCTCGGGCGTGCCGGCAAACATCAGCGGCAGCGCGCCGGCGGCCTCGGCGACCGCGCGCAAATTGCGCTCGCCGACCCGCTGCGCGGTGAATTTGCCCTCGACAGTATGGGCGCTGCCGATCACGCCGACGACCGGTCGTTTGGGGGGCATTCCGCGACCCTGCGATTCCAGCATGGGCCTGGGCATAGCATCTCTCTCCGCACGCGGGGAGAGGCCGATTTGCACGCGATCTATGCGGGCAAATCGGGTGAGCCTGGGATCAGGCGCCGCGACCGCTGCGCTCAGCGGTGTTTACGCTTCTTCGCCGGCTTGGCCTTGCGTGCCGGCTTTTTCTTTTTTGCCGCCGGCTTCTTGGTCGCCTTCTTGGCCGAATGCTTTTTTGCCGGCGATTTTTTTGTCGGATGCTTCTTCGGCGGCTTCTTTGCGGCGGAGCTTTGCCCTTTGCTCTTGCCGCGGTGCGGCGACGGTCCGGTTGCGGTCGCGGCGCGCACCTGCGTGCCGCCGGCAGCCGGGGCGGCTGCCGGTTGACCGGCCGCCCCAGGCGACGAGGCGCCTTCGCCGAGCCAGAACTTGATCTCCGCCAGATCGGGGCGGGTCGGATCCAGATAACTGTCCTGCCACGTCGCGTTATCGACCAGCCCGTGCCAGACTTGCGGATCCTTGGCATGGGCATCGACGTAAGTGTTCCAGCGATAGTTCTGGAAGATGGCGATGATATTGGCGGCATAGGCCGCCGCCAGCGGCGCGTTGCCCTGAACGATCATCATGTTGTCGTCGTTTGCGGTCGAGGCCTTGTGCCCCAGATTGTGCGATCCGGTGATGACCACGGGCTTTTTGCCGAACGGATCGATGACGATGACCTTGCTGTGAACGTGCACGCCCTGGTTCATCACTTCGGCAATCCAGTCGTGGAAGGCCTCCTTGATCGCCTTGGGCACCATCGATTCGAAGGGCACCGCCTGCGGTGCCGTATTGCCGCCGTCAAACAGCTTCACCGGGCTCGGGGTCGCGGGATCCAGCGCGGCATGCTTCTTGTTCGGCGTCGCGGGGTTCTCGGTGGTGAGGCCGGCAATCTCCTGGTTCACCACGCCATGGATGTAGAGATTGGGATTGTAGTTCGGCGTGCCCGCCTGGTGCCTGACCAGAACGTTTTGCAAGAGCGTCCACATCTCCGGCTTGTCATCCGGCTCGAACGCGCCCGGATTGAAGAACAGGAACAGGATGCCTTGTTCGGCGCCGTTGATGAGCTGGCGCGCGAAATCGAGATCCTCGCCTTTGTCGGTCGGCGCGAACCATTGCGTGATGGTGGCGCCGTCCACAGGGAAGGATTTCGACGTCGCGTTCGCCTGCATCAGCGAGGCGGGATAGCCATTGCCCGCGGCTTTGAGGAGATTCCACTCGTCGATGAAATGCTGGCCGAGGCCGGGATCGTCGACGAGGATGCCGTTATTGGCCTGGGTGCACAGCCCGGTCACGGTCCAATTGGTGCTGCCCGACAGCACGCGCTGGGGCTTGCCCGCGGAGTCGCAGGCGACGACGAACTTGTTGTGGGCAAAATGGCCTGAGCTGACCAGGCGATCGTGCAGGTCGACTTTGCCGTGTAACTGCGCCCGCACGGCTTTGTTTTCGTCATTGGTCGGCGGCTTGAAGGCGCCGTTGGCGAGGATGAGATGGCATTTCTGCCCGAGCGCCAAGAGCTTGGGGATCAGTTCCGGATCGTTGAGCTCGTAGAGCGCCGCGTAAATCTCGCCGTTGTTCTTCTTGACGTCGTCGAGCAGGTCCAGCAATTGCTGGCGCAATAGGCCGCTCAGCGAATTGCGCAGCGGCGTGCCGGGCTTGGCAATCAGGTCGGCAAGTTTTGCTTTCTTGCCAAGGGCGGCGAGATCGCGCGCTACCCACTGCGCCGAGACGATGCCTTTGTTGAAATAGGCGGAGATGTGCGCCGAGGTCTGGCCGGTAATCGTCATCGGCGGCGTCAGCGCGCTGGCGTCGGCCGTGTTGAGCGACAGGTGATCTTTGTCCGGTCCGCAAACCGGAACGATCGAATATTGCACGACGTTGCCGGGGTCGACGAGATAGTCCCACCACAGGTAACGCTGCAACGGCATTTTCCACGGCGCGGTCGGATCGAGTTTTTGGCCATCGACGAATCCGACATGGCTGGGCAGATAACTTTCCACGGCCGGTTTGCTGGCATCCGCTTTCAGCAGGCGGTGAATCGTGAAGCCGCGGCAGTTCGCAATCGCTTTCGCATCGCTCGGCAGCCAGACCAGACAGGTATGATCGCCGTTGTCGTAGACCTTTAAATCTATTGCCATAGCTTTTCCCTCAAGCGTGGTCGCGCGCCCCGCAGCCGCGACAGGATTTCTATTGTGAGTAGCAAGCCTACCACCGGCGTATCTCTATGAGAAGGGATCGCGATACAATCGTGTGATGTAGAGCACAGCAGGTTTTGCGAGCGAGCACGCCTTGCTCAAAACCTCCCTAGGTTTGAAGCCTCGCCAAGAGCCGTTGCAACGATACCGCATTCGTGGTGGCCGCGCCGCGTGCCGTATTGTCGAAGATGCACCAGCGTATCACCGATTGGTCTGCGAGGGTCTGGGCGAGGCGCTGCAGAAACGCGGCGTCGTATTCAGAGTAATAGATGTGCGGCGCGCCGTGCAGGCGATAGTAATGCAATCCCTGCCAGCCGCCCGGCGCGAAAGGCGCAGGACCGACCGGCGGATCGGCGGCGGCGCGTGCGACCTGGAGGTCCACCAATAGTGCGTCGGCTGCGGCGGTGAACCAAGTCGCATGCCGGGGCTCGCAGACCACGTTGCCCGCATGGCGCGCCCGGAGCGCGGCAAAGAACGCGTGCGCCACGGCGGGATCGAATGCCAGCCTTGGCGGCAGCTGGACCAAGAGCGGACCGAGTTTTGCGCCAAGCCTGCTCACTTGATCGAGAAAAATATCGAGCGCTTCCTCAGCAGCGGCGAGGCGGAGCTCGTGCGTGATCTGTTTCGGCAGCTTGACCGCAAACGCGAAGTCGTCCGGCACCGTCGCTGCCCAGCGTTCATAGGTCGCGCGGCGGTGCGGCCGATAGAAGCTCGAATTGATCTCGACCGCATTGAACCGCCGCGCGTAGCGATGCAGGTGACTGCCGGCGGCGGGAAACATCGCCATATGCTGCTTCGGAACGTTCCAGCCGGCACAGCCGATGCGCATGGCCGCCTAGTGCCGCCGGCCGGGGCGGACATCGGTGTTCTGCGTCGCGACCACCCGCCAGCGGCCGTCGATCTTGTGCACCACGCGGGTGCCGACGCTTTCGCGCGAGGCCTGGCTGTGCTCGTCGTGCAGGACTTCGCCGTCGATCCAGAATCGGGAATGCAAAATGGCGACGTCGGGCGCGAGGAAGGTCACGTTCATCTCTGGCGTCCGGCGCGTCGAGGCGCGGAACGGGCCGGTCGAGCCGTGCAGCCGCGCCATCAGATCGCGAAAGCCGTTGCGCGTCGTGGTCCAGGCGCCGTTGACGGTGATGAACTGGGCGTCGTCGGCGAGCGACTCCGCCAAAGCTTCGGGGTCGTGCCGGTCCCACGCCGCGTTGAATTGGTTTTCAAGCTCGCGGATGGCGTCTTCGTCGGCTCGGCTCATGGTGGTTGTCTCCTGCCTGGATCACCGCCAGCCCAGCGCAGGGGCGACGTGTTTGAGGACCGCCTCGATGACATGGGCGTTGTAATCGACGCCGAGCTGGTTGGGCACCGTCAGTAAGAGCGTGTCGGCTTCGGCGATGGCTTCGTCTTGCTTGAGCTGTTCGACCAGAACGTCCGGCTCCGCGGCGTAGCTGCGGCCGAAAACGGCGCGTCGGTTGTCGCCGAGGAACCCGATCGTGTCTGCGCTCTCGCTGTCGCGCCCGAAATAGGCGCGGTCGCGATCGTCCACCAGCGCGAAGATGCTGCGGCTCACCGAAACCCGCGGCTCGCGCGTGTGTCCGGCCGCCTTCCAAGCCTCACGGAATTTCCGGATCTGG
>DATHHM010000146.1:0-13163 GCA_035317145.1 Xanthobacteraceae bacterium | reverse complement strand
CGAATATCGGCAGCTACCATCTCACGCCCGAGGGCCACCATTTCGGCATCGATGCCGGCGGCGGCCAATCGATGATCGTCGATTACCGCGGCCAACTGGTCGGCAAGCAGCGCGACACCAACGGCTCGACCTTCGTGGCCGGCGTCATCAATATCGAGGCGCTGCGCCACCACCGCGAGTCGGCGCAGGTGACCAACTGGATGAAAGACATCCGCGCCGAGCTCGCGCAAATCATCTACGAGAAGCCGATCTATCCCAAGAACCGCTACCTGAAGAAAATCCCGCCGAAACACGCGCAATACAAGACCGACGTGATCGACAAGCAAGTCGCGCTCATGCAAAAGCGCGGCATCTGGAAGAAGCCGTCGCGTTGAGGCGAGCGCCATGCCATTTGCCCTGAATTTTTATCACGACCAAGTCGGCGCTGGCGGATCGACCACCTCAGCCTTGGCGCCGGCGCATCGCTTGCTTTATGTACGCCACGGCCGCGTCGAGATTAATGGCCAACTGCTAAGCGCCGATGCCGCGATCTATTGCGACAGCACCGTCACGCTGAAATCGGCCGGCGAGTGGAGCCAGATCTGGCGCTGGGAGCTGGCGCCACCGAACGCGGCGCAGCTGCTCCACGACGGGGAGGGCGTGCTGTCGGCGCTCCGCATGTCGCGCGTCATCACCAGCCTCGCCATGCCCGAAGGCACGCGGTGGCTGTTCCGTCTCGACCAAATCACCACCGCCGCCGGCCGCATCGCCGATCGCCATCAGCATCCGGGGCCCGGAATCCGCTGCCTGCTGGAGGGCGCATTCAATGTTCAGCAGGACGCCGAATCCCACCGCGACCTGGCGCCGGGCGAGGCCTGGTGGGAGACCGGCTCGGACACGGTCGTCGCCTGGAGCTCGCGGCAGATGGCGGCAAAGTTTCTGCGCGGCATGGTGCTGCCGGTGGAATGGGAAGGCAAAGTGACAGGCACTTGGCTCTCGGGCCACAGACCGCCGTCGGGCACGTGGAAACTTCTCGTCGACCGCGTGATTACCGTCTGAGGGTCGTGTCCCGTGGCGGGACAGAGGGCGGAAAAATGACAGAAAAGCTGTTGTCAGGCACGATTGAAGAAGTCGCCGAGCAGGCGCAACGCCTGCTCAGATCGGCAGTCCCCGACGCTTGGTGCCAGGCACAAGAATGGGATAGCCGGATAGATTGTGAAATTAAGTTGTCGGACGGCAGCGTGGTCGGAGAAATGGTCCTCCTTAATGAGGCAACAGAGGCCAGAATTAGGGAAGCCGGTGAGCGACTCATGAAGCGGAAAATGGGAATACCTGTCGCCCTGCTAAACGAATAGAAGCCGCCAATCATGATAGTCCGAAAGCCGTCAAAATAAGCGGCCATCAAATTAGGACACTACCCGTCTGAGCGGGCGCTGGCGGCGGACCGGCAAAGCTCGTAATATAGAGCGCAAATGAGTCAAACCTCCCGCTGGAGGAAGCGCCATGAATATCGAAGCCCGCCAGATCGACCGCAGCGCCAAGACCAAGCTGCAGATCATCGACTGCGACATCCATCCCAAAGCGTCGGTCGAGGATTATCGGCCTTATCTGAGCAATCGCTGGTGGGATTACGCGCAGACCTATGGCGCGCGCTCGCATCACGGCTATGTCAAAGGCTTTCCCTATCCGAAGGCGCAGCCGCAGGCCTCGCGCCGCGATTCCTGGCCGCCGGACGGCGGGCTGCCGGCGAGCAATTACGAGTTCATGCGCCAGCAGCACCTGGATTTTTACGGCATCGAATATGGCGTGATGAACCCGCTGTCGCCGTCGGGGCAGGGCGAGCAGAACGACGAATACAGCGCGGCGCTGGCCTTCGCCTGCAACGAATTCCAGCTCAATCACTGGAACGCGCTCGATCCGCGGCTCAAATGTTCGCTGGTTGTGCCCTACGAGGACCCGGAAGCCTCGCGCCAGGAAATCCGCAGCCGCATAGGCGACCGCCGCTTCGCTCACGTGTTGATGCTCACGCGCACCGCCGAGCTGATGGGCCGCCGCCGCTATTGGCCGATCTATGAAGCGGCTTGCGAGGCCGGCCTGCCGGTCGGCGTGCACGTTTTTGGCTATAGCGGCCGCGCCGCCAGCAATACCGGCTGGCCGTCGTTCTACATCGAGGAAATGACCGAGCACTCCAATGCCTGCCAGGCCCAGGTCACCAGCATGATCATGGAGGGCGTGTTCGAGGCCTTCCCGCAGCTCAAGATGGTGTTCATCGAAGGCGGCTTCGGCTGGATGCCGTCGCTCGGCCACCGCCTCGATCGCAACTGGAAGCGCATGCGCTCAGGCCTGCCGCATCTGACGCGGGCGCCGTCGGAATATCTGCACGATCATTTCTGGGTCACCACCCAGCCGATGGAAGAGCCGGAAAACCCGGCGCACCTCGTCGACATCATGGCGGCGATCGGTTTTGACCGCATCTTGTTCTCGTCCGACTACCCGCACTGGGATTTCGACGATCCGTTCGTGGTCGTGCCGGCGAGCTTGGGCGACGAGCGCCGCAAGCAGATTTATTCCGGCAATGCGCGGGCGCTTTACGGGTTTGAGTGAGCTTATACCGTCATCCTGAGGTGCCGGCCGTAGGCGGGTTTGCCCTTCGAGGCTCGCTATAGCGCTTCGAAGACCGCGCTAGTGGCTCGCACCTTTGCGTGACGGACCGTAGGCCCTCCTCGCCATTTCTGGTATAATTCGCCTATGAGCCAGTCCGTCATTTGCCGCGACCCTGAGGTTATGGGTGGCACGCCCGTCTTCTGTGGAACGCGGGTGCCCGTGCAAACACTCATTGAGTATCTCGAAGCCGGCGACTCCATCGACGAATTTCTTGAAGGCTTTCCTACGGTGACACGAGCGCAGGTGATCGCTTTTCTGGAGGAGGCGAAGGAAAAGCTGGTCGAATCGGTTCCGTGAGAGTCTTGCTCGATGAGTGATTGTTGTCCTTCACGCAAAGGCAAACCGGCTGGCCGATCTCCTTCCGTTAGTTCCTAATCTCCTTGCGGTCATTGGCGGCAAAGCCGGGAGCTGTAACGACAGTGAACGCCTAGGCCTTTTTGGCAAGCGATCCCGCCGAGCGCGTCAGGGTGACGGATCACCACATAATCCCTAAATGTAGCGCGTTATCCGCTGAAATATCCCATGCCTTGCGCCCATCGGCTGGTATGATGCCGGCGCCGGGTGTATCACCTGCGGACAACGGCCCATTTCTGGGAGGCACGAGGTATGTCGGTATCCCACGGCGCCAAGACGGCGGACGAAGGCCTGTTTTCCGCCGCGCTGGCCGACAGCGATCCGGAGATCGCCGACGCGATTGCGCTCGAGCTCGGCCGCCAGCGCGATGAGATCGAGCTGATCGCGTCGGAAAACATCGTCAGTCGCGCCGTGCTCGAAGCGCAAGGGTCCGTGCTGACCAACAAATACGCCGAAGGCCTGCCCGGGAAGCGCTATTACGGCGGCTGCCAGTTCGTCGATATCGCCGAGCGGCTGGCGATCGAGCGGGTGACGCGCCTGTTCGGCTGCGGTTTCGCCAACGTGCAACCGCATTCCGGCGCCTCGGCCAATGCCGAAGTGTTCATGGCGCTGATGCAGCCCGGCGATACCTTCATGGGGCTGAACCTCGCCGCCGGCGGCCATCTCACCCACGGCTCGCCGGTCAACATGTCGGGCCGCTGGTTCAAGGTCGTGCCCTACGGCGTGCGCCGCGACGATCACCTCATCGACATGGAGGAGGTCGAACGGCTCGCCAAGGAGCACCGGCCCAAGGTGATCGTGGCCGGTGGCTCGGCCTATCCGCGCATCATCGGTTTCCGCCGCTTCCGCGAGATCGCCGACGAGGTCGGCGCCTATCTGATGGTCGACATGGCGCATTTCGCCGGTCTGGTGGCCGGCGGCGCGCACCCGAGCCCGTTTCCCCATGCTCATGTCGTGAGCACGACGACCCACAAGACGCTGCGCGGGCCGCGCGGCGGCACCATCCTCACCAACGATGAGGAGCTGGCGAAAAAGCTCAATTCCGCGGTGTTTCCGGGGATGCAGGGCGGGCCGCTGATGCATGTCATCGCCGCCAAGGCGGTGGCGTTCGGCGAGGCGCTGCGGCCGTCCTTCAGACTTTACGCGAAGAACGTGGTCGAGAACGCGAAAGCGCTTGCCGAAACGCTAAAGTCGCGCGGGCTCGATATCGTCTCCGGCGGCACCGACACCCATCTCATGCTGGTCGATCTGCGCAAGAAACGCCTGACCGGCAAAGTGGCCGAAGCCGCGCTCGAGCGCGCCCATATCACCTGCAACAAAAACGGCATTCCGTACGACCCGGAAAAGCCTTTCGTCACGTCCGGCGTGCGGCTCGGCACACCGGCCGGCACCACGCGTGGTTTTGGCATCGCCGAGTTCCGCCAAGTCGGCGATCTGATCGCGGAGGTGCTCGACGCGCTGTCGCAGAAGGGTACCGAGCAGGACGCGCAAGCCGAGGCTAGCGTGCGCGAAAAGGTCCGGCGCCTGGTCAGCCGGTTCCCGATCTACGAGGGGTAAGGGATGCGTTGTCCGAGTTGCGCAAGCCTCGATACCCAGGTGAAGGATTCGCGTCCGACGGAGGATTCGTCGGTCATCCGCCGCCGCCGCGTCTGTCTCTCCTGCAATTTCCGCTTCACCACTTTCGAGCGGGTGCAGCTGCGCGAATTGACCGTCATCAAGCGCAACAGCCGGCGCGTGCCGTTCGACCGCGACAAGCTGTTGCGCTCGATGCAGATCGCCTGCCGCAAACGTCCGGTCGATCCCGAGCGCATCGACCAGATGGTCTCGAAGATCGTGCGCGAATTGGAGAGCATCGGCGAAAGCGAGGTTTCGTCCGAAGCGATCGGCGAATCCGTGATGGCGCATTTGCGCGAGCTCGACGACGTCGCCTATGTGCGCTTCGCCTCGGTCTACCGCAATTTCCGCGAGGCCAAGGATTTCGAGACGGCGCTGGCCGAGCTTTCCGGCGACGAGGCTGCGGAGATCGCGCGCAAGTGAGCGGCGCGGCCGACCGGCGCTTCATGGACTTGGCGCTCTCGCTCGGCCAGCGCGGATTGGGCCGGACCTGGCCGAACCCGGCCGTGGGCGCGGTGATCGTCAAGGACGGCGTTATTGTCGGCCGCGGCTGGACCCAGCCCGGCGGGCGGCCTCATGCCGAGGTCGAGGCATTACGGCGGGCCGGCGAGGCGGCGCGCGGCGCGACGCTGTACGTCACCCTGGAGCCCTGCTCGCACCACGGCAAGACGCCGCCCTGCGCCGACGCTGTCATCGCTGCGGGCATTGCGCGTGTCGTGTCGGCGCTTGAAGACCCCAATCCCGAAGTCGCGGGCGAAGGCCATGGGCGGCTGCGCGGGGCGGGCATTGCGGTGGAAGTCGGCGTCGGCGCCGAGGAAGCGCGCCACGATCATGCCGGTCATATCTGGCGCATGCGCCAGGGGCGGCCCCACGTCATACTCAAGCTTGCGATCTCAGCCGACGGCAAAGCCGGGGCGGCTGGGCGCAAGCCGGTCGCCATCACCGGGGAGGCGGTGCGCGAGCGCGTCCATCTGCTGCGCGCCCATAGCGATGCCATCATGGTCGGCATCGGCACCGTGCTGGCGGACGATCCGCTGCTGACGTGCCGCTTGCCCGGCATGGCCAAGGATTCACCGGTGCGGATCGTGGCCGACAGCATGCTGCGCCTGCCGGTCAATTCACGCCTGGTTCGGAGCGCTTACGAAACGCCGGTCTGGGCGCTCACCGGCCTTGCCGCTCCCCAACAATCCGAGGCCATCCTGCTGCCGCTCGGCGTCGAGGTCTTGCGGTCGCCGCAAAGCAGCGGTCGCCTCGACCTCAAAGACGGGCTCGAATGCCTTGCCGCGAAGGGCATCACCCGGCTGATGGTCGAAGGCGGCCCGACGCTCGCCGCCGCGTTCATCGCCGCCGATCTGGTCGATGAAGCAGTGCTGTTCCATGCGCCGACAATCGTCGGTTCGGATGGGGTCGATGCGCTTGCAACGGACGCCATGGAGGCGCTGACTCGGAGGCTGAAGCAGGTCGGCAGCGAGCCGGTGGGGACCGATCGCCAAGCCAATTATGCACGCGAGTAGACGATGTTTACCGGTATTGTCAGCGACTTAGGTGAGGTTCTTGATGTTGAGGAGAAAGCCGAAGGGCTGCGCCGCCTCAACATCGCCTGCGGCTACGATCCCGACACCATCGATATCGGAGCCTCAATCGCCTGTTCGGGTATCTGCCTGACAGTGGTCGGGCGGGGCCGAACGGGCAATCGGTCCTCATTTGCCGTCGATGCCGCCGCCGAGACTTTGCGCATGACCACCGCCGCAACCTGGCAGCGCGGCACAAAGCTCAATCTGGAACGATCGCTTCGGCTCGGCGACGAACTCGGCGGCCACATGGTCAGCGGCCACGTCGACGGCATCGCCGAGCTCATCGCCCGCGACGATTTTGTCGACAGCGCGGAACTGACCCTGCGCGTGCCGGCGGAGCTTGCGCGCTTCATCGCCCCCAAGGGTTCCGTCGCGCTCGACGGCGTGTCGCTCACGGTCAATAAGGTCGAAGGCGACACGTTTTCCGTCTTGATCATCCCGCACACCCTGCAGGTCACGACGCTCGGCGCGCTACGCCCCGGCGCGCGGCTCAATATCGAGGTCGACCAGATGGCGCGCTATGCGGCGCGGCTTCTGGATTCCATGCCGCGCGCGAAATAGCGATTTTGGCCGCGCTTGTTCGCGCGCTGCCGGCTTGGTACGACCACGCCCTAACAGGAGCAGACGATGGCCGGGCCGCGGCGAGGCAAGCGTGGTGAGGGCGCGCGCAAGGGTGCGCGCATCCTCATCGTCGAGGCGCGCTATTACGACGACATCGCGGACGCGCTCTTGGCCGGCGCGACGAAGGCGCTGCAGGAAGCCGGCGCCGAGTTCGACCGCATCAGCGTGCCGGGCTCGCTGGAAATACCAGGCGCGATTGCGATCGCCATCGACACCGCGCACTGGGGCCGCCTGCCTTATGACGGCGCGGTCGCGCTCGGCTGCGTCATCCGCGGCGATACCATCCATTTCGAGATCGTGTCGCATCAATCGGCGCGCGGCCTGATGGAGCTTTCGATCGCGCAGCGCTTTCCCATCGGCAACGGCATCATCACCGTCGACACCGAAGCCCAGGCCTGGGAGCGCGCCCGCGTGGAGGAGCAGGACAAAGGCGGCGATGCCGCACGCGCGGCGCTGGCGCTCATTGGCATCAAACAACGCTTCGGGAAGCGTTGAGATGGCGGGCCCCGAACCCAACGAGGCGCGCAAGGCCAACAAGCGCGGCGCGGCACGGCTTGCTGCCGTGCAGGCGCTTTATCAGATGGATCTTGCCGGCACCGGTCTCAACGAGATCATGGCCGAATTCGAAAGCCATTGGCTCGGCAGCGAGGTCGAGGGCGCGCAATACCGGCCGGCGGAGGCCGCTTATTTTCGCGACATCGTCGGCGGCGTGGTGCGCGAGCAAGGCAAGCTCGACCCGCAGATCGACGCGGCGCTGAACCGCGGCTGGCCGCTCAAGCGCATCGAGGCGGTGCTGCGCGCGGTGCTGCGCGCCGGCGCCTACGAGCTCGCCTGCCGCGCCGACGTGCCGGCGCGGGTGGTGATGTCGGAATATGTCGACGTCGCCGGCGCCTTCGTCGATGATGACGAGACCGGCATGGTCAATGCTGTCCTTGACCATCTTGCGCACCAATTGCGCGCCGCCGAGTTCGACCGCGCCTAGAGCATGATCCGGAAAAGTGGAAACCGGTTTTCCGAAAAGATCATGCTCCATCAAAATGCTAGAGCGCAAATCGCTTCAATCTGAAGCGATTTCGCTCTAGCGTCGAACGAAGATAGGGTTGCCGAGCTGCGGAAGGGTTGCGTCGCGCGATGCCAAACTCATCAGAATCCGCCGAGGATCGCCTGATCGCGCGCTATTTCCGGCCGCTGGCGAAGCATCCCGGCGCCCTCGGCCTTGTCGATGATGCCGCCGTCATTAGGCCGCCGCCCGGATGCGACATTGTGCTGACGACCGACGGCGTCATTGCCGGCGTACATGTTTTTCCCGACGACCGGCCGGAAGACGTTGGCCGCAAGGCGTTGCGGATGAATCTGTCCGATCTCGCCGCCAAAGGCGCAACCCCGCTCGGCTTTCTGTTGTCGCTCGCATTGCCGTCAATAATCGACGAAGCGTGGCTCGCGGCTTTTGCCGGCGGCCTTGGCGAGGATGCCGAGCGTTACAATTGTCCGCTGCTCGGCGGCGACACCGACCGCACGCCGGGTCCCACGTCGGTCTCGATCGCAGCCTTCGGCGCGGTGCCGCACGGCAAAATGGTGCAGCGCTCGACCGCCAAGCCGGGCGACCATATCGTCGTGACCGGCACGATCGGCGATGCCGCGCTTGGCCTGCTGTTGCGGGGGGACGCAAGCCAGGCCAAGCGGTGGCGGCTATCTGAGGCGATGAGTTTGCACCTCAAACAACGTTATCTCTTGCCTGAGCCGCGCAATGCGCTCGCTCATGCGGTCCTGCAAAACGCTTCGGCGGCAATCGATGTGTCCGACGGTCTCGCCGGCGATCTCGCCAAGCTGTGCCGCGCCTCCGGCTTGGCGGCCGAGATCGACGTCGCGCGCGTGCCGTTCTCCGATGCGGTCCGCGCGGCGGTCGCCGCCGAAGCCGCGACGATAGAGACCGCACTGACGGGTGGCGACGATTATGAAATCGTTCTGACACTGGCGGCCGACAAACTCGCCGCATTCCGCACGGCTGCGCACGCTGCCGGCGTGGTGGCGACCGAGATCGGCCGCATGGCGGCCGGGGAGGGCGCCCATTTCCTCCACGAGGGTAAGGCGCTCAACTTCACGCGGCCCTCGTACAGCCATTTCTGACGGGTCGGAAGTCGCGGAAACTATCGGAATTCCTTGACGAATTGATTTTCCGTGGGCATATAAATTCGGTGGGAATTACATACGATCCCGGGAAACGACAGTTGGGTGGTGTCTCAGTTTGAATATCTTGGGGGATGACTTTTCTCACGCGGCAGAAGGCGCGCGCATAAAAAGCCCAAGGTCGTAATTATGGAATTCGCTTAATAGGCCTGAAATCAAGTTGTGTTTTGCTTGAGGAACCAATATATTGGGCCAACGTTATTTCCCCATATAGGAGGTTCCCATGACTGTAGAGTATGAAGGGGACGGGGGTTAGCACCTTACGCTGTTGCTATGCCGACAACCGATCAAGTTCCAAATTATGGCCTCTGGCTTCAGTCAGGGGCCATAGTTTTATCTTTCATCGGTGTAATCATAGGCGTCGTCGTTAGTAGGAGGATTGCGCGACGGCGTGCGACGCTAGATATGATCATGATGGAACAAACCAACGATTTCCTTCTACAAACACGTCGAGATTTTTTGCAACTTAGAGATGCTGGGAACCTCGTTCAATGGGCTGATCCAGCCAAGACGGCTACTGCGGAAACAACCGTACTGCGGGCAACATTGAACCGCTATGAACTGATCGCGATTGGCGTGGAAGAGAGCACTCTGGACGAAAGAGTATACAGAGAATACCACAGGACGACCCTTGTTAGAGATTGGATTGCTTTCAAACCGTTTATTATTCGAAGGCGGGAAAACACCCATACGCCCACCTACTATTGCAAGTTTGAAGCTTTGGCCAAGAAATGGGCTAAGGCCAGCGAACTGGATCAGTGCTGACTATCTGCGTTATGCTCTTTGCAGGTTCCTGCAAATTCAAACTGGGTCACTACCGCCAGTTGACGCTGGCTGAGCGTGGCCTGGATTTTGAGCACGCTGAAACAGTGTTTTCCGGAGCCACGCTCACGCTTTTGGATGACCGAGAGGACTATGGCGAGCCGCGCTTCCAGACCTATGGATTGCTTGCTCGCAGGCTGGTGATGGTGGTGTGGACCCCGCGTGGCACGGATCGCCACGTCTTCTCAACGAGGACACGTCATCTCAATGAGGAAATGCAATGCCCGTGAAAAAGCGCGCTATGCGACGCGGCTGGGTTGACCCGGACGACGCTCCGGAATGGAGCCGGGAGCAGTTCGACCGTGCCGAGGTCGCGCTTGGCGGCAAGATTGTGAGTCCTGCTCAGGGAACGATAACGCGCGCTCGCGGCCGGCCGAAGAAGGTCGATGCGAAAGTTCATATTCATATCCGGCTGTCGCCTCTTGTGTTGGGACATTTTCGGGGGACCGGACCGGGTTGGCAGACGCGGATCGATGAGGTGCTACGCAGGTGGGTTGAGCGGCATCGAAAGGACATCCAAACGCAAACGAAACGCCGCCGCGTCGCATAACTGATGCCGACGTCGCTTGCTCGGGTAAGCGATGAACGAGCTATAGTGTACGCTGGAGAAACGCCCATGCACGATACGACGGCCATTGCCGCCCCTCAGACTGCCGCGCCGCAGACCAAGCCCTATGTAGGCAAGAACGCCAATCCGCGTTACGCCGAGCTCTATCGGCATTATCCGACCATCGACTATCTGCGCCGCGGCGCGCGCCGCCGGCTGCCGCATTTTTCCTTTGAATATTCCGACGGCGGTTCGGGCAAGGACGATGCCGGCATCAGGCGCAATTGGGCGGGGCTCGATGCGGTGGAATTGGTGCCGCGCTATGGCGTGATGCCGTCGCTGCCGCCGTGCGACGTCGAGCTGTTCGGCCGCCGCTACGCCGCCCCGATCGGCGTTGCGCCCATGGGCGGGCCTGCGATCGTGTGGCCGGGCGCCGATGAATATCTCGCCCGCGCCGCGCAACGCGCGCGCATTCCCTACACGCTCGGAACGGTCGGCTGCTCGACCATCGAGCGCATCGCCGAACTGGCGCCCGACGTGTTCTGGTTCCAGCTCTATCGCGCCGCCAAGAACGACCACGCCATCGGCTTCGACCTGGCGCGGCGCGCCCAGGCGGCAGGCTGTCATGCGCTGGTGCTCACGCTCGACGTGCCGGTGCGCACCACGCGCGCCCGCGAAGTGGTGGTCGGCCTCGGCGGCGCCTTCAATCCCGACCTCAAGATGATCCTGCAGATGCTGATGGCGCCGGCTTGGACCCGGGCGCTGTGGCAGAACGGCATTCCGCGCTTTTCCAATCTGCGCGCTTATGTCGGCGACAATGCCTCGATCAACGACATGGTCGCGTTCGCGCGCCGCGAGATGGGCGGCGCCTTCACCTGGGAGGAGGTCGCGAAATATCGCGACCGCTGGAAAGGAACGCTGATCGTCAAGGGTATCATGCATCCGCAAGACGCCGAGAAAGCGGTGGCGCTCGGCGTCGACGGCATGTTTGTTTCAAACCACGGCGGGCGGCAGATCGAGGCGTTGCCGGCGCCGATCGACGTGCTGCCGGCGATCGTCAAACAGGTCGGCAAGCGCGCCACCGTGATGTACGATTCCGGCATCCGCAGCGGCACCGACGTGGTGCGCGCTTACGCACTCGGCGCCGCCGCGGCCTTCGCCGGCAAGGCCTTCTTGTGGGGCCTCGGCGCGCTCGGCGAAGAGGGCGCCAGCCACGTCATCGATATCCTCATTGAGGAGACACAAGCCGCGCTCGGACAGCTGGGGGCGCTGACACCGGAAGAAGCGCGCTCGGTCGTCATCCGTCACAGCCAAGAATTGCATTTTTGAACGCACCGGCGCCGCGACAGCTCACGTGGCGGCAACAAGATTTGGCAGCAACGGGATTTGGCGGCAGCGGGATACCGTGCGGCGCGTACCCCCTCAAGGTTACAGATGTGCTTCGCGGCAAGAGGGATCGCCGGTATTGCCGGTCAACCCTTGTTCAGCATGATTGGTTATTGACACCGAAGATTGCGCGCATCATCGTATCGGGCAGCGGTTGGGTCGTGTTGTGGCGGCCGCGATCGACGGCGACAGCAGATCCAGTCGAGCACGGTGGCCATTGCGGCGCGCCGGCAACCTGGAGGTAGCCATGTCCAGCAAGCCAAAAGCAGCAAAAGCTGCGACGACGATTGCGGGAATTAATCCGGGATTGATTTTCAGGCCTTGCATGAGCACCACCGATCCGGCGGTCGGTTGGCGCGACGGCGGCCCCAATGAGTTCTTCTTGACGTTGGATCAGCCGACCCAGAAGAAAGCGATGGCGGTCAGGCTCCAGGCAGAAGCGGATGTCCATAAGGCTCTTGCCGATGCGCATTCGCAGATGGCCGACGTCCTGAAGTCTCGTGGATAGCAGCGGGCGCGGCCCGGTCGGCGCCGCTGCAATTGAGCCTTCGCCGTCTATTCAGGACGGCGGGGCCGAGGTGGCGCTCATCGGCTTCCAGGACCAGGGCAATCTCGGCATGGGCTATCTGGCCGCCGTGCTGCGGCGGCACGGCTGCCCGGCCGCGATGATGGAAGTGCGCGACGGCCCCGAAGCGATTGCCGCTCGCTTGCTCGAACGGCAACCGCTGCTGGTCGGGTTCTCGCTCATCTTTCAGTTCTTCCTGCCGCAATATCGCGTGCTGGCGCAGCACCTGCGCGCGGCCGGCGTCAAAAGTCATTTCACCATCGGCGGGCACTATCCGAGCCTGTGTCACGACGAGCTGCTGACGAATTTTCGGGAAATCGACAGCGTCGTGCGCTACGAAGGCGAGGAGACGCTGCTCGAGCTGGTCGACCGGCTGCGCGCCGGCAAGGACTGGCGCGACATCGGCGGCATCGCCTATGCGCGCGACGGGACGGTGGTGGCGACCGAGGCAAGGCCATTGGTCGCGGATCTCGATGCGCTGCCGTTTCCCGATCGTCCCTACGAACCCGAGCGGGTCGGCGGCTTTCCGACGCTTCCGGTGCTGGCGAGCCGCGGCTGCATCCGTCGTTGCTCGTTCTGCTCGATCCATACGTTTTATCGCACCGCGCCCGGCAAGGTCGTGCGCGTGCGCAAGCCGGAAAAAGTCATCGAGGAAATGCTCGAACTACGCCACAGCCACGGCGTGCGCGTGTTTCTGTTCCAGGACGACGACTTCCCGCTCTGGGGCCGCAAGGGACGCCGCTGGGCCGACGAGCTCATCGGCCGCATGCACGACAGTGGCCTCGCCGACAATTCGATCTGGAAGATCAGCTGCCGTGCCGAATATGTCGAGCCCGAGCTGTTCGCGGCC
>DATHHM010000145.1:0-2339 GCA_035317145.1 Xanthobacteraceae bacterium | reverse complement strand
CGAATATCTCGATCACGCGCCGTGCGGCTTCTTCTCGGTCAATGCGGCAGGCGAACTCGTCTATGTCAACGCCACGCTCGCCAACTGGCTCGATCATGATCTGGCGGAAATCGGCAATGGCGGATTGAAGCTGACCGATATCGTGTCGGGCGACGGCGCGTCGCTGCTGACCTCGATCGTGCCGGTGCCCGGCGAGGTCAAAACCGAAGTGTTCGACATCGATCTTCGGATGCGCGGCGGCAAGACCATGCCGGTGCGGCTCTATCACAAGCTGGCATTCGGCGCCGACGGCGTGCCCGGCGCGTCGCGCACGCTGGTGATCAGCCGCGCGCGCGACGAGCGGCTCGACCCGCAGCGCGCCGCCGAAGTCCGCTTCATGCGCTTCTTCGATCACACCCCGATGGCGATCGCCACCGTGGACAAATCCGGCGCGGTGGTGCGCGCCAATGCGCGCTTCGCCAAGCTGGCGCAGGGCCTGAGCCCCGAAGGCGCGGTCGCCAAATCTATTCTTGCGGCGGTCAGCGAGCACGACCGCAGCCGCCTGATCGCGGCGATTAGCCAGGCCGCGGAAGGGCAGGGCGATATCGCGCCGGTCGAGGTGATGCTGGTCGGCGCCAAGGACCGCTGGGGTCAGTTCTTCGTCACCGCGGTGGAGGAAGATGAGCGCGAGACCGAGGCCGCCATCGTCTACATGCTGGAGACCACCGAACGCCGCACGCTGGAGAACCAGATCAACCAGTCGCAGAAGATGGACACCGTCGGCCAGCTCGCCGGCGGCATCGCGCACGATTTCAACAATGTGCTTTCCGCCATCATGATGGCGAACGATTTCCTGCTCAATGCGCACAAGCCGACCGATCCGTCGTTCCAGGACATCATGCAGATCAAGCAGAACGCCACCCGGGCGGCGACGCTGGTGCGGCAACTGCTGGCGTTCTCACGCAAGCAGACCTTGCGCCCCGAGGTGCTCGATCTCGGCGAGGCGCTGTCCGACATCGACCGGCTGTTGAAGCGGCTGATCGGCGAGAAAGTTTCGCTCGAAATATTACACGGCCGCGACCTGTGGCGGGTCAAGGCCGACCTGTCGCAATTCGAGCAGGTGATCGTCAACCTCGCCGTCAACGCGCGCGACGCCATGCCGGACGGCGGCAAGCTCACGGTGCGTACGGTGAACGTTCCGGCTGATGAAGCCGAAAAGCTGTCGTACAAGGGCATGCCGGCGGCGGATTATGTGCGGATCGATGTCACCGATACCGGCACCGGGATCCCGGCAGATATCGTCGACAAGATCTTCGAGCCGTTCTTCTCGACCAAGGAAGTCGGCAAGGGCACCGGGCTCGGACTGTCGACGGTGTATGGCATCGTCAAGCAGACCGGCGGTTTTGTCTATGTCGACTCGGCGGCCGGCGAAGGCACTACGTTCCGCATCTTCCTGCCGCGGCATCATGCCGAGCAGGAGATGCAGCCGGAGGCCGCCGCCAATGGCGCGGCGAAGGAAGTGCCCGCGGAGGCGAAGCGCGCGGCCGATCTCACCGGGCAGGGCACAATCCTGCTGGTCGAAGACGAAGACGGCCTGCGCTCGCTCAACGCCCGCGGCCTGCGCTCGCGCGGCTACAGCGTGATCGAGGCGTCGAACGGCGTCGAGGCGATGGAAGCGCTGGAGGAAAAGAACGGCGCGGTCGACCTCGTCGTCTCCGACGTGGTGATGCCGGAAATGGACGGGCCGACGCTGCTGAAAGCGATGCGCGTCCATAACCCTCACCTCAAGATCATCTTCGTCTCGGGCTACGCCGAAGACGCTTTCGACAAGAGCGTATTGAAAGAAGACGATCAGTTTGCCTTCCTGGCGAAACCGTTCGCGCTGAGCGCCCTGGTCGCCAAGGTCAAGGAGACGATGGCGCCGGATTGACGCTCCTCCCGTCATCCTGAGGAGCCGCGCACTTGCGCGGCGTCTCGAAGGATGGCCGCAGGCGCCCGTTGCCCATCCTTCGAGGCTCGCCGTGAAGGACGGCGAGCACCTCAGGATGACGCTGAATGTGCGCTTTCAAGGATGATCAAACGCCTGTAACCAAGCCATTGCTACCCACCCCGCGACCGAGGGCCGCAGCCCTGCGTCGTCATGGGAGCTTCACTTTTGGGCAGGGGTGCCCATCTTAGCAGCGCTTCCCCCTGCCGGGGAATGAGGGAACCACCTATGAATTTCACGCAGCGCACACGCGGTATCGTCAAGACGATCGCCGTCGTTCTATCGTTGGCGTTACCGTTGATGCTCGCGATGTCGGCAGCCGACGCCCGGATCGGCGGCGGCGGCAGCTCGGGCTCGCGAGGGTCGCGGACGT
>DATHHM010000144.1:0-16707 GCA_035317145.1 Xanthobacteraceae bacterium | reverse complement strand
AGCACGAAGGCGCCGAAGAACATGGTGAATGCCAGCATATGCACGGCGCCGCGCTCGGCGCGCAGCCATTTGATATTGTCGGTGACGAGCCATGCCAGCACGACGTCAAGACCCCACCATGCCGCCAGGAAGAAGTCGGGCCGGGGGTGTTCGATCAAACATTCCGGGAAGGCCGGCGTCGCCACCTGGCTGTGGAAGACGACATGCACATCGCCGCCGCAGACGCCCTGCACCGCCCACCAGATATGGACCAGGAACGCCAGAAAAGCGGCGGTCCAGAGCGCGCGCCAATAGGTGTTTGAGCCGGTAGAGCGCGAGAAAACATGGAAGCACAGCGCCGGCGTGAGCAAAAAGATCGTCGCCCAGATCGAGAAGATCACGCGATAATAGGCGGCGGTATGGGCCAAAGCCGCCGGCCCGCGGCTATCGAGCCAGGCCCGCAGTTCGGCGCCGCCATAGACCAGCGCCATCAGCACGAGGAACAGCAAGCCGACGAAGATGTATCGCGCCCGCCGCACGGTCGGCGTTTCCACGAATGTACGTATCATGGTCGATCCTTCCCTGTGCCGGCCGGCGCTTTAAGAAGCGTGCCACAGCCGTTGATGTTCGCGCTGGGTTTCGGTGTAGCCGTTGTTGAACAGCGTGTCGTAGTAATTCAGGTCGAGATGGTGCGCCTGCAGCCAGACACCCGGCGCGTAGATCGCGTCGCAATGGGCGGGGAAACGGCCGTGCCGCTCGTAGATGTAGGTGCAGATGTCCTTGGTGCAGGCGATGACGTCGTCGCGGTAGTGCGGCACTTCCTTGAGATATTTGTCGCCGCGATCGCCCTGGAATATGCGGCGGAAATAGGCGTCGTCGCCGTAAGCGCCGCCGGCGCGATATTTGTCGTCGACCACCGCCTGCACGGCGTCCGCCATGGACGGGTAGTAGGGCGGGCACATGCATTCGATATAGGGTGGCAGTCCGATCGGATTGTCGCGCACATCTTTGGTGCGAAACGTGCCCCAGCGGAAGAAGTCGAGCCCGCGGTAACGCGGCCTGATATATTTAAAGCCGAGCGCGGGCAAGAGTTTGGTGGGCGCGACGGAGGCGTGGATCCAGCCGCCGAGCCCCATGGCTTGGAGCATCAGGATCAGGTTCTGCAACAGCAAGTCGGCTTCGACCTGGGTCCGCATGGTGCCGGCCACGCCGAGCGGCAGCGGAATGTCCTTGTTCAAAAATCCGTTGCGCATCCATTTGCGGACGCCGGCCGGCAGATAGAAATTGCGGTCGTCGCGGAAGTACGGCCGGTGGCCGTCGGGCTCGGTGAGCAGATACATCAGCGCGTTGATGTATTGCCGGCTCATGTCCACGACCGGGAACAGCACCGTGGAGCCGGGCACGTTGGACAGGAAGCGGTTGGAATCCAGGTAGTAGGGAAACTCGCGCGGGAAATCGAGCCGCTTGTTGAACAGCTGGACTTTTGATTGCCTTGCGCGCTGCACCAGGAGATCCGGCGTGACCGGCACGGTGGGATCGGCGCCGTCCAGGCGCTTGAGGAAATAAGTGCCGGTGTCGTTGAGCAGGAAAAACGACGTGGCCTGGCAATTGTCGGTGCTGCCGGCGGCGCGGCCGGGGAAATTCAGGTTCGGTGTGCCGAGGATTTTCTCACCGGTGGTCGATTCGAACGGCCGGTCGGGCAAAGTGAGGCCGGTCAGGCCGGTCGCGGAGATCAAAATAGCTTCTTCCAGCTCGCTTAGCGGCTGCGGCTCGGCATTCGACGTGTAAGTATTGCTGCCCGCCGGCACCGACTTCAGGCCCAAGCCGATGCGGCGCGACCGGCGTTTGTGCAGCGCTTCAAACAACGGGTACTTGCTCATCTCGTCGAAGCCGGCGTGATCTTCGGACATGGCTACTCCCTTTGCTCTGACACGCAACGACACCGGCCTCGTTCATCGTTGCCGCGCGGGCGCGTGAAGCGGCCCGGGCGGACATCGGTCCGAGGCTTCAACCACCTTCCAGCTTTTTCTCGACGGCTTCTTCGATCGCCGCCAGCAGCCCGGCGGGATTGGGGCTGTAGTGCGGAATGGCAAGCCGGGTGATGGACGCGTCGATCAGCGTCGGCTTGCCCGACGCCAGCGCGGCGCGGAATGCGGCCTCGAACTCGCTCAGGCTGTTAACCCGAAAACCTTGGGCGCCGCACGCCTTGGCGTAAGCGACGTAGTCCGGATTGTCGAAGTCGACCAAGCCGGTCTCGTGGAATGCCTCGATCTGAAAAAGCTTGATGAGCTTGTACTCGCCGTCATGGAAGATGATCCAGATGACGGGAAGATTGTATCTGACCGCGGTCATCAGCTCGAAACCGGACAACAGATAACAGCCGTCGCCGCAGCCGACGATGACCGGCCGGTCGGGAAACGCCATCTTGGTGCCGAGCGCGCCGTTCACCGCCCAGGCCATCGGCCCAAAACTGCCCGGCTTGCGGTAATGCTGGCCGCGCTTGAGCTGCAGGTAATAGCCGAGCCAGGCGAGGTGGGCGCCGGCATCGGCCAGCACGATGGCGTCGTCGGGCAGCATCTTCGACAGCGCTTGCGTGAGCTGGCCCGGGTGAACATGGTTCGGCTCGAGATTGATGAGCGGCGCCGTGATGTGCCGGTCCTTGGTCACGGTTGCCGGCGCGACCGAGGTGACGAGCGGCGACAGCGCGGCAGTCAGCGCCGCGACCGCGGGCTTGGCGTCGGCGACGACGCCGTGGTCGGCGCGATAGACCTTGCCGATCTCCTGCGCCGCGATGTTGATGTGGACGAGCGTCTTTCCTGTCAGCAGATCGTCGCGGAAATTGAAGGTCGCGTGCTGCGCGAACGAGTTACCGACGGCGATCACCATGTCGGCGGCGACGAAAGCCTTGCCGGCCGCGGCATGGCCGGCGTCGGCGAACACGCCAAGCCCGAGCGGATGATCTTCGGCAATGATGCCCTTGCCGTCGAGCGTGGTGGCGAACGGAATCTGGAAGCGTTCGACGAAGGCTTGCAATTCGGGCCCGGCGAGGCTTCGCACCGCGCCGAAGCCGATCAGCGCGATGACCGACTTGTTCTGGCGCAGCGCCTGCGCGATCGCTTCGGCAGCGGCCGCGATCTGCGCCGGATCCGGCAGCACCGGCTTCACGACCAGCTTGATGTCGCGATAATTGTCGACCGTCTGGCCTTCGAGCGTCAAATCCTCGGGCACGTGGATGTGGACCGGGCCGGGGCGGCCTTCGAAGGCGAGATTGACCGCTTCCTCGACGACGTCGCAGGTTTTTGAAATGTCATCGAGGAAAAAAGAGCGCTTGGTGGTGGCCGCGAACATGGCTTGCGAGTCCGGCGTGCGGTTCACGCCCGACGTCTCGTTCAACGCGCCTTTGCCCTTCCAAACGAGCCGCGAATAACCGCTGATCGCCAAGACCGGATAGGAATCCGACATCGCCACCGCGAGCCCGGAGAACAGATTGAAGCCGCCCGGCCCGGCGGTGGCGAAGCACACGCCCAATTTGCCGGAATAGATCGCGTAGCCGCAGGCCATGAACGAGGCGGCCTGCTCATGGCGCACGATCACCGGCCTGATCTTGGTGGAGTGCTTGAGCGCAATCATGGCGCCCGCGGCGTTTTCGCCGGCGCCGCCAAAAGCGGCATCGACGCCTACGCTTTCCAACGCCTTGACGATCGCCTCGTACACACGCATCGGTCGCGCTCCCAAGCCCCCCGAGGAATATCGCGACGGCTCGGCCATCCACCTTCGGCCGATCGTGGAGAAGAGTACAGATCGCTTGGAAAGATTCAACTGCAAATCGCGGCTATGCGATTTACGCCCAAGCCGTCGCGGCGGCGTTCGATTTTGCCACTCGTAAGTGCCGTGGGCTGGTGTATTTTCGAAAAAGCGAAGCGAATAGAGGACAGTTATGTTGCGAATGAAGCAAGCCGGCATTGGCGTTGCCGCCGCTCTCGCTGCGTCATTGTGGCTCACTGTCGGAGGTGGCGCTGCAGTAGCGCAGAGCATTCCGGCGTCAGGCCGTTACCAATGCACCGGCGCGAGCGGAAGGATGGCCGAATTGGATTTCACGGTCGACTCCGGCAACATTTACACCACGACGAAAGGCTTCCGCGGCACGATGTCGATCCATCCCGGCACCGGCAACGTCCTGTTTCACATCGCGCCGCCGCAGGCCTCCTACCAGGGGCGTTACAGCCCGGGCCCGCCGCCGCAAGTCGTGTTGCTGACCGTGACCGGCGGCGCGAGCAGCGAGGCCGGGATCGTTTGTCAGATGCGCTGACGGGATTCCGCGTGGTCGCGTTCGGCCAGATCGCTAGGTTCAAGAGGTGCCGACATTAAGAGGCGCCCGAAGGAGGGAACGTTGGACAATCGTTTCCAATCCGCGAAACCGAGCACCACCGCTTCCGGCTTGCCACGTCTGACAATGATGGATGGCTTGCCGCGCGTGGCTTGGTCGACCACAGCAGATAAATTCACCCTGGCATCCTTCAACGGAATTTTGCGCATAACCCCTCTCTAGGTGACCATTGTGGTCATATAGGGGTGGTCATCGCAGAAAGTTAGCAAGGTTGCCTACAGCGTCACCGGAAAGAAATGGTTGATCGCCGCCAGCACGACGAGGAGCGTAAGCCCCAGGCTCAGGCTCCAGACGATCAGCTTTTTTTCGACCGGCAGCAGCGGTTCGACCGGGGCGGTGCGCAGTTCCTCGCGCAGGTCGGATTGGGTGTATTGCGACATGATGAGCTCCTGATAGTCGTACATTTTTGTTTGCGAGATTTTTAGCTGGCGAGCGGCGGGGTGATGCCGTGGAAGAAGATCCACGAGATCGCAAGGCCGACCCAGATCACGAAGCCGAACAGGCTGACCACATAGACCGCGGCGAGCTTGCCAAAGCCTTCCCGCCACAGCGCGCGGAAGTTCGAGAGCACGCCGATCGAGAAGAACGTCAAGATGAAGAAGATGACGCGGAAGGTATTGGCTTCGCCGATCGCCGCCGGGACGTTCTTGGCGACGTCGGCCGGCGTGCCGAGCGCGAGATAAAGCCCGACGAAGAACGTCACCACGAAGCCGATGATGAATTTGGGAAAGCGCTGCCAGATTTCCCGCGCCTTGGCCTTGTTGGAGGTCGGCGTGACGTTGATGTGATTGGTCCAGATATAGCCGAGCACGAAAGCCCAGATGCCGATGAAGATGTCGATGAACACCTTGACGGTCGCCGCGGTGCCGAGGATCCAGCCGGGTTGATAGTGGATGCCCTCCGCGGCGTTCTTGGCGAGGATCAAAGACTCGGTGATGCCGCCGGCCGCGACCGCGGCGCCGTCGGTCTTCACCGCCAGCCCCATCCAGGCGCCGGCGACCAGCGGCTCATGAGAGAGCCAGGTCTGCGCCACGAACGGCAGGATCAGCACCTCGACGACGGCGAACACCACGACCAGCGAAGACACCAGCACCGGCACGACCGGCCGCGACCTGATGGCGCCGCCGGTGGCGATCGCCGCCGAGACGCCGCAGATCGAAATGCCCGAGGCCAGCGGCGCCGCCCATTCGCGCGAGAAGCCGAACCACTTGCGGGCGATGAAATACACCACCGCCCAGTAGATCAGATAGGCTTCGACGATGGCCGCCACACCGCGCAGGATCAGCGAAGAGGCGAGGCTGAGTTTGCCGGCCGCGGTGACAGCGAAGAAGCCGCCGAGAATGACGATGGCGACCTTGATGTAGAGCTCGGGCCGCACCGCGTCCTTGATCGCGGCGGCAAAGCGCGGCAGGAAATTGGCGATGATCAGGCCGGAGATCAGCGCGAAGATATAGGCGCCCTCGTTGGTCAGCTTCAGCGACCAGGAGATGCCGAATTTCTGCTGCTCGGCCGGCGTCACCGCGGCGAAATGCGCGTAGTTGCCGACGATCCAGCTTGCGTAGGCGATCCAGAACACCGCGGTAAAGGCCAGCGCAAAGCGCTTGACGTCGCTTTTGAGCGCGGCGGCGCTGGCGGTGAGCACCACAGTGAGCGCGACGTAAGTCGCAATGAGCGCTCCGACGCCGCCAAGCGACGCGTAGCCTTTCGACGCCGGCCCCAGCGCCAGGCTGAAATTGCTCCACACCGACGTCGACACCACCCAGCCGATCAGATCGACATGGACCAGCGCGGCGAGGCTGAGGACGAAAATGAAAAGACCGAGGATGACGGCGAGCCAATCCTCGTTGAGCAGAGCGGTAGATTCGCTCGTGCTAGGAACGCGAAAGTCGGTGACATAGGCGTTGGACATGTCGATCCTCATCGCCGGCTTTTATCGCCGGCGCTCCTTGCGGAAATTTCAATGGACGAATGTGACTGGCGGCGGCGTTAACTTGCCAAGTCGTCAATCGCGACGCAGGATCTCAAGCGTCATCGGTCCATCTCCATGGTTGAGGAGCCCACGAAGACACTTCGTGGCGCTTTAGCGTTTTTTCGCGGCGCAAGCTGCTCCATCAAAACCCGCGATCCGATCCAGGCTAGCTTGACCGGATGATGGATTTCGCCACGCCGCGGTGAATAGTCAATGCAGCAAACAAAAATAAGAGAGTTTCGTTTGAGCGCCGTAGACTTAGGCGAATGAATTCGCTTTGCGCCGGCCACGTAAGAAAAGAATGTTTTAGTTGATCATTCCGGTTCCGGACCCGTTGGTCCGGCCCTGAAACGACAGTGCCGGTCGATTGCTGGCGGTCCGCTTTTGCCCTAGAATTTTCGACCAGAAAATACGAGCTACGCCGAACAACGAGAGCGCCAAATGGCCGAGAACCCGAAATATGATCTTCTGCTGCGTGGCGGACGCGTTATTTGCCCGGCGTCGGGGATCGACGGCATCCGCGATGTCGCCGTGCGCGGCGGCCGCATTGCCGCGGTCGAAAGCACCATCCTGCCGTCCAGCGCCACCGAGGTGATCGACGTTGCCGGCAAGTTGGTGCTGCCGGGCCTGATCGACACCCACGCTCACGTTTACCAATACGTCACCGGCCGCTTCGGCCTGAACCCGGACATGGTCGGCGTGCGCTCGGGCGTCACCACGGTGATCGACCAGGGCGGTCCGTCCTGCATGACGTTGCCGGGCTTCCGGCATTTTATTGTCGAACGTGCAGAGACCCAGGTCTTTGCGTTCCTGTCCTCTTATCTGGTCGGCGGGCTGGAGGGCCATTACTACCCCAATCTCTACAGCCCGGCCGGCGTCGATATCGATGCGACCGTGACGGCGGCGAACGCCAACAAGGATATCGTGCGCGGTATCAAGGGCCATGCCGAGATCGGCGGCTTCGCGCGCTGGGGCATCAAAGTTTTGGAAATGTCGGCCGAGATCGGCCGCCGCACCGCGCTGCCGCTTTACGTGCATTTCGGCACGCTGTGGGGCTTGCCGGAGAGCGGCGCCAACGGCGAGGACGCCGATACGATTTTGGAACGGGTGATCCCGAAACTGCGGCCCGGCGACATTTTGGCCCATCCGTTCACGCGCCATCCCGGCGGCTTCGTCAACCGGCAGGGCGAAGTGCACAGCGTCATTCGTGCCGCCATCGACGCCGGCCTGAAGGTCGACGTCGGCCACGGCAGCCATTTCTCCTACCGCATCGCGCGGCACGCACTCGCCGCCGGCATCGTGCCGCATACGCTGGGCGCCGACATGCACGGCTACAATACCGAAGTGCCGCCGCCGCCCGGTACGCCGGCCCAGCATGACGACGACGAGAACCATCCGTTCCGCGGCCAAGCGAAGTTCAGCCTGACGCAAGCGATGAGCTCGATGCTTGCGCTCGGGCTATCGCTCGAAGACGTGGTGCCGATGGTGACGACGCATCCGGCGCAGATGCTCGGAATGAGCGATCGCCTCGGCGCATTGACACCGGGCTACGCCGCCGACGTCTCAGTGCTTTACGATGATCGCGGCCGCTTCATCCTGCGCGACAACGAGGACATCAAGGTCGTCGCCGAGCGGCTGTTGCGTCCGGCATTCTGCCTGCGCGCCGGCAAACGCTTCGACGCCGACTCGCCGATCCTGCCGCAGGTGATCGCGGCGTGACCATCAACCTCGCAGCCGCGATCGACGACTTCTGGGCCGCCCGCATGCGCGGCGAGTTTTTCCCGCTGGCCTATTTTGACCGGCTGACGATGGACGAAGCCTACCGCATCCAGCTGGCGCTGATCGACCGCCGGGTGGCCGCCGGCGAGCGCCATATCGGCTGGAAGGTTGGCTTGACCGCGAAGGCAATTCAGGAGCAGTTCAGTTTTCACGAGCCGTTATTCGCCTGCATCCTGGAAACGCGGCCGACGGGTCATGTGTTCGGCGCGACTGAATTGATCCATCCCGGCTTCGAGACCGAGCTATGCGTGCGCCTCGGCCGGGACCTCGAAGGCAAGGTCACCTTGGATCAAGTCCGCGCCGCGGTCGATGTCATCCACCCGTCATTCGAGATCATCGAAACGCGCGGCGACCCTGTGCACCAGATGGCGCTGGTCGTGGCCGACAACGGGCAGCAACGCTCTGTCGTCGTCGGCGCTCCCGTACAGCTTGCGTCGAATGTCGACCTGGCCCAGGTCACCGCGCGCGTTGCGCTCAACGGCCAGGACGTGGCAACCGGCCTGGGTTCCGCGGTGCTCGGTAATCCGTTGAACTCGATCGAATGGCTCGCGGGAAAGCTCGGCGAATACGGAAGAAACATACGCGCCGGCGACATCGTCATGACCGGGTCGTTCGTGCGCCAATTCCCGCTACACCCAGGCGACGCCGCCAGTGCCGAGTTCTCCGGCATCGGCCGCGTGGAGGTCGGTATCGCCAAGGCCTGAGTGCGGGCAACTCTCATGTGCCGCGCATCGGACGCTTCTTACGCTGCCTGCTTGGTGAGACGATTCATCTCACGCTGCACCAGCTGGCGATAAAGCCCTTCCCGGCGCATCAAGAGATCGGGCGCGCCGTCTTGGACGACCTCGCCGTCTTGCAGCACGACGATGCGGTCGAAATTGCGCACCGTGGAGAGGCGATGCGCGATGGCGATGACAGTGCGCCCGCGCATCAGG
The DNA here is from genome assembly GCA_035317145.1 of Xanthobacteraceae bacterium. Classification (GTDB taxonomy): domain Bacteria; phylum Pseudomonadota; class Alphaproteobacteria; order Rhizobiales; family Xanthobacteraceae; genus BOG-931. Next base: position 7,658 of record DATHHM010000144.1, on the reverse strand, counting down.
TGCGCCAGCGCTTCGCGGATGATTTCCTCGGATTCGCTGTCGAGCGCCGAGGTGGCCTCGTCGAGCAGCAATAGCGGCGCGTCTTTGAGGAAGGCGCGAGCGATGGCGATACGCTGGCGCTGGCCGCCGGACAGTTTTACGCCGCGGTCGCCGACGATGGTGCGGCTGCCCGACGGCAGGTCTTCGATGAAGTCGCAGCGCGCCGTGATCGCCGCTGCCATCACCTCGTCGTCGGAGGCGTCCGGCTTGCCGTAGCGGATATTGTCCATGACCGAACGGTGGAACAGCGAGATGTCCTGCGGCACCACGCCGATGGCTTCGCGCAGGCTGTCTTGCGTCACGCGGGCGATATCCTGGCCGTCGAGCAGGATGCGTCCGCACTGCGGATCGTAGAAGCGCTGCAGCAATGCGAACATGGTCGATTTGCCGCCACCGGAATGGCCGACCAGGCCGACTCGCTCGCCCGGCCGGACGTGCAGGTTGAGGTCGGTGAAAATCCGTTGGCTGTCGCTGTAGCTGAAATCGACCTGCTCGAATTTGATGCTGGCGCCGCGGCTGACCAGCGGCTCGGCGGTCGGATGATCGCGCAATTCGTGCGGTATCAGGAGCGTGGCGAGCGCTTCGGACAGCCGCGCGATGTGTTGCGTAACATCGACCAGCGCGACCGCGAGATCGCGGGTCGCATGCAGCACGGAAAGACCGAGCGTGCAGGCCAGCACGACGTCGCCGGTTGTGGCTTCGCCCTGCCGCCACAGCATGATCGCCCAGGCGAGCAGCCCGAGCGTGAGCACGATCGTCACCACGGCATGAAAGATGCGGAGCTTTTCCAGATAGAACAGGCTCCTGCGCCGCGCATCCATTTCGCGGTCGACGGTGGCGTCGAAGCGCCGGTGCTCGCGGGCGAAGCCGGAGAATGCCCGCACCAGCGGCATGTTGCCGACGACGTCGACCATTTCGCCGTCGACAGCGGCGGCCTTGTTGGCAAAGTCATGATGCAGCGGCCGACCGGCGGCGGCGAGGCGGAACATCAGGCAGACCATGATGCCGGCGAAGCCGGCCAGGCCCAGGGCCATCGGCACGCTGATGGTGCAAACCAGCGCGATCGCCGCGACCGTCGCCACGCATGGCGGCAGCACGTTCCAGACCAACATGTTCTCGGCGGTGAAAATGGCGTTCGAGGTCGCGGTGACGCGGCTGATCAGCGTGCCGGGCAGGCGGTCGGCGAAATAGGCCGGCGAATGGCCCATCAGGTGGCGGAACAGGTCACGCCGCAAGTCGCCGGTGACGCCGACGAAGGTGAAATTCGCGATCCAGCTCGCGATCCGCCATAGAAGATTATCCGCGGCGATCAGCGTGCCCAGCAGGATGAACGCCGTCCATACCCCGGCATTGTCGTGACTGGACAGCACGTCGACCAAAAACTTGACGCCGTATTGGGTGCCGACCGAGCACGCCACCGCGACCAGAACCGCGGTCAAGATGACCGCATGCGACAGCGGCCGCAGCCGGACATAGTGAAAGACGAAGGCGAGGGGACGGGTGGCATAATCGCAAAGATCGGCCATGCGTATCAAAACTCCGCTCGCGAATGCTGCCGCCTCCCTCTAGTCCCCACAGGGTCACAACGCCGGAACTCGCAAACGTATCGCCCGGCCGCACAAAAATTTTTTGTGACACGCCAAGTGGATAAACCATGTCGAGCTTGCGTCCGTTCTGTGTCGACACGTCGTCGCGCCGGTGACGATCAACCGCCGATTTCGTGCATTGGGAACGAAGACACGAAAAAGTTCCAGGATTTGCAAAAAATAAGTTCCGTGCCGGATTTGAAATATTTCGACCTTGCTTCGTTGTCGTATTTGGGCCGGCAACGCTCGGGGTGCCGGGAGAATTCAGATTGTGAAAGGCCAATTCGATGCATATTGCGCAAATCGCCCCCCTGACGGAGGCGGTACCGCCCAAGCTTTATGGTGGAACCGAACGCGTCGTATCGTGGCTGACGGAGGAACTGATCGCGCTCGGCCACGAGGTCACGCTGTTCGCCAGCGGCGATTCGGAGACGTCGGCCAAGCTCGAAGCGATGTGGCCGCGGGCGCTGCGGCTCGACGGCGCGGTGCGCGACCCCAACGCGCTGCATATGATGATGCTGGAGCGCGTCTATCAGCGATCGAGCGATTTCGACGTTCTGCATTTTCATCTCGACTACTATCCGTTCTCTCTGTTCGCTCGCCAAGCGACGCCGTTCGTGACCACGCTACACGGCCGGCTCGATCTGCCCGAGCATCAGCCGGTGTTCGATACGTTCAACACGGTGCCGGTGGTGTCGATCTCCAATTCACAGCGCCGGCCGCTGCCGCAGGCGCATTGGGTGCGCACGGTGCATCACGGCCTGCCCGAGCGGCTGCTGATGCCGAAGTCGATCAAGCCCAGCTATTTCGCCTTTCTCGGCCGCATCGCGCCGGAAAAGGGCATCGATCGCGCTATCCGCATCGCGCAGCATTGCGGCATGCCGCTCAAGGTCGCGGCCAAGGTCGACCGCGCCGACCAGGACTATTACGACGAGCAGATCAAGCCGATGATCAAGGCAGGCAATATCGAATATATCGGCGAGATCAACGACAAGGACAAATCCGAATTTTTGAGCGGCGCCGTCGCGCTGTTGGTGCCGATCGACTGGCCGGAGCCGTTCGGCCTGGTGATGATCGAAGCCATGGCCTGCGGCACGCCGGTCATCGCCTTTAATCGCGGCTCGGTGCCGGAAGTGGTCGACGACGGCCTCACCGGTTTCATCGTCGAGGACATCAATGGCGCCATCGGCGCCGTTGATCGGCTGGATCATTTGTCGCGCGCGAAAATTCGCCGGCACTTCGAGCAACACTTCACCGCGCGGCGCATGGCGCAGGATTATCTCGGCGTTTACCGCAGCCTGGCCGACCGCCTGGCGCCGCATCTGCATCTGGTCACCGACGACGCGCCGGCGTTGTAACTTTGTAGGGCGGGTTAGCGCCGTTGGCGCGTAACCCGCCGCTACACCGTAGGGTGGGTTACGCCGCTTCGCGGCTAACCCACCCTACGGTTCTTCCTCCGGCCGCGTCTCGGGCATCAGCGACCACAGCACCGTCAAGCCGACCAGCGCGATCGCGGCCAGGCCGGCGAAGGCCGAGCCAAAGCCGAAGCGGTCGGTCATGTAGCCGGCGAAGGTGGCGCTGAGCGAGGCGCCGACGCCGGTCGCGGTGCCGACGATGCCCAGGCCGAGATTGAAATGGCCGGTGCCGCGCGTGAGATCGGCGATCACCAGCGGCACCATGACGGCGAACACGCAGGCGGTGACGCCGTCGAGCAGTTGCACGACGACAAGCAGCCACGGATTGCTCACCGAGGCAAACAGCAAGCCGCGGATCGGCAACGCGGCGAAGCCGATCAAGAGCAACGGCCGCCGCCCCCAAATCTGGGCGCGGGTTCCGACCGACGGCGACAGCGCCGCGACCACCACTTGCGGCACGACGATACAGGCCGCGATCAGCACCGTCGCCCATTGGCTCGAGCGCATGGTCACGACGCTGCCCATCAGGGGCAGCATGGCACCGTTGGCGAGATGGAACAGCAGCAGGCAACCGGCGAAGATCAGCAGCGGCCGATTGCGCAGCAATTCGGTCACCTTGGTGCGCGGCTTATCGCTGCGTCGGCGCGGCACAGCGCCGTGGGCATATTCCGGACTGATCTCCTTCGGCGCAATGGTGCGCAGCGCTAAGAGCGCCGGGGCGAGCAACAGCACGGTGACGATGAACACCGCGCGCGCGGACAAGAGGTAGCCGCAGGCGCCCATCACCGCCGCCGCCAAGCCGTTGCCGATCGAGGCGAAGCGGGCGTTGCGGCCGAGCCGCGCGCCGATCGCGGCATGGCCGACCAGGCCGAGGCTGATCGCCGCCATGGCCGGGCCGAGCACGCAGCTTGCCAGCGCGTGCAAGACCGCTCCCGTCAGCACGACCGGGAAGACCGGCAGCGCCGCATAGGTCAAGGCGGCGATACAGATGGTGACGATGGCGACGCCGGCGACGACCCGTTCCGAACGGGCGGCATCGACGATGGCGCCGCCGGGCATCTGGCCGATGAGCGACACGATGCCCGCCGCCGATTGCACGAGGCCGATATCGAACTGCGTCCAGCGTTGCCCGGTCAGGTAGACCGACACGAACGGGCCGAAACCGGTCTGCACGTCGGCGACGAAGAAGATGAACCAATCGAGCCCGCGCAGGCTGCGCGGCGACGGATGCAACGGCGGCTCGCTGCCTTGCGATGCCGGTGGCGGCGGCAAAGCTTCGCCGTCGCGCGCGTCATGCTGATCCTCTCGGTCGCGAATGGCGCGTGATGGCTTCGCCGGCAGAATACGTCTCCCACAATGTCGATTGATTATTCGATCGGCAGCGGCTCGAGCTTGCCGAGCGCGCTCAAAACCACGACGGGCTTGCCGTCTTCATAGGCGGGTGCGGCGTTCACCTGGTCGCGGTTCAGTTCCAGCTTGATCGGCGACTCGGGCTTGACCGGCACGGGAAAATGCAATGCCGCCCAATCCACCGCGATCTTGCGGCTGCCGACACCGAGGAAACCGCCGAAGTCGATGATCGCGGCGCGGACTTGGCCGCCGCGGACCACCAGCACGTCGACGATCCGGCCCATATTCTCGTCGGCTGAGCTGCGCACTTCGCGGCCGAGAATGCCCTCGACCTCGTGGTTGGGGAGGATGGTGACCCCGGGCGGCGCCGGCTGCTCGGTCTTGGCCGGGGCCGGGGCTGGCGGGGCCGGTCCGTTTTCAGACGACGCCACGCTGATGATGGCGGTCAGCGCCAACAATGCAGCTGCCGCCATGACGATCGGATGTTCGCCGCGCATGCCGCCTCCGAAGTGTCTGGGAACCCACTCCGTTAAGCCCAGGCGGTGCGGCTGGTTCCACAATCCGGCGCTGCCGGCGGATTTTGGTGGCAAAAGTTCCCCGGCGGATCAGGAGGAGGAAAACACGATCGAAACCCGGATATCGCCGCTGATGCGGGGCGTATCGAGCGATACCGTGTCTTTATGCCGCCGCACGCGCAGATCGACGCTTGCGGAACCGAGCCGCAAGTCGCGCAGGATCACTTCGTCCAAAAACGCCGGCAGGCGCGGATTGCACAGCCGGATCTCGCCCTTGAACGGGTCGAATTGCAGGCCGAGGGAGGCTTCCAACAGCGTGAACGGCGTGGCGCTGGCCCAGGCCTGCGGCGAGCAGGCGACGGGATAAAGCGTCGGCCCTTGGCCGTGGTGGCGCTGGAAGCCGCAGAACAGTTCCGGCAGCCGACGGTGGTCCATATAGGTCCCGGCGTCGAACAGGCCCTCGAACAGCGTCTGCACGGCGTGCTTGTGTTCGTAGCGCGCCAAGCCCAAAGCGATCAGCGCATTGTCATGCGGCCAGATCGAGCCGTTGTGATACGACATCGGATTATAGCGGACTTCGCTGCGCGCCACGGTGCGGATGCCCCAACCGGAAAAGAAATCGGCTTGTAAGAGGCCCTTGGCGACGTGCGCGGCGCGGTCGGCGGCGGCAATGCCAGTGAACAGCACCTGCCCGGCATTCGAGGTCCGCACCCGGCACGGATTTTTCGCGCCATCGAGCGCCAGCGCATAGGTCGCGATTTCCGGGCACCAGAACGCGTTCTCGAAACGCGCGGCAAGACGGCTCGCTTCGGCGTCGAGCTGGCGCGCGGTGGCGTAGTTTCCCAGCCGCCGCGCGCACTGCGCCGCCATGCGTTTGGCGGCGTAGACGTAGCCCTGCACTTCGGCGAGCGCGATCGGGCCTTCCGCCAGCCGGCCGTCGGCATGGAACACCGCGTCGTGGGAATCCTTCCAGCCTTGGTTGACGAGGCCTTGCTCGTTGGCGCGGGCGTATTCGACGAAACTGTCACCGTCCGGATCGGCCGGGCCGTCGATCCAACCGAGCGCCGCCTCGATCGCCGGCCAGAGCTCGGCAATGGTTTGGAGATCGCCGGTGCGCTCGGCATAAAGTCCGGCGAGCAGGACGAACAGCGGCGTCGAATCGACGCTGCCGTAATAAAGCCCGAACGGCACTTCGTGCAGCGCCGCCATTTCGCCGCCGCGCATCTCGTGCAAAATCTTTCCGGGCTCGGAATCGGCCAGCGGATCGGTAGTCGTGGCCTGATAGGCCGCGAGCCGGCGCAACACGCCGCGCGCCACGTCCGGGCTCCACCACAGCATCTGCAACGCGGTGATCAGGCCGTCGCGGCCGAACGTGGTCGAGAACCATGGGATGCCGGCATAGGGGTAGCGACCTTGCGGCGTGTCGGTCATCAGCATGGCGAGATCGGCAGCCGAGCGGCACAGCATCTCGTTGAAACGCTCGTTGGATGTCTCGACCGAGGTCTGCTGCCGGGTCGCCTCGCGCAATTCGCGGCGCGCCGCAATGAAGGCGGGGAGGAACGGCCGCGGGCGCGTCTCGGCGGCATCGCAGCTCACGGCTAGGAACAACGGCCGCGTTTCGCCGGGTTCGAGATGCAATTCGTAGACGGCGGCGCTGGTCGTCAGCCGGCTCGGCGGCGGATCGAAGGTCAGCATGGTGCGCCGCACCTTGTTGTCGAGGCCGCGATAGTTCAGCAGCGCCTGGTCGGCGCCGCGCAGATTGGCCGCCGCGGTGCCGCGGCGTTCGCGGTGGGTGCCGCGGACTTCGAACAGGTCGGCAAAGTCGTTCTCGAACAGGATCGAGACCTGCAAGTCGACGGCGCTGTCGCCGTAATTGCGCACGCCGAGCCGTTGATAGGCGATACCGCGCCACAAGAAGATCGTGCGCAGGATATGCACGGTGTCCTTTTCCAGCACGATGTGCTGGTCGGCCAACAGATCGGGATTGGTCAGGTCGACGGAAAAGGCCGAGTTATCGTCGCGCAAGTTGGAGCCCAGCAGCAGCGGATGCGTGGCGTTGACCAGCAATTCGAGCCGCGACAGATAGCGGGTGTCGAGATGGAACAGGCCGGCCGAGCCGCCGCCCGTCGCCGTGATGTCGCCGCGGCTGTCGAGCACGATGAAGGTGTCGCCGTATTTGAGCACGCGCGACGGCCGGGCCACCCCCTGCTGGGTGGCGGCGATGTAGAACGGCGTCTCCGCCGGTTCCTCGACGGGAAGTAAGTGTACGGCGGTTTTGGGCGGCATTGCGTCTCGCTAAAGCTCTTTGAAGTCTTCTCGATTCGGTCGACGCTGACGCAATGGCGAGATTTCAGACCGGTGCTTGGATGCAACGCACTGACGCCGGCACGCGCAGATCAGCGTTCGTGTGCGGCTGCGCTGCCTTTACGGCTTTGCGCCGTTGCGGATGACATCGACGACGCGCATCGCCACCGGATCGACCACTACCACATCGCCATGCACCATGGCGTATTTGAGGAGGGCGGTCGACGGATTGTTCACAGTCGCCTGATCCGGCAGGTCGACAAGGTCGATCGTCGGCGGCACCGGCGCCCCGACCGCGACGGCAATCTGCTCGGCATGGGGTTTCGCCCGCTCCCGGATGACGATGTTGTAGATCGCGTTGCGCTGCCCGGCGGTGAGGGCCAGGGTCTGCGTGACGGTGCCGTTGGGCTGGACCGTCTCGATGGCGCCTGCGGACTGCGCCAGCGCGG
>DATHHM010000143.1:0-5294 GCA_035317145.1 Xanthobacteraceae bacterium | reverse complement strand
CCCGAGACCGAGTTCTCAACCCCGCAGCAAGCCGCCGGTGCGCTTGCCGACTTCGGCGACGATCTTTGCCGCCAGGGCCTCGATCTCGGCGTCGGTCATGGTCTTGTCGCGCGGCTGGATGGTGACGGCGATGGCGATCGATTTTTTGCCGGGCTCGATGCCCTTGCCTTCGTAGACGTCGAACACGGTGACGCCGGCGATCAGCTTGCGGTCGGCCGACTGCGCCGTGCGCACGATGTCGGCGGCTTTTACATTGCGCTCGACCACGAAGGCAAAATCGCGTTCGACCGGCTGGAACGGTGACAGCTCCAGCGCCGGCTTGGCGCGGGTCGCTTTCGTCTTCGGCTCCGGGATGCGCTCCAGAATGACTTCGAAGCCGACCAGCGGGCCTTCGGCGTCGAGCTTTTCCAGCGTGCCCGGATGCAATTCGCCGAAATGGCCGAGCACGTTTTGCGGGCCGATCTGGATCGTGCCGGAGCGGCCGGGGTGAAACCACGGCGGGCCGCCGGGCACGATTTGCAGCGCCTGCGCCGGCGCACCGGCCGCTATCAGCACGGTGAGCGCATCGGCTTTGGCATCGAAGGCGTCGACCTCGCCGTCGTGTTTGCTCCAGTGCCGGCCGATGCCGGACGGTTTGGCCAGCGCGCGGCGCACGCCCGCGGCAGCGGTGAGCTGATCGGCCGGCGTGTCGCCGCGAAAAATTTGGCCGACTTCGAACAAGCCGGCATCGGCGAAGCCGCGATCGGCGTTCTTCTGCGCTGCCGCGATCAGGCCGGGGATCAGGCTCGGCCGCATGTCGGAGAGATCGGCGGCGATCGGATTGGCCAGCGCCAGCTCGGGCTTGCCGCCGCCGAACAATTCGGCATGCGCTTTGGATATGAACGACCATGTCACCGCTTCGACCAGATTGCGCGCGGCGAGTGCGCGCTTGACCTTGCGCACGCGCAATTGGATTGGCGTAAGGACAGGCTTGCGCGGCGCTTCGCCGCGATCGAACGGCGTCGACGGCACGCGATCAACGCCGAAAATGCGCACCACCTCTTCGACGATGTCGGCCTTGCCCTCGACGTCGGGCCGCCACGACGGCACCGCGATCTTCACCCGCTCGCTTTGGCCGGCGACGAAGAAGCCGAGACGTTCGAGCACGCGGCGCATTTCCGGCTGCGGCACGGTGAGGCCGGCCAGGCGTTTGAGCTCGGACAGCGGGAAATCGATAATGCGCTCGCGCGGCTCGGCGCTGCCGGCGACGGTCGCCTCCGACGGCGTGCCGCCGCACAAGTCGAGCACCATGCGCGTCGCCAACTCCAGGCCCGGGAGCATGAAGGCCGGATCGACGCCGCGCTCGAAGCGGTAGCGGGCGTCGGAATTGATACCGAGCTTGCGGCCGCTCTGCGCGATGTTGATCTCGTTCCACAGCGCCGATTCGATCAGCACGTCGGTGGTGGTTTCCGAGCAGCCGGTTGTTTCGCCGCCCATGATGCCGGCCAGCGATTCGACGCCGTCTTCGTCGGCGATGACGCAGACGCTGTCGTCGAGCGTGTAGGTCTTGCCGTCGAGCGCCAGCAGTTTTTCGCCGTCTTTTTTCGCGCGACGTATGGTGAGGCCCCCGCGTACTTTCGCGGCGTCGAACACGTGCAGCGGCCGGCCGCGGTCGTAGGTGATGAAGTTGGTGATATCGACCAGCGCATTGATCGGCCGCAGCCCGATCGCGGTCAGCCGCTTCTGCAGCCACGCCGGCGATGGCCCGTTCTTGACGCCGCGCACGAGACGCAGCGTAAAGGCCGGGCACAGCTCCGGCGCCGCGATCTGCACCGCCACCGGGCAGGGGAATTCGCCCTTGACCGGCTTGATGGCCGTATCCTTGAACTTGCCCATGTCGGCCGCGGCCAGATCCCGGGCGATGCCGTGCACGCCGGCGCAGTCCGGCCGGTTCGGCGTCAAATTGATCTCGATCACCGGATCGTCGAGCCCGGCATATTGCGCGTAGCTCGCGCCGACCGGCGCATCGTCGGGCAAGTCGATGATGCCTTCGTGATCATCGGAGATTTTCAGCTCGAACTCCGACACCAGCATGCCGCGGCTCTCGACGCCGCGGATGGTGCCGACCGCGAGCGTCATATCCTTGCCGGGAATGTAAGCGCCCGGCGGTACGAACACGCCCTTCATGCCGGTGCGCGCATTCGGCGCGCCGCACACCACCTGCACCGGATCGCCCGAGCCGGTATCGACCATGCACACGCGGAGCCGGTCGGCGTTCGGATGCTGCTTGGCCTCGACCACGCGCGCGATGGTGAACGGCGCGAGCTGTTTGCCCATGTCGTCTATGCGCTCGACCTCGAGCCCGATCATGGTCAGCTTGTCGGTGATCTCGCCGAGCGCGTGGTCGGTGTCGAGATGCTCCTTGAGCCAGGCGAGGGTGAATTTCATCACGAGCTCAATCCGCCCGCCAGCGTCGGGACATCGAGCGGGCGGAAGCTGTAATGCGCCAGCCAGCGCACGTCGCCCTCGAAGAAGGTGCGCAGGTCCGGCATGCCGTACTTGAGCATGGCGAGGCGGTCGATCCCCATGCCCCAGGCAAAGCCTTGGTATTCGTCGGGATCGAGGCCACAGTTTTTCAGCACGTTCGGATGCACCATGCCGCAGCCGAGAATCTCCATCCACTGGTCGCCTTCGCCAAAGCGGACTTCGCCCTTGTCGCGGCGGTATTGGATGTCAACTTCGAGCGACGGCTCGGTGAACGGGAAGAACCCCGGCCGGAACCGCATGCCGACCCTGTCGACCTCGAAGAACGCCTTGAAGAATTCTTCAAGAATCCATTTCAGGTGGCCGAGATGGGAGCCCTTGTCGATGACCAGGCCCTCGACCTGGTGGAACATCGGCGTGTGCGTTTGATCTGAGTCGCGGCGATAGGTGCGGCCGGGAATGATGACGCGGATCGGCGGCTTTTGGCTCAGCATGGTGCGCACCTGCACCGGCGAGGTGTGGGTGCGCAGCAGTAAGCGCGTGCCGTCCGGCTTCGGATTGAAGAAGAACGTGTCGTGCATGTCGCGCGCCGGATGGTCTTCCGGGAAATTCAGCTTGGTGAAATTGTAGTCGTTGGTCTCGATGTCCGGCCCTTCGGCGACAGCAAAGCCCATGTCGGCGAAGATAGCTGTCAGTTCATCGGTCACCTGCGTGATCGGATGGACGCGGCCGATCTCGGCCGGCGCCTCACGCACCGGCAAGGTGACGTCGACGCTCTCGGTGTTGAGGCGGGCTTCGAGCGCCGCATCCTTGAGCGCCTCGCGGCGCGCGGCGAGCGCCGCGTTGACGCGATCCTTCAGTCCGTTGATCAGCGGCCCTTGGCTCTTGCGCTCTTCCGGCGGCAACGTGCCGAGCGTTTTTAGGAGCGCGGTGAGGGAGCCGCTCTTGCCGAGAGCGGCGACGCGCACCGCTTCGAGCGCCGCGTCGTCGCCCGCGGCGGCGACATCGGCGAGAATTTGCTGCTCGAGTTGTGCGGTCATGGTGGCGCTCAATCCGGCATGAACGGCAGGTCGGTATCGCCCGGCCGGCCGCCGGCCTGGGTCAGCATCGAATGGACCTGGCCGCGATGGTGGGTTTGGTGATTGAACATATGGGTGACCAGCATCCAGCGCGGCCGCGTCCATTCGCGTTTGGTGGCGCCGGAATAATAAGTCTGGTCGGCGCCGAGCCAGCCATCGTCGACCTTGTCGGCCCAGTCGATCATGATCTGGTCGAAGTTTTTGCGCTCGGACTTCAGATTGTCCCAGTCCGGATAGAGCGACACCGATTCCGGAATGCCGACCGTCGGCCGCGGCAGGTCGGTGAACCGGCCCATCCAGCTGCGGTCTCCCCACAGAATGTGGCTCAGCGTCTTGTGGATCGAACCGAACCAGGCGCCGCGCTCGCGCCGGCGCTCGTCGTCCGACAAGCTGTCGGCGACGCCGTAAAGGTTTTCATTCTGCCAGCGATTGTAACGCGCCATCCGCTGGACGTACGCGCGGTCGATCATGACACGTCACGCAAGCGCCGATTTGGCCTGGCCGACGATCGCCTCGAACGCCACCGGTTCGGTAATGGCGAGGTCCGAGAGCACTTTGCGGTCGACCATGATGCCGGCCTTGCTCAAGCCGGCGATGAAGCGGCTGTAGTTCAGCCCGAACGGGCGCACCGCCGCATTGAGGCGCTGGATCCAAAGTGCGCGGAAGGTGCGCTTCTTGCGCTTGCGGTCGCGGAAGGCATATTGGCCCGCCTTCTCCACCGCCTGCTTGGCGATGCGGATCGTGTTCTTGCGCCGGCCGCGATAACCCTTGGCGGCCTTGAGCACCTTCTTGTGCTTGGCATGGGATGTGACGCCGCGTTTGACGCGTGCCATGGTCGATCTCCTTTGAAAATTCGCAGAACGTTGAAACGGTACGCTGCAGAAAGCAGGCGGACGTCAGCCGTTCGGCAAAAAGTACTTTTTGATGTTGTCGCCGTCGGTCTTGAACAGCACGTTGGTGCCGCGCAATTGGCGGATCTGCTTCTTGGTGCGCTTGATCATGCCGTGGCGCTTGCGCGACTGCGCATAGAGGACCTTTCCGGACCCCGTCACCTTGAAGCGCTTCTTGGCGCCCGACTTGGTCTTGATCTTGGGCATTTGGCTCTCCTATGGCGGGAAGCGCGAGCGCTCCGTCCGCCGAAAATGCTCATAAATGAGCGGGGTGTGCGTGAGCACATCGCCGCCGCCACGGCAGCCCTTAATCAGCCGGGCGACGGAAGGGCGCGGTTATGGCAGAGCAAACCGATTAAGGCAATCAACCCCGTGCCTCCTCCCCCGCTTGCGGGGGAGGGCAGCGTGGGGCTAGCGGGGCGCCAAAACCATGACGACTTGGCGGCCTTCGAAGCGTGGTTCCTGCTCGATCTTGGCGATTTTCGCGGTGTCGACCTTGACCCGGTCTAAGAGCTTATAGCCAAGCTCCTGGTGCGCCATTTCGCGGCCACGGAACCGCAACGTCACCTTGACCTTGTCGCCTTCCTCGAAGAAGCGCTCCATCGACCGCATCTTCACGTCGTAATCGTGATGATCGATCATCGGCCGCAGCTTGATCTCCTTGATCTCGACGACCTTCTGCTTCTTGCGCGCCTCGGCGGCTTTCTTCTGCGCCTGATATTTGTATTTGCCGTAATCGAGAATTTTTGCGACCGGCGGCACTGAGTTTGGCGCGATCTCGACCAGATCGAGGCCGGCCTCCTGGGCCATGGCAATCGCTGCCTCGATTTCGGTGACGCCCTTGTTGGCGCCGTCTTTGTCG
>DATHHM010000142.1:0-28251 GCA_035317145.1 Xanthobacteraceae bacterium | reverse complement strand
GAATCTCGCGCATTATACCGCGCCGCTTCGCCGTTTCGGGGCATCGTCGCTTGGCCGCCTGTTCGTGCTGGCCATCGGGATGGCCGCCATGACGGCGTTTACGATATCGGATTTGCAGAAATCGGCCAGCTTCTGGCTGAGCGCGTGCCTGTGGTGCTGTCTCGCATATTTCGCCGTCGAGGCTTACGTCCGCGCCCAGGCTGCATTTCAAGCCGGTAAAGCCAGAAGCTATCTGCTCTCGGCTTCGGGGATCGTGGACCTGATCGCGATTTTTCCGGTCCCGATTGCGCTCGCCTACGGCGTCGCGGAACCGACGGCATGGCTCTTGGCATCATTATGGGTGCTCAAGCTGGCGCAAAATTCGCCCGGCTTCGCCCAGCTTGCGCGCGTGTTCGTGCTCGAGGCGAGACCGCTCGCCAGCGTCTTGGCGCTGTTCCTGATCGTGCTGTTCCTGTCTTCCGCCGCCATGCATGTGCTGGAGCGTGACGAGCAGCCGGCGGCGTTCGGCTCGTTGCCGCAGGCGCTGTGGTGGGCGGTGGTGACGCTGACCACGACCGGATATGGCGACGAGGTGCCGCGCACCCATCTGGGCCACGTGCTCGGCGCCTTTGTCATGATCTGCGGCATCGCCACCTTCGGATTATGGACTGGTATTCTGGCCACCGGTTTCGCCGCCGAAAGCCGCCGGCGCAATTTCATCCAGACCTGGGACCTTGTCAGCAAGGTGCCGTTCTTCCAGACGCTCGACCCGTCGGCGATTGCGGAAATCACCCATATGCTGCGGCGGCTCGAAGTGCCGGCCAGGACCGCCGTGATCCGCCGCGGCCGGGCCGGCGATTGCATGTATTTCATCGCCGACGGCGAAGTCGAAGTCGATGTCAAACCGACGCCGGTTCGGCTGGCAACGGGATCGTTCTTCGGCGAGCTTGCGTTACTCGGCGATTCGGTCCGCAGCGCCAATGTGGTGACGACGCAGCCCTCGACACTCTTGATCCTCGACCTCGCCGATTTCCGTACGCTAACGGCGCATCATCCCGAATTGGCGCGCGCCATCGATGCCGAGGGCAAGCGGCGCGTGAGCGAGAACCAGCGGCTGCGCGAGTTGCAGGTGCAAAGCGGCGCGTCGCCGTCCAGCTGAATGGCTTTAATCGTAGAGCGGATCGGCGATCAGGCTTGACGCTTCGCCGGGATGACCGATCAAGGCCGGCGCGCCGAGCAGCACCGTTTGGCCGTCAACCGCAAGTGCCGCCTGCACCGACACCAGCGCGCCCGGCAGCGGCGGGGGCCCTTCGCCGAGGCGCGATCCGATCAGCGGATCGAGCGGCTGCGTCATGCGGCAGCCTTCCACCAGCCAGGAGCGAAAGCCGGCAAATCCGCGATCGCCGGGCAATGACGCAACGGCTTGCGCAAAGCGCGCTGCAGCCTCCTGCGCGATCGCGGTATCGCACACGGAGCGGACGAGACGAATCCACGTTCCCTTGTAGGCCACCGTGGCGCGTAATGCGAAAGTCTTGCCCAGAGCGACCTCTCCCTCGATGCGTTTGAACCGGGCATCCCGTTCGAGATCGGGGGCCGCGGCAACGTAGATTTCTTCCACCCCTAGCTGGCGCGCTTTGCTCTCGACGACGGCGATCATCGCGTTGAGATTTTCGCCTTCGGCAGAGGCAAGAGCGCGATGGCCAATCATGGCGGCTTTTGTTGCCAGAGCGATTTCCGCCGGATCGGCAATGCCACGTAACGCTGTGAACAGCGCGCTGGCATCACGCCAGGCAAGAGCAGGTCCGCCCTCGCGCAAATCCTCGGCAATGCCGGCGGGCAGACCGTCGAAATCGACGACGCCCACCGCCGCATCGGCTTGCGTCGCGACAATCTGCTGCGCGGCTTTCAATCCGATGCGCGGTGTGTGGAGAACATCCGCGACACGGCTCACCCGCTCGATCCAGGGTTTGACGCGAAAGCTCAACGCCACGACCAGATAAGGCGCCGCCTCACGCGGCACCACCAGCACCGCTTCCGACCAATACGGTACGAAACCGGCGAGCCACGACACGCCGGCTGGCCGCGTGTTGTTGGTGTAGATGACGATCGCGTCGAGCTGCGCCGCCTGCATCGCCGCACGCATACGAGCGAGCCGCGCGTCGAACACCGCGTCGGGCAATTCGACCGGAGAGCGAGCGATCAGGCCGCGGCGCATTGTGTTCGCCTTTTCTCACTCACGCGGCGACTTCGAACAATTGGCGCGGCGTGTTGCACAACACCTCGGCGCCGTTGTCGGTGACGACGATGGCATCGCCGAGCACGATATAGCCGGCGTCGGGATGGTAGGTGTTGGGATGCACGATTAGCGTCATACCCGGTTCCAGCACGGTGTCGACGTCTTCCAGGATGTGCGGCTTGGAATCGGCGAATAGGCCCATGCCGTGGCCGCGCACCCGCGTCCATTGGCTGGTGGTGTATTCGCCGAGCCCGTATTTGCGGAACACGTCGTTCTCGGCTTTCGCCACGTCGGCGGCGCGCACGCCGGGGCGCACCGCGGCGATGCCGGCTTCCAGGGCTTCGACGAACACGGCGAAGGCGCGGCGTTGCGCCTCGGTCGCCTTGCCGACAACCAGCGTGCGGCAAATCTGGGCGAAGTAACCTTCGACGGCGGGCGTAAGTTCGGTCGTGACCAAATCGCCCGCGGCGATGCGGCGCTCCGACGGCGGCGTCATGCCGAACACATCCTTGCCGCCGGAACCGATGATCATGAAATTGTCCGGGCAGCCTTTGCGGCGCAAATGCGCTTCGATATCGGCGACAATCTCGAATTGCTGCCGGCCCGGCCGCACCGCGCGCAAGAATTCGACATAAGCCTCGTCGGCAATCTGCGCAGCGCGGCGCACCGCCGCGATCTCGCCTGCGCTCTTGTGCATCAGCAGCCGGTCAAGCATCGCGGTGGCATCGTCGAGCTTGAAGCTTCGCGTCGCGTCGGTGAGCCAGCGCGGTAAAAACCGCCGCGGCGCGGCGGCGATATGCGCGTTGGCGACGCGGTCGAGCCGCGCGCCGACGACGCGTGCAATGTCGGGCGCGAGATGCACCTTCACTTGCGGCGCTTCGAGCTCGGCGCGCTCGGCGTCGGTGGCGCTGTCGAGGAATAATTCGACCTCGCCATCGGCGGCGATCAGCGCGATGCCGTGACCTTCGAGAATGCCGAAATCGGCGCCGTAGCGCAGGTAATCGCCCTGCCAGGCATTGCCGTAGAGCACCATGTGGCCGATGCCGGCCTCGCGCATGGCGGCCACGAGGCGCCGGCGCCGTTCTTCCGCAAGCATGGTGTTTAAGTCCCCTCAACGCCGCCGCGGCCGAGACATAGCCAGCGCGCACGTCCCCGGCAACCGCACGAGGAGCCCAACTGTCGCCGGAATCCGGACCCATGCTGCTGGACAAGCCGTTTTCCCGCACTGCAAGATCGTCGATACCCAAGAATTGCACCGAATCCATAGAGCTTCCCGGATGGCCTGCCCCAAGATCGCGCTGACGATGCTCATCCTGGGCAGCGTCATGGTTTTGGGCACGGACGCGCGCGCGCAAGCCGATGCACCGGGGCCGGCCCGCCTGGCGCAAGCGCCGACACCGCCGGCACCGCCTGCCACCCCACCGTCGCCGCCGGCCGCGAGCCAACCCGCCGCGCCAACTTCGCAGCAAACCCCAGATCCGGTCGGCAGCGTCGCAACACTGCAAGGCGCCGCCTCGGTCACGCGCAACAATGCCACCAGCGCGCTTGCGCTCCGCGACCCGGTCTACAAAAGCGACGTGCTGCAGACCAACGTCGACGGCACGCTCGGCATCACCTTCGACGACGAGACCACGTTCACGCTGAAGCCGAACACGCGCCTCGCCGTGGACGAGTTCGTCTATCAAGAGGGCGCCACGGACAATGCCGCCATATTCAACGTCGTGCGCGGCACCGCGGCCTTTGTCGCCGCCGAGGTCGCCCATACCGGCAATATGAAGATCAATACGCCGACCTCGTCGCTGGGCATTCGCGGCACTACCGGCCTTGTCGAAGTGCCCGAGGGCGGCGCCGCCGGCGGCCAAGTCTCCATCAAGCTCTATCCCGACGCCGACGGCCGGGTCGGCCGGATCGAAGTTTTCGGCCGCGACGGCGCGCAGCTCGGCATCCTGTCGCGCGGCGCTACCGGTTTTGCGGTGCGGCCCGGAGCGGGCGGCCGCTTCACCGCGGCACCACTGCAGATTTCGGCGCAGGAAGCCGAACGCGACCGGTCGTTCGTGCGCCAGACGTTTGCGGCGCGGACCGCGGGTCGCCAGATCATTCAGGAGCGCCGCACCCTGCAGCAACAGCAACGCAATCAGCTACGGCCCAATCAACCCAATCCGCAACGGCCGGGCCAGGTGCCGGGACGCGAGCAACGGCCCGGATTGCAGCAGCAGCGTACCGTGCCCGGCGGACAGCCATTGCCGTCGCCCGGCACGCGACCGACACTACAACAGCAACCTGGCGCGCCGCCGACGCAGCAGCAGCCAGGCCCAAGGCCTAACCTGCAGCAACAGCCAGGTGCCGCGCCGCCCGGCACTCGACCGAATGCGCCGACGTTGCAGCAGCAGCCCGGCACGCCGCCGACGCAGCAACAGCAGCCCGGTGCACGGCCGACTCTGCAGCAGCAACCCGGCGCAGCGCCGCCCGGTGGTCGACCGAATGCGCCGACGCTGCAGCAGCAGCCCGGCGCGCGGCCGACGCTGCAGCGGCAGCCCGGAGCACCGTCGGCTCCGCAACGCGCACCGGCCGGACAGCGCAAGCCAGCAAAGAAAAACGAAACCCGTTAGCGCGCGGACGAGTCGGTACGCTTGCTGTCAAAGCGAACGGCGGCGCCGGACGCTGCGAGGCCTATGCCGATGATCACGAAGATGCTGCCGGTTCCGGTTGCCGCCGCAACCAGGCTGGCGACAATCGGAATGATCGACTGGCCGATGCGGCTCGCCATGGTGCGCAGCGAATTCGCCGTCCCGATCGCGCCGCCGCTGGCGATAGAGAGCACGCCGGCGATGCTGGCGGTGATCGAAATGCTCAGCGCAAATCCGGCAACCGCGATGGCGGCGTACATGAGCGGCAGCGGCAATGGAAAAGCCAAGAGCGTATAGGCGACGGCGCTGACGAACGTGCTGGTCAGCGTGAGCGGAATGCGGCCAAAGGCAACATGCAGCCGCGCGTATATCAGCCGTGACAGCATCGAGGCGGCCGCGCGGACGGCGAGCAGCGTGCCGACGGCGTCGACGCTCAAGCCGCGGTCGGAGCCGAGCAGCGGCAAATAGACGACGATGAGGTCCTGCGCCACCACGGTGATGACACTCACCACGATGATCGTGGTCAGGCCGGGCGCGAAAAGCAGCGCGCGCAGCGGCACCTTGGCGCGGTCGACCGGCAATTTATGCGCGCCGGTGGATCGGGTCAGGAGAGCGCAGGCCATGGTCAAGACAGCGCCGCCGAGACCTATTGCAAAAAGAAGCTGCGTCGGCGGCACGCTGGCCGAGCCGCCGGCAAGCGCGACGATATAGGGGCCGACGCCCTGCCCCGCCGCATTGGCGACCATGTAATTGCCGATGGCGCGCTCCATCGCGCCCGGGCCGGTGCCGCACCGCGTGCACTGGATCTGCTGGCTGACCACGAACAATAGATGCGCGGTGCCGAGGATCGCGGTGGAAACCAGAATCCCCGCGAGATTCGGAAACAGCACGAACCCCGCGCAGCCGACGATCAGCAGGCCGCCGCCCATCCAGGTCGTCACGGCATCATAGCCGCGGTCGATGAAGCGCCCAATCGGCACGCCGATCGCGATCGGCAGCAGGGCATAGACCGCGGTGATGACACCGAGCCAAACCACCGACAGATCGAGCTCGACGGCGCGATAGGTCGTGGCGACGCGGACGATGGTGATGACCGCCTGCTCGACGAAGGCGGTGGAAACGATGGCGAAGAGCAGGCGGCGGTTCATCCCGGGTGAAGCGCCGTCACGCCAGGCGTTTGTTTTTTGTGAAATCGTAATCGGCGGCGTGTTCGGATTGGTAAATTTGCACGCGACGCGATGTGTCGTAACCCGGATCGAACACAGCCTTGAGAAACGCCAGCTGAAACGCCCATGCTGCCTCGGCCGCGTCGCGGCGATAGCGGCCCGGCATGGTGTCGTTGAGCCAGCCGTGCGGCGCGCCGGGATAGACCTTGATCGTATAGGTCTTGTCGTGGCGATCAAAACTGTCGCGCAGGCGCCGCACGTCGGCGAGCGAGATCACATGGTCGGCCTCGCCGAAAATGCCGAGCACCGGGCAGTCAACGCGCGCGATCACATCATCGAACGGTTTTGGAAATTGCGCGTTGACCTTCCATTCCTTGTCGCCCGCCGCGCCGTACCAGATCAGCGCCGCAGCGATCGGATGCGCGGCGGCATAGACCAGCGGATGGCGGCCGGTCTGGCAGACGCCTTTGACCGCAATCTTGCTGCGATCGACCTGCGGCAGCTTGGCAAGCTCGGCAATCGCAGTTGCGATGTGCTCGTTCGATTCAGCGTCCTTGATCGGATAGCCGACGTCGCCGCGATGCAGGGCGCCCTGGTCCGGATGCTTATAAAAAAAATCCGGCGCGATGCAGACAAAGCCGTCGCGGGCGAAACGTTCGGCGAGGTCGCAAGTGTGCTTCACCAGGCCGTAACGTTCGTGCATCAGCACGATAGCCGGGATTTTTTCGCCGCCGCCGGCCGGCATAGCGAGAAACGCCGGTAGTGCGCCAGCACAGTGAATGGTTTTTGTGACGATTTCAGGCACGCATCTCTCCCTAAAGACCGGCGGCGAATGTCGCCGCGAGCTTGCGGCACGCGGCGGCGTCATCGAGCGCTGCGCCAGCCATTTTCAGCCATTCGGCGGCGCCATCGTTGCCGACCAGCGGATCGAGCACGCGGTGCGCCTTGCCGACGATGCCAGCATGATCCAGCGGATGCTCGGGATCGCCGATCGCCTCGACGATACGCTGCTGGTGGACTTCGCCGTTGGCCTCGACGTCCACTTCGGCAGGCCAATGTTGCGGATAATAGACGTCGAGCCTCGCGTCCGCGATGATTTCTACCTTGGCGGCGAAACCGGCAACTTCGGCATCCGCCTTCGCCGAGCTGCGATCGACATCGTAAAGGCGATCCGCAGTAAGCGCGGCGAGCGCAATCTGATGCGCGACACTCACCATGGTCGACTGCCGCGCGCCGGCCTCGGCGCGAGTCGCGATCATACCGGCATAGGCCGGCGGCACGCGCACCCGCACCTTGCTGATCGTTTCGGCACGCACACCGCGGTCGAGGATGGCGCGAAACGCTTCGATGGCCGCGATGCCCTGCTTGGCCGAACAGAACGGCTTTAGGCTTAGCGCGGCATAGACGGTGCCGACGCCGAGTTTTTCTGTCAACCGCTCGCGATCGAGTGCGATGCCATGGCTATCGGTGAGCCAGGTCTTGTCCAAAATATCCGGATCGCCGCGATAGTCTGCGCCTGCCGCCTCGGCCGCGGCAACGCCGGCCGCGACCGCATTGGCATAGAGAAACCAGCGCCCGGATGGCGCGCCGTGGATACGGCCGACGCCGCCCGCCATCAGCATCACGGCGAGCGATAGGGCGTGGCCGGTGCGGGCCTCGGACAATCCCATGAGGCGCGCCGATGTTGCCGCCGCTGCCACCGGCGCGGCGAGATAAGTCGGCCAGATGCCGCGATAAAGAATTTGCGGGCCGCGCACCGCGACACCGATCCGGGTCATGATTTCGGTACCGGCCCAGATCGCGCTCGCGATTTCGCTAGGATCGAACTTTTGCTGCTGCGCCGCGAGCATCAACGCCACCGGAACAACGCCGGCACTCGGCGTGGTGCATGACGGCAGATGAATGTCGTCGATCTCAGTGAGCCGGATTGCCGCCGCCTGCCGGCCGATGCGGACAGCCAGCGCGCCGTCATCGCCCAGGCTTTGCAGCGCCTTGCCCTCGGGGATACGGGCGCCGGCCTTGGCGGCAACCACGGTATCGATGAAATGCAGGCGCAGCCGCTCCCGGTCCGCCGCCGGCAAGTCGGCCGCCTTGGCACCGGCGACGAAGGCCGCAAGCTCCCCGATGACGCTCACGGCGCGATTTCCCAAGGCGAGGCGAATTGTATATCCATATCGGCTTCATAGCAGAAACCCGCTGGCATCAGCACACCACACTCCTGCATAGAGTCCCTCCACAAATGGCATTACCCCTCAACGAAACCCACGATCCGGCCCGACGCAGCTGGGTCGAAAGCGCCAACGCGGCCGACAGCGAATTCCCGATCCAGAATTTACCGTTCGGCGTTTTCAGCCCGGCCGCGGGAATGCCGCCACGGGTCGGCGTCGCGATCGGCGACCAGATTCTCGATGTGGCGGCGGCCGGCCCGTCGCTCGAAGGCCTTGCCTTGGAGGCGGCGCGCGCCGGTGGGGCGCCGTTCCTCAATCTCATCATGTCGCTCGGGCCGCAGGCCTGGTCGGCGCTACGGCTCGGCCTGTCGCGCGCCTTGAGCGCCGAGCACGGCAATAAAAACATCAGCCAGCATCTCACCCCGATCGCGAAGGCGGAAATCAGGCTGCCGGTGGCGTTTCGCAATTTCACCGATTTTTTTGCTTCCATTTTCCACGCCAGCAATGCCGGCCGCATGTTCCGCCCCGACAATCCGCTGATGCCGAACTACAAATACGTGCCGGTCGCCTATCACAGCCGTGCCTCGTCGGTGCGCGTCAGCGGCACGGCGGTGAAGCGGCCGCAAGGCCAGCGCAAGGGGCAGAACGAGGACGCGCCGAGCTATGGGCCGTCGCGCAACCTCGATTTCGAGCTGGAGCTTGGCGCCTTCATCGGCATGGGCACCGAGCTCGGCACCATGGTCCCGGTCGGCAAGGCGGCCGATCACGTGTTCGGCTATTGCCTGCTCAACGACTGGTCGGCCCGCGACATCCAGGCCTGGGAATATCAGCCGCTCGGCCCGTTCCTCGGCAAAAATTTCGGCACCACGGTCTCGCCATGGGTGGTGACCGCGGAGGCGCTGGCGCCGTTCCACACCGCCGCTTATGCGCGACCGGAAGGCGATCCCGCCCCGCTGCCGCATCTCGCCGACGCCGACGATCAAACGAACGGCGGGCTCGACATCACGCTCGAAGCCTATTTTTTGACCGAGGCCATGCGGAAGAACGGCACCGCGCCGGCGCGCATCACGCAGACTTCGTTCGCGCTGATGTATTGGACCATCGCGCAGATGGTCGCGCACCAAACCAGCAACGGCTGCAATCTCGAGATCGGCGACCTGATCGGATCGGGCACCGTGTCGGGCCCCGAGAAATCGAGTTGGGGTAGCCTCCTTGAACTCAGCGCACGCGGCCGCGAACCGCTCGAACTGCCGGGCGGCGAGAAGCGCGGTTTTATCGAAGACGGCGACGAGATCATCTTCCGCGGCTTTTGCGCGAAAACCGGCTATCCGCGCATCGGCTTCGGCGAATGCCGCGCCGTTATTTTGCCGGCTGGGTGATCGTCCGCTACTCCACCGGCACCCACTTCTGCAGGCGCTTACCGGTATCGACTTCGCCGGTATAAAAATTGCCGCGCGAGTCGAACTTGCCGACGTGCACCCAATGGAATTCGCCGATCTCGCGGCCCGGCCGGCCGAAGGTGCGGACCACGGCGCCGTCGCTGCGGCGCACGGTCTCCAGTAAATTGTTGGTGCCGTCGATCAGCACGAAAAAGTTCTGCTTCTTGTCGAGCGGCGAGAATGCCAAGCCCCAGCTCGAGCCGGAACCCTTGGTTGCGGGATCAAATACATACTGCCGCACAAAACTGCCGTCCTTGTGAAATACCTGCACGCGGTTATTGGTGCGGTCGCAGACAAAGACCAGATCGTCCTTGGCCAGCGCGATGCAATGCACCGGATTGGCGAACTGCTGTGAATCCGGATTGTAGGCCGGCAGATCATCGTCGGTCGGCGGTTTGCCGTAGGCGCCCCATATGCGCTTGATCTCGCCGGTGTCCGCATCGAGTACGGCAACGCGATGATTGCCGTAGCCGTCGGCTGCGTAGATCTCGTTCGCCTTGGCATCGAGCTCGAGCGACGCAACCAAGCCGAACTGGCTCAAATCCGTGCTCGAGGTCAGCGGGCCGCGCTTGCCCAGCTGTTTGACGAATTTGCCGTCGGTGGTGAACTTCAGCACCATGCTGTCGCCCTTGCCGTTGCCGCTCAGCCAGACAAAACCCTTGTTGTCGACCAGGATGGCGTGCTCCTGCAGCGGCCAGTCGTAGCCCAGATTATCGCCCGGCCCGCCCCATGACTTGATGACGTCGCCCGCCTGATTGAACACCAGCACCGACGGCGCCGGCACGCAGCATTTTGAGCGCGGCGGCGTCAGTGCGGCGCCCTTCTCGTCATCGGTCAGCGAGCGCGGCCGCTGGAACACCCAGATATTGTCCTGCCCGTCGATCGCCATGCCGCCGACTTGGCCGAGGATCCAATTGTTCGGCAACGGCTTTGGCCAGAATGGATCGACACGAAACGCCGGGCTTTGGGCGCCGGCCGGCACGATCGCAGCGAACAGCAATGCGAGCGCGGCTGCAAACAGACGAATGTGAGTCATAGATGTCCATCCGGTAGGACGCGGCGCGCGATGCTTTCGCGCCGTTTGTCGTTAATGAATCTCCGGCTCCGCCGTACGCTGCGTGCCCGCGAGAAAATCGAAATCGCAGCCCTCGTCGGCCTGGCCGATATGCTCGGAATACATCGCGCCATAGCCGCGCAAAAAATGCGGCGGCGGCGGTTTCCAGGCGGCGCGGCGGCGCGTGAGCTCTTCCTCGCTGACGTGGAGGTGGATTTTCCGCGCCGCGACGTCGATCTCGATTTCATCGCCGGTTTGCACCAGAGCGAGCGGGCCGCCGACAAAACTTTCGGGCGCGACGTGCAGGATGCAGGCGCCGTAGCTGGTGCCGCTCATGCGCGCGTCGGAAATGCGCAGCATGTCGCGCACGCCGGCCTTTAAGAGCTTTTTCGGGATCGGCAGCTGGCCCCATTCCGGCATACCGGGGCCGCCCTTCGGGCCGCCGTTCTTGAGCACCAAAATATGGTCGGGCGTGACGTCGAGGTCGTCGCGCTCGACCTCGCGTGCCATGTGATCGTAATTCTCGAATGCTATCGCCTTGCCGCGGTGCTGCAGGAAACGCTTTTCAGCGGCGGCCGGCTTCATCACGCAGCCACGTGGCGCGAGGTTTCCGGTGAGCACCGCGGTGGCACCCTCGGGATAAAGCGGACGGTCGAGCCCATGGATAACGTCGGGCAGATGCACTTTGGCGTCGCCGATTGCTTCGCCCAGCGTGCGCCCGGTGACGGTGATGCAGGATAAATCGAGCATATCCTTCATCTCGCCCATCAGCGCGCGCAGGCCGCCGGCAAAGAAAAAATCCTCCATCAGAAATTTACCCGACGGCGTGATGTTGGCGATCACCGGCACTTGGCGGGAAATATCGTCGAAACGCTGCATGTCGAGGGGAATGCCGGCACGGCGCGCCATGGCGATGACGTGGATGATGGCATTGGTCGAGCCGCCGAGCGCCATGTGGACGCGGATGGCGTTGTCGAACGCGGCCGGCGTCAAAATCTTATCGGGCGTCAAATCCTCCCACACCATCTCGACGGCGCGGCGGCCGGAAGCCGCGCACATGCGCGGATGGCTGGCGTCGGGCGCCGGGATCGACGACGCGCCGGGCAACGACAGGCCGAGCGCCTCGGTGATCGCCATCATGGTCGCCGCGGTGCCCATCACCATGCAGGTGCCGAACGAGCGCGCAATGCCGCCCTCGATCTCGTTCCATTCCTCGTCGCCGATGCGGCCGGCGCGTTTCTCGTCCCAGTATTTCCAGGCGTCGGAGCCGGAGCCGAGCGCGTTGCCGCGCCAGTTGCCGCGCAGCATCGGCCCTGCCGGCACATAGATCGCCGGCAGCCCCATGCTGATCGCGCCCATGATCAGACCCGGCGTGGTCTTGTCGCAGCCACCCATCAGCACCGCGCCATCGATCGGATGGCTGCGCAAGAATTCCTCGCACTCCATGGCAAGGAAGTTGCGGTACATCATGGTCGACGGTTTTACGATCGGCTCGGCAAGCGACATCGCCGGCAGCTCGATGGGAAAACCGCCGGCCTGATAGACGCCGCGCTTCACGTCTTCGGCCCGCGCGCGCAAGTGGCCGTGGCAGGCGTTGATGTCGCTCCAGGTGTTGATGATGCCGATCACCGGCTTGCCGACCCAGTCGGCGCGGTCATAACCGAGCTGCTGCAGCCGCGAGCGGTGGCCGAACGAGCGCAAATCGTTCTTGCCGAGCCAGCGGTAGCTGCGGAGTTCTTCGGGCGGCTTCTTCTTGCTTTCGGACATGTGCAATCTCGTTTGGAAAATGCGCTCTTACCCTACACACGCGCCACGTCGAGCTTCAACAGCTTCGCCGCATTGCGCCAGAAAATCTTTTCACGGTCTTCGTCACTGACCCTCAACCCCTCAACCAGCTTGATGGCGCGCGGCTTGAGCGAGGTCAGCGGCGGCGCATCGCTGCCGTAGAGCACGTGGTCGGGCCCGACCGTGTCGACGACCAGCTGCGCCGCCGGCGGGTGATAGCTCACGGTGTCGAAATACATGCGTTTGAGATAATGGCCGGGCTCGTGCTTGATCTTGATCGGCGTGTAGGAGCCGAGAAAATAGCATTCGTCCTGCAATTCGTAGGCATAGTTCATCCGGCCGATGACCTCGCAGATACCGCCGCCGCCATGGGAAGCGACGATGGTGGCGCGCGGAAAATCCTCCAATACGCCGCGCACGATCAGCCGCGACAGCGCCAGGCACAGATCGGCCGGCCGGCCGATGCTGGACGCGAGGCGGTATTCCTTCATCCGCTCTTCGCCAAAGCCGACATGGGGCGGATGAATGAAGACCGGCACGCCGAGATCTTGCATCAGCTCCCAGAACGGCCGCGCCTCGTCGTCGTCCGGATAGTGACCTTTGTGGCTCGAATGAATCAGCACGCCTTTGAGGCCGAGCTGGCGAATAGCGCGCTCGGTCTCCTTGATAAAGGCCGAGCCGCCGCACGGCAGCATGGTCGCAAAGCCGTAAAACTTGCCCTTGTGCTGTTCCTGAATCTCCGCCGCGTAATCGGACCAGCGCTGCACCGCCTTGAGCTCTTCGGACGGCGCCTTGCCGCGCATGTAATGCGCCGCATTGCTGAAGACCGTCACGTCGATGTTGCAGCGTTGGTGGGCGGCGAGCACGTTCTCCAATGTCATCGGGCAACGCCCTTCCCAGGTCGGGCCGGACTTGCCGTCCCAGGTCAGCGTATCGGCCGCCGCCTCTTCGGGCGGATAGATGTGGGTGTGCCATTCGATGATCATGGTTTCGCCCGTTCAGTTGAGCTTGAGCAGCCGCGCGGCGTTGCCGCCCATCACCTTGGCGCGTTGCGCCGGCGTCATGCCGATCTGGTCCATCATCTTCAGCCCCTTCATCTTCAGCGGCACCATCGGCGGTGAATCGGTGCCGAACAGAAAATGATCTTCGCCGACCGTTTTCAGGCAGCATTCGGCGGCGGGCGCGGCATAACAGGCGGAATCAAAATAGAACATTTTCAGGTAATGGCTCGGCGCGTGCTTGATCAGCATCGGTTCGTAGGGACCGAGAAACGCTGAGAAGTCGAGCAGCTCATAGGCGTAGTCCATGCGGCCGATGACTTCACAGATGCCGCCGCCGAGATGGCTGCCGACGATCTTCACGGTCGGGAACTGCTCGAAAATGCCGCGCACGATCAGCCGTGCCAGCGACAGGCAATTGTCGGCCGGGCGGCCAATGCTCGACGCCAATCGGTAATCCTTCATCGCCGGCGTGGTCGCATCGCCCGGATGGATGAAGACTGGGATATCGAGATCGGTCACCAGCTTGAAGAACGGATTCGCCGCGTCCTCGTCCGGGTAATGGCCGTGATGGCTGGAATTGATGATCACCGCACGTGCGTCATCCTGCTTCACCGCGCGTTCCAGTTCTTTCAGGAACTCATCGCCGCCGTTGGGCACGCAGGTCGCCATGGCGACGAACTTGTCCGGGTGCTGATCGCGGCACTTGGCAAGATGCCGGTTCGAGCTCTCGATGGCGGCGACGACGTCTTTCGTCGACTCCATGTGCCGGATGTAATGCACCGCATTGCTGATCACGGTGCGGTCCAGGCCGGCGAGCGCGTGGGCCTCGAGCGCATCCTCCATGGTCATCGGCACCGGAACCGGCCACCACGGCTTGCCGATGAATTTCGGATCGTTGATGTGAACGTGCCAGTCGATCAGCAAGTGTCTCTCCTCTAGTTCTGTCCGCCGATGATTGCCGCAATACGGGCGACGAGACCGGGCGGGGTGGCGAGCGTATGCTCGACTACCTCTCGCACTTCGTCGCCGCGTCCGGGAACGATTTCAAGCCCTTGTTTCTGCGCGTCCGCCAGAAATTCCGGATCGCGTAGCGTCGCATCGAAGGCGCTGCGTAGCGCGGCAACGCGGTCCGCCGGCACGTCGGGCGGCGCGATCGCGTTCCAGCCGACACTGGAATCGGAATTCATGAATTCAAGAATGCGGCGGCCGTCGTCGCTCGTCGCCAGATCGCCGATCAGCGGCAGGTCGGGCAGATCGGCGTGACGCTTGAGCCCGGTTTGAAACGGCACGGCGATCCTGCCGTCCTTGAGCCATTCGCCGCGCGTGGTTTTCAGCGCCGTCCACGACGCCACCCGCGCGTCGGCCTCGCCGCGCTCGATTGCCAAATCGACGTCGGCGGCGCCGCGATAGCCGGTCACGATCTTGAACTGCGTGCCGGCCAAGGCGTTCAGCAGCGTCGGCGTCACGAAACTGTCGGTGGTGTTACCCCAGGAGCCGACAACCACGGCTTTACGGCGTAGATCGTCGGCAGTCTTCACGCCGGTGCGGCTCATGACCAACATCACTCCGGTATAGCTCGCGATGCGGCCGATCCAGGTGAAGCGTTTGGCATCGTAGCGCGCAGCTTCCGGATGCAGCATCTGATTGACGGCGATGTCGCGCGGCAGCATGCCGAGCTGGGTGCCGTCGCGCGCCGCCTTCTCGTACAGATTGACGGTACCGACCATGCCGCCGGCGCCGGGCATGTACTGGATCACGACCGTCGGATTGCCCGGAATGTGTTTGGGTAAATGCGTGATCAGAAGGCGGCTATACAGGTCGTACGTACCGCCGGGTTCATAGACCACGGTGAAGCGCAGCGTTTTGCCTTTGAAGAACTCTTCGGCCGATTGCGCTTGTGCGGTGGCGACCGAGGCGAAGCCGACACAGGCGGCGAGCAATGCTCCGGCGCAATGACGCAAGTACCCTTCCCTCACCGGCCGCACCTCACTGCGGCTCCATGCCGGATTGGCGAACGATACGGGCCGACGCGGCGCGGTCCGTTTTGAGGAAATCGGCGAATTGTTCCGGCGTGTCGAACACCGGCTCGAGCGCGACGTCGATCATGCGCTTCTGTCGGAATTCCGGATCGTCGCCGATCGCGGCAAACCCGTCGCGCAGCTTGTGCACGATCGCATCCGGCGCGCCGGTCGGCGCGACAATACCGAAATAAAGCCGGGTGAGATTTTGGCCGTAGCCGAGCTCGGTCAGCGTCGGCACGTCGGGTAACAGCGGCGAGCGCTTGGTGCTGTCGACCGCGAGCGCGTTCACGGTGCCGTTGCGGATGAAGGCCAGCCAGTTGGCGAGGCCGAAAAACGCGATTGGCGTCGAGCCGCCCATCACATTGTTGACCGCTTCGGCGCCGCCGCGAAACGGCACCTTGACGATGTCGGCGCCGGTTTCCTTGGTCCACTTGTCCATGAAGGCGATCAGCGGGATCGATGCCGCGGTGTAGCTCAGCGTGCCGGGCTTGGTCTTGGACAGTGCCGCAAGCTCGGCAAGCGTGTGCACGTTGAGTGACGCGTTCACCACCATGACTTGGGTGGCAAAGAACGGGTTGGTGACCGGCGCGAAATCCTTCGCCGGATCGTAGGTGATTTGCTTGAACACGAACTGGTTATAGGCGAGCGTCTCGGGCGGCAGGATGCAGATCGTATAGCCGTCGTTCGGCGCGTCGGCGCAAGCGCGGCCGCCGACATTCATGGCGCCGCCGGGACGGTTCTCCACCACGATCGGCTGGCCCCAGCGCTTGCGCAGCTCTTCGCCGAGCACGCGCATGAACACATCGCTGGTGCCGCCGGCGCTGGTCGCGGTCAGCGCGCGGATCGGCCGCGTCGGGTAATCCTGCGCCACAACGGGCGTGCAGGCGCCGAGCACGCAAAGCGCCAGAGCAAAACGCCTCACGCCCTACTCCGCTGTCGCGCCGGTGGCGGTGACCACCTTGGACCATTTCGCCGTTTCGTCGGCGATGATCTTGCCGAAATCCTCCGGCGTGCCGGCAATGCTGGCGCCGCCGAGATCGGCGAGCTTGGCCTGCATGGCCGGATCGGCGAGCGCCGCGTTCACCGCCTTGTTCAGCTTGTCGATGACCGCCCGCGGCGTGCCCTTCGGCACTCCCATGCCGTAGAACACGCTGGCCTCGAAGCCCGGCACGGTCTCGGCGACAGTCGGCACGTCCGGCAACGCGTCCGAGCGCTTCGCCGTGGTCACCGCGAGCGGGCGCAGCCGGCCGCCTTTGATGTGGCCGATCGAGGACGGCAGGTTGTCGAACAACACCTGCACCTGGCCGCCGAGCAGATCGGCGAGCGCCGGCGCTGCGCCGCGATACGGCACGTGCACCAGCTCGGTGCCGGTCATCATCATGAACAGTGCTCCCGACAGATGCGTCGAGGTGCCGACGCCGGCGGAGGCCATGTTGACCTTGCCCGGATTGGCCTTGGCATAAGAGATGAACTCGGCGACAGTTTTCGCCGGCACGTTCGGATTGACCTCCATCACGTTCGGCACGCGGATGATACCCACGACCGGCGCCATGTCGCGGATGAAATTGAACGTCAGATTCTTATAGAGCGTGGCGTTGATAGCGTTGGCGGGATTCACCAACAGCACCGTATAGCCGTCCGGCTCCGCCCTGGTGGCCATTTCGGTCGCGAGATTATTGCCGGCGCCCGGCTTGTTCTCGATGACGAATTGCTGGCCGAGATGTTCCGACAGATATTGTCCGATCAGGCGAGCGACGATGTCGGTCGAGCCGCCCGGCGGATAGCCGACCAGCCAGCGCACCGGGTGGTTCGGATAATCGTCGGCCGCACGCGCGGCACCGGCGACGAATGCCAGCGCAATGAGCGCCATGGCGCATGTGGCGAACCGCTGGATTGGAAACTTCATCCGTGTCTCCTCGCCGAGGGATTATTGTTGTTTTCGATCGCAAGCCTACGCGGCATCGGCGACCCCACACAAGGGCGCAAAGACCCGTCGCGCGCGGCCTTTCGGCACCTTGCCGGACGCCGCGGGGGCCGGTAGTTTCACGGCCTCCCCCGCAGACCTGAAGGACATTGCCATGATCGACTTGTATGCGTTGACCAGCCCGAACGTGCAAAAAGTCTACGTCATGCTCGAAGAGACGAAGCTGCCTTACAAGGAGCATTTCGTCGACGTGTGGAAAGGCGACCAGTACCATCCGGAATTCATCAAGATCAATCCGAACTCGAAGATCCCGGCGATCATCGATCACGACGGTCCGGGCGGCAAGCCCTACACCTTGTTCGAGTCGGGCGCGATCCTGATGTATCTCGCCGAGAAGGCCGGCAAATTCCTGCCGACCGACCCGGCGAAGAAATACCACGTGCTGCAATGGCTCTTCGTGCAAACTTCGAGCGTCGGCCCGATGTTCGGCCAGTTCACCCATTTCAAGATGTTCGCGACGAAAGACGCGGATCATTCCTATTCGCTGGCGCGCTATCAGACCGAGGTGAAGCGGCTCTACGAAGTTCTGGAAAAGCGGCTCGCCCATTCGCCGTATCTTGGCGGCGACGAGTACACGATCGCCGACATCGCCACCTATCCGTGGACGCGCAATCACGACATCCAGGGCGTGAAGTGGGAGGACAATCCGAATCTGGCGCGCTGGTTCAAATCGATCGACGAACGCCCGGCGGTGAAAGCCGCGCTGGCCAAGGTCGGCGCCATCAAGTCGAATCGCGACACCGCCAACGACGACCAGAAGGACCGCTTCTTCAACCGCGGTAAATACGCGCGGGCCTAGAGCATGATCCGGAAAAGTGGATGCCGGTTTTCCGAAAAGATCATGCTCAAACGAAAAAACTAGATCGTGATCCGATTCAATTTAATCGAATCACGGTCTAGTCAGCCACTCGCCTTCTCGATCATCGTCCGCATGAAACGCACGGCGGCGGGACCTTTGAGCGCGCTTGCCCATAGGTCCCGCGCCATTTTCTCATGCAAGGCGAGCGCCTCGGGCGCCGACGTGATCATGGCCATGCCGACACGGATGTTCGGTTCCTCACCGAGGCGAAATGGGCTCAGCGCCAAAATCTGCCGGTCGGGCTGACGGAAAATCTGGAAGCTGGTGTGCGGCAAGGTGTCGAGCACGATGCCGATCTGCACGCCGATTGGCTCGTTTTCCATCAGCGCGGTGAAATGCTCGGCTTCGGCGCGGGCAAGCGCACGGCGTTCGCGGCGCAGCTTTTCCGGCAGATCGTGCCGGCCGACAAGGCCGTTGCGCAAAAAACGCTCCATCTCGGCCGCGGCGATCAGGTTGACGACCGCGGGCCGGCGCCGGCGATAGGTTTCCTTGCGCTGGCGCAGCACCGCCATCAATTCGTCGATTTGCGCCATCGCCCGCTCCCGGGTCTCGACCGCGTCGCGCACCGACTCGCGCAATATGTCGCCGAGCGCGCGATCGAAGGCGTCGGAGGCGAGCACGTAGGAGATCGGCCCGGCCAGCACGATGACGTGCTCGGCGGCTTCCTCGATCTGCCGCATGCGCTCGAAATAGCTCACGGCGGAAGCGATGTATTCGACACCGACGCCGAGCAAGGTCGGCACCGAGACCTCAAGCAGCTCAGCGAGCTTCTCCAAGGTCTCGATCTTCGCCACCTCGCCCTTCTCGAAGCGGTACAGCGCCGTGCGCGAAATGCCGAGCTTTTGCGCGATCTCCTCCGCCGACAGTCCGGAGCCGAGGCGGAACGCTTTGAGCCGGTGACCAATATCGTCGAAGCGGATGGCCATCACGGCCCGCGCATTCGCTTTGCGGCATCGAGCGCAGCGACGACGATGTTCTGATAGCCAGTGCAGCGGCACAGATTGCCGGAAATACCGATGCGGATGTCTTCCTCGGTCGGGTCGGGATTGTCGCGCAAAAGTTCGATCAGCGTCGTCAAAATGCCCGGCGTGCAGAAGCCGCATTGCAGACCGTGATGCTCATGGAACGCCTGCTGCAACGGATGCAGCGTATCGGCGTCGGTCGCAATGCCTTCGACCGTCATGATCTCGTGGCCGTCGGCCTGCACCGCCAGCATCAGGCACGATCGCGCCGAATAGCCGTCAAAGAGAATGGTGCAGGCGCCGCACACGCCATGTTCACAGCCGAGATGAGTGCCGGTCAGTCCGAGCTGATAGCGCAAGAAATCCGCAAGCGTCACGCGCACCGGCACGGTCGCCTCGTGGCGCTTGCCGTTGACGGTGACGACGATGGCTCGCGTCTCGCTCATGGCCTTCTCCCCGCGCTAATGCGCTCATGCGCTTTAAGGAGCGCGCGGCGCGACAGCACCGTCGCTAATTGCTGTCGGTACGACGCCGGCGCATGGATATCGTCAATGGCGTCGAGCTTGCGCAGCGTTTCGCAAATCTCGCGCAGACGTTTTTCCTCGATGACTTCGCCGATCAGCGCACGCTCGACCTCGCCTGCCCGCACCGGCGCCGGCCCCATGCCGCCAAGCGTCAGCGACGCGCGCGTCACCTTGCCGTTGTTGCCCTCTTCGATCAGCGCCGCCGCCGAGACGATGGCGAAATCGCCGTGACGGCGGGCGAACTCGACGAAGGCGTGGCCGTGCCCGGCCGGCCAGCATGGAAACGTAGCGCCGGTCACGAGCTCGTCGAGCGCGATGGACGACGCCATATACCCGACCGGAAACGCGGCAAAATCGATGCTGCGCGCGCCGTTCTTGCCGATCACCGAGATTGTCGCGTCAAGCGCGGCGGCGACCGACACCAATTCGGCCGACGGATCGAGATGGCATAGCGAGCCGCCGAGCGTGCCGCGGTTGCGCGTCTGCCGGTGCCCGACCTGCAGCAGCGCTTCGTGCATCAACGGGCAGCGCGCGCGCACCAGCTGCGCAAACTCGAGATCGCGCTGGCGCGTCATGGCGCCGATGTCGAGCGCGCCGTCGCGCTCGCGGATGTAGCTCATGCCATCGACCCGGTTGAGATCGATCACATGATCCGGCAACACGAAGCGCATGTTGAGCATCGGCATCAGCGATTGGCCGCCGGCGAGCAACTTGGCGTTGTCGAGGCTGGTGAGCAGGCCGACGACATCGGCGGTGCTGCGCGGATCGTGATAGGAAAAGAGCGGCGGCTTCATCCGGGGCGGGTACTTTTTCTCTGGGTTTTCGCACTTTGACTCTGTGCCAAAAACCGTGCAACTGTTCAAAAAAGATACGCCAATCCCAAAGTTGAAACCAGTCGATGAAGCCTGCAGCGTTCCGGTATCACGCACCGAAAACGATTGACGAGGCAGTCGCGCTGCTCGCCGAGGTCGCGCCGGAAGACGGCCGCGTGCTCGCCGGCGGCCAGAGCCTGGTGCCGACCATGGCGTTCCGGCTCGCCAAGCCCGCGCACCTGGTCGACATCAACGGCGTCGCGGCGCTCGATCGCATCGCGGTGACCGATGGCAAGCTCTCGATCGGTGCCTGCGTGCGCCACGCCGCGTTCCATCGCCCGGTCTGCGAGGGACCGCTCGGAAAATTGCTGACCGACGTGGTGCGCCACATCGCGCATTATCCGATCCGCAACCGCGGCACGTTCTGCGGCAGCCTTGCGCACGCCGACCCATCCTCCGAATGGTGCCTGGTGCTGGCCGCGCTCGACGGCGAAGTGGTGGCGAAGAGCGCCCGCGGCGAGCGCGTCATCGCGGCACGCGATTTCTTCCAAGGCATCATGACCACGGCGTTGCGTGACGACGAATTGCTCGTCGAGGCGCGCCTGCCGATACTGCCGGCGGATACGCGCTGCGGCTTCTATGAGTTCAGCCGCCGCGTCGGCGATTTTGCCATGGCCGCGGCGCTTGGCGTCTATCGCATCGAAGGCGGCAAGATGGTCGAGCCGCGCGTTGCGGTCGGCGGCGCCGAGCCGAATCCGCGGCGCATCGCCGAAGCCGAGCGCGCGCTCGCCGGCGCGCCGCCCGGCGACAAGGCGTTTCGCGCCGCGGCGGAAGCCGCCACCGCCGCCGTCGATGCCATGGAGGATGCGACCACGACCGCCGAATTCCGGCGCGATCTCGTTCTCGCGGTGACGCGCCGGGCGCTCGAACGCGCGGCAGCGTGAACGGAAGGCTTATCCGAGCCCGGGCACCGGCAGCTGGAAAGATGGTCCCGCCGTCGTACCCTCTTTGATCCCCGAAGGCGTTTGCATCAGTTCCCTCGCCTGGAGATCGAGCGAATACATCAGGCCGATAGCCTGGCCGAGATATCCGGGATCGCCGTTGAAAGTGCGGTTCAAGGCCTTCAGCAGCGCCTGGTATGACTGGGCAAATTGCTGAGCCAGGATCAGCGCGCGCGAGCCTGCGGGATAAAGCACCATGTTGGGGTCGTCGATCATCGGCCAAACTCCGTCCGGATCGAACGGAATGGGCGGGCCGCTATATTTGAACGCGTCGCCGACACGCTCCAAATGATGCCCGGCGACGATTTCGGCGAATTTGTAATAGTGCGCCAGTTCATGGTCGCCATCGCCCGGATCGCCTGCAGTGCCCTCACCCTGGTCTTTAATTTCCTGAATGGCTGCCTTGGCGTCATCGAGGTTTTTAATGACGTAGAGCTTGCCAGGACCCGTCCAATCCTTCACCTGCCGCGCTTCGTTGCCGAATTTGATCTTTCCGCTGGCGCTCAATACGTCCAGCGCCGCGATAATCTGATCGTAAAACCAGCCGATAGTGACTTTCCTGTCGAGCTGCATCTGCAGCCGCTTGATTTGCACGATCTTTTCCGGCTCCTCGATGGACATGAAACAATCGCGGATTTGCTCGATGGAGCAGCGTCGCAGCCGGACGATCAACCCGGTGCGCAATCCGCCCGGCAACGGACCCGGGTAAATCGGCACGAACTTAGCGTGGCCGATATTCGGGCCGCCGCCGATGGCGATGAAAATGTTTGCCACCAGCGCCATGTGCAGCATCTCTTCCACCACCACGCTGCGGATCAGCCCCGCCACCTCGACGTTGGTGCCCGGCTTGATGCTGTAAAGTGCGCATAGGTAGGGCGGAATGGTCGAGTGCTCCAACTCGATGGCCAGCTGCAAGGCCTGCATCAGGTCCTCGGCAGAATCGAGATTCATGTAGACCGGGTTGTCCAGCCATGTGCGGATCATCGCCCGCTTGGCCTCGGAGAGATCGCGCGTCACCGGCATGTAGTTGGGATCGGTGACCGGAGCGTTGAAAACATTCTTGAGAATGTTGCGCCTGGAAACGACGCTGCCGTAATTGCCGAGATCGACGATCGGCCGCATTACGGGATAGAGATCGGCGTATTGCTGAAAGATGGGACGGACGTTTTCCATCCAGTTCGGCTGGGCTGGCGCCTCATAGCCGGAGAAGACCAGGGCGTTGAGGAATTGGCTGCCGTTTTGCACGGAGCCGAGCGGCGGCGGCGAGGTACCCAGCTGGTAGGTCACGCCGTAGAGCTGGCCGTCAATGTATACACGCGGGTTGCCCGGATCAGCGGCCTTCAACTGCAGCTCCGCCGTGCCGTCCGCTGCCGTGGTGATAGAGGTGACAGGAGTTTTTTGATTCGGCGGATCGTAAAGTTGCAGCGCGGATTGCGGCGTGCCGAGGTTGGCCGGGCCCGACAACGGTCCTTGTGTGACCTGACCCTGCATCGCGGTGACGTCATATCCGAGGCTGATCTGCTGGCCGGAAAAGCGCTTGCCGAATACGGTCGCGTAAAGCTTTGCGGTTGCCGTATCGCCAGGGTTCAGCCGGTAGACAAACTTGTCGGCCCGCAGGAACGCGCCGTTGGCGGCTTCCGTCATCAACGGCGGCGGCGCCAGAACCGCCGGCTGCTGCAGGATCGAGGATTGAGCGATAGCGAGCGGAGCGCTTTGCGCCACCTTCAATTGGTCAGGCGTCAGCTTCAGCCTGGCGATTCCCGAGGTCTGGCGATACCAATTGGCATGCTGATATTCGATTTCTCCCAGCAGCACGGGTGGTCCGGCCGCCGGCAACGCTGCGGCGTAGAGCCGGCCGATGTTGGTGGCGATCGGTCCAGCGACCGCCTGGGTCGGCAAGCTGTTTCCCAGATCGACGAAAAGCTGATCGCCGTCGATCATCGCATAGGCCGTTCCCAGTGTCGGCGTCGCTCCGGGGGTTGCCGTCAGCGCACGCGCCGCGAGAAAATGCTTCGGCTCGTCCGGCGAATACAGTCCGATCGAACCCACGACGCGGCCGAAGGTGAATGTCGTAGATGTGGAGTCGTCGACATAACCGTCGACATTGAACTTGATGCTCAGCATTCGTTCGGCACCGTTGCCCGATGTGAGCTGTTCCAGTTCTTTGAGGAAACGCGAGGCGGTCTGGTTCTTCCAGTCCAGGTTCGCCAGCACGCTCTGATAGAAGGCGCCGAAGAACGAATCCGGCTGCCCTTGCGGATAGCGAACCCAGATGTCGGCAAAGCCCGTCACTTCAAAGTCGCCGCGGATGGCAAAGCCGCTGCCCGAACCGCCAAGCGTCACCTGAAAGCCCCAGATCTCGGACACCATCTGTTGCTCGGGATCCAGATCGACAAGCTTGCCTTCGGTGCGTGCATCGCCGCTGGCGACCGGTGAGCCGACCACGGGATCGACCGCCGGATCGTCGCAGATCGTTCCATCCCGGTAGACGACCTGCTGCACCGTGCAGCCGAAAAAACGCCAAGCGGCGGTGCCGCCCGGATTCCACCAACCGTTGGTCGCACCTGGGCCAGGCAGTTTGTAGTTCGACTGAAACTTACCGGTGTCGAAATGCTCGGGATCGTTGTTCACGGTCGAGGGATCGGCCTGGAAGGAGCCGGCGAAGTGCAAACGTGGCGACTGGAGATAACTCATGTGCGAATGCCCCTTGGACTTAAGGCGGCAATCATGTGCCAGATCAGGCCAGCGATCAATCCGTAGTTGTGCAACGATGGGTCGCGATCTTGGGCTGAATTGGGGTCGCGGGCGATTTGCGCAAACGGAGCGACCGCATTGCCGGGCGGCGGGTACTTCAAGCGGATTGCCCTTGTGACAGGGCCCACGGCCGGCGATAACGACGAGCGTGCCGGGCCGACATCGTTGGCGGCATGCCCGCTACACGCGGCGCACGACGGAAGGGGGAACGCGAATTTCTCGATGAACATGGAACAAACAAAACAGCCGTGGATCGGCCAATCGGTCACGCGGCTGGAAGACCCGCCGCTGGTCACCGGCCGCGGCGAGTTCGCCGGCGACATCAATTTCCCGCATCAGCTGCACATGCGCATGGTGCGCTCGGCGCACGCCCACGGCCGCGTCGTCGCGCTCGATCTGTCCGCGGCACGGGCGCTGCCCGGTGTGTTCGCGGTGTGGAGTTCAGCCGACATCGCCGACGTGCCGCCGGTCGATTTTCGCGAGGGCTCGATCCCGGCGCTCGATCCGTATCGCCAGCCGGTTCTGGCGAGAGATTTGGTGCGTTATGTCGGCGAGCCGGTCGCCGCGGTGTTCGCCGAAGACTCCTACGTCGCCGAAGACGCTGCCGACCTCGTCGCGATGCAGATCGAGGAACTGCCGCCGCAACTCGATGCGCAGGCGACGCCGGTGGAATTTTCGCCGGGCCACAGCAGCGAGGCGGCGATCATCCGCCAGGGCTATGGCGACGTCGATGCGGTGTTCCGCACGGCCAAGCACATCGTCGAAGTCGAGCTTGCCATCGGCCGGCATTCCGGCGTGCCGCTGGAAACGCGCGGTGCCATCGGCCGCTACGACGCTTCGCGCGACATTCTCGAATTGCACGGCGCCGCCAAGGTGCCGCATCGCAACCAGGAACTGTTGTCGCGCATGCTCAAAATTCCGCCGAGCGGGATCCATGTCCACGAGTCCCATGTCGGCGGCGGCTTCGGTATCCGCGGCGAACTTTATCCCGAGGACGTGCTGGTCTGCGTCGCCGCGAAAAAATTCAATCGCCCGGTGAAATGGATCGAAGACCGGCGCGAGCATTTGATCGCGGCCAATCATTCGCGCCAGCAGTTGCACAAGATCCGCGCCGCGGTCGATGCCGACGGCGTCATCCTCGCCATCGACGACGTCTATTTCCACGACCAGGGCGCCTATGTGCGCACCCATGCCGCAAGAGTGGTGCACATGACGGCGGGCATCTTGCCCGGCCCCTACCGAGTGCCGGCCTACCGCGCGATCGGCCACTTCCGCCTGACCAACAAGACGCCAGCGGCGACCTATCGCGCGCCCGGCCGCTACGAGACCACCTTCGTGCGCGAACGGCTGGTCGATGCCATCGCCGCGCAGCTCGGCATGGACCGCATCGAAATCCGCCGGCGCAATACGATCAGCGCGGCGGAATTGCCCTACCCGCGCCCGCTCGAGGCGCTTGGCGAGGAAATCCACTACGACACCGGCGACTATGTCGGGCTGTTGGACAAGCTGTTCGCCAAAATCAATTGGGACAAACTCAACGCCGACGTGAAGACGCGCAAAGCCGCCGGCGAATTGGTCGGCATCGGCATCGCCATGTTCGTGGAAAAGAGCGGGCTTGGCCCGACCGACGGCGTGAAAATCTCCATCGACACCTCGGGCGCGGTCGAAGTCCTCACCGGTGGCGCTTCGATCGGCCAAGGCTTCGAAACCGTCATGGCGCAAGTCGCTGCCGACGCGCTCGGCGTCGACTACCGGCGCTGCCGGGTGATCCACGGCCAGACCGACCTCATCCCGTTCGGCATCGGCGCGCACGCCTCGCGCGCCACGGTGATGACGGCATCGGCAACGCATATTGCGGCGCTGAACGTGCGCAAGAAGGCGCTCGAAGTCGCCGCCGAATTATTGCAAACCACGCCCGATGCGCTCGACATTGCCGATGGTGAAGTTTTTCGTCGCGACCGCAGCGCCGGACCATCGATCAGCCTCGGCAAGATCGCGCAAAATCTCGCGCCCGGCACCAAGACGCTGGGCGAACGCACGCCGGGGCTATCCGCCGAAGGCTGGTTCAAGACCGAGCATCAGGTCTATCCGTATGGCAGTCACGTCGCCGTGGTGCGGGTCGATCGCGACACCGGCAGCGTTGCCATCGAGCATTACGCCATCGCCTACGACATCGGACGAGCGATCAACCCGGCTCTGGTCAAGGGCCAGATCGTCGGCGGCTTTGCCCAAGGGCTGGGCGGCGCGCTGTTCGAGGAATTCACTTACAGCGAACGCGGCGATCCGCTCGCCGTGACCTTCGCCGATTATCTCTTGCCGGCGATGCACGAGACGCCGGAGCCCGACGTGCTGCTGCGCGAAGACTACACCACGCCGCTCAATCCGCTCGGCATCAAGGGCGCCGGCGAAAGCGGTATCACCGGCGTCGGCGCCGCGATTGCGTCAGCCATCGACGATGCCATCGGCATTCCCGGCGCGGTGACAGAGCTTCCGGTCACGCCGCAGCGGCTCAAAGCACTGCTCAGTCAGCGGCGATAGCGCCGGCACTTATCGAAAATTACTCCGGCTTGATGTTGGCCGCCTGGATTACCTTGGCCCACCGCTCGGTCTCAGCGGCCATCAGGCCGCCAAATTCCGCGACCGGCATCGGCGTCGGCACGAAGCCGAAATCGACCAGCCGCGCCTTGATGGCGGGATCGGCGAGCGCGGTATTGATCTTGTCATTAAGGATGGCAATCACCTCGGCCGGCGTGCCCTGCGGCGCGCCGATACCCAGCGCGCCGGTCACGTCGAAACCGGGCACGGTTTCGACGACAGGCGGCACGTCAGGCAGCGTTGCAAGCCGCGCCGCGCTGGTGACGCCGAGTGCCCGCAACTGGCCGCCCTTGATATAGCCGAGGCAAGACACGATCGGATCGAACATGACCTGCGCACGGTCGGCGAGCAAGTCACTCTGTGCCTGCATTTCGCCGCGGCCCGGCACATGAAGCATGTCGACGCCGGCCAGCATCTTGAACAGTTCGCCGACCACGTGGGTCAGGTTGCCGGTGCCGGTCGACGTCATGTTGATCTTGCCGGGATTGGCCTTGGCATAGGCGATAAACTCCGCGACGGTTTTGGCCGGAAACGCCGGGTTCACAACCATGACGAAGGGATTGCGGCCGATGCTGGCGACCGGCGCGATGTCGCGCAGAAAATTGAATTTCAGGTCCTTATAGAGCGAGGCGTTGATGAAATTCGGTGAGCCGACCTGCAGAAGCGTATAGCCGTCGGCCGGCGACCGCACGACCGCCTCGACGGCGATATTGCCGCCGGCGCCGGGCCGATTCTCGACCAGAAAATTCTGACCGACGCGCTCCGACAACCATTGGCACAGCAACCGGGCGACCACGTCGGGCGCGCCTCCGGCGTTGAAGCCGATGAGGAGACGCACCGGACGCGCCGGATAAGTTTCAGCCCAAGCCATGCGCGCCGCCGCCGGTAGAGCGGCGGCGCCGGCGGCGAGACCCAGGAGGTTGCGGCGCGAAGCTTTCATCGGAACCAAATGTTCAATCGAGCTTGATGCCGATCGCCTTCACCAGCGGCGTCCAGCGCGCGACGTCTTCCTTCATGAACTGATTGAACCGTTCCACCGTCCAATCCGGCACCGGGATGACCGCGGCATCGACCAGGGATTGGGTGTAAGCCTTGTCCGCCATCGCGTTGGCGTTCGCCGCGGCGATCTGCGCGGCGATCGGCTGCGGCACGCCGGCCGGAACAAACAAGCCGAGCACCTGCTGGGTGACAAGGCCCGGAATTCCGGATTCCACCGCGGTGGGAATTTCGGGCGCGATCGGCAGCCGGGTCGGATTGGTGATCGCGAGCAGACGCAATTTGCCG
>DATHHM010000141.1:0-7119 GCA_035317145.1 Xanthobacteraceae bacterium | reverse complement strand
ATCAGCCCGATCGTGGAATTGTGGAAGGGCACAGCGACCAAATATTTCGGCTTGGCCGCGATGGGCCTCATGGTCGCGATCGGCTTCGTGCATCACCTCGTCGAGGGCCCCAACACGGTCAAGCCCGAGGATGAGGAAGCCGCCAAACGACTGACAGGGAGTGGCCGGCCATGACGGCGTATGATGTCGAGCCGGGCGACAGCGTCCATCCGGGCGATCCGGTTACCGTCGACCGCTATACCGGCGGTGCGCGTATCAATCACTGGATCACCGCGACGTGCCTGGTGCTGCTGGCGCTGTCCGGCCTCGCGCTTTTCTCGCCGTGGCTGTTCTTCCTCACCGGCCTGTTCGGCGGCGGCCAGTGGACGCGGGCCATTCATCCCTGGATCGGCGTGGTGCTGTTCTTCAGCTTCGCCGGCCTGTTCATCCGCTTCTGGCGGGCCAATCTGTGGAAGGCCGAGGACGGCACCTGGCTGGCGCGGCTGCGCGACGTGCTGTCGGGACACGAGGAGCGTCTGCCGGAAGTCGGCAAATACAATGCCGGCCAGAAGGCGGTGTTCTGGCTGATGTCGATCCTGATCATCGTGCTGATCTCAAGCGGCCTGGTGATGTGGGACCAGTACTTCTACGGCTACACCAATATCGAGCAGAAGC
The DNA here is from genome assembly GCA_035317145.1 of Xanthobacteraceae bacterium. Classification (GTDB taxonomy): domain Bacteria; phylum Pseudomonadota; class Alphaproteobacteria; order Rhizobiales; family Xanthobacteraceae; genus BOG-931. The sequence goes on along the minus strand of DATHHM010000141.1, from coordinate 6,465 downwards.
GCATCGCGGTGCTGGTCCATTCCGCCGCGGCGGTCATCATCATCTGCGTCTGGATCGTGCACGTTTATGCCGCGATCTGGGTGCGCGGCACCATCGGCGCCATGACCCGCGGCCAAGTCACCGGCGGCTGGGCCTGGCGACACCATCGCAAGTGGCTTCGCGAACTGGTTGGTGGTAAGACAAACTGAACGACGGCCGGCGCCCGTCGCAAAAAGACGAGCGCCGTTCACCGGTCTGTCACGTGGCCCGTGCGGTTCGTGAGGTAGCAAATGAGTAAGGCCGGTGCCGCTGGGCACGATCCGATCCCGATAGGGGAAATCGCGGCGCCGCCGTTTGTGCGCCTGCCCGATCCGCTCACAGTATTTGCCACCCGTTCGTTGCGCTTTCGCACGCTGGCCGAAGGCCATCAGCTCGGGCCTTATCTGCTTTTCCTCGCCGCCATAAGCGAATGCCAGCATCGCATCCAAAAGGATCTGCCGGAGCCCGATCTGCCTGCCGATGACACCCGCGCGCGGGCGCGCGAGCACGCCATGCCGCCGCTCGACCGCACCCGCTTCACCACCGACGCGGCGCTCGATGCGACGCTGGATCGGCTATTGGCATTGGCTGCCACCATCGACATGCCGGACAATGCCCGCGCGGCGATCGAGCGCGCCAGCGGCGCCGATACCGCCGCGCGCGACGAGATGGTGCGTTCGGTGCTGGCGGATGCCATTCCGGTCGAAACGCTGGCCGATCACGTTTATATCGCGGCAGCGCTGCAGGTGCATTTCGCGCGGCTTGCGGCGCGGCTCGATCCGGCTGCGCTAGTGCCGATCGGCGACGGCGTCTGCCCGGCCTGCGGCGGCGCGCCGGTGGCGTCGGCGATCGTCGGCTGGAAGGGCGCGCACGGCACGCGGTTCTGCACCTGCTCGCTGTGCGCCACGCAATGGCATGTGGTGCGCATCAAATGCGTGCTCTGTGAATCCACCGCGGGCATCGCCTATGAGGAGCTCGACAGCGGACCGGACACGGTCAAGGCGGAGACCTGCGAAAGCTGCCGCGGCTACATGAAGATTCTGCATCAGCACAAAAACCCGCAGCTCGAACCCGTCGCCGACGACGTGGCCACGCTCGGGCTCGATATCCTGTTGCGCGAGAACGGCTACCGGCGCGGTGCCGTCAATCCGTTCCTGCTCGGTTATTGAGGCGCGAATGGCAAAAGCCGAATCCGCCGCGCTGCGCAAGCTGCCCTCGGTCGACGAGGTGTTGCGTACGGCCGTGGCAGCGGATGCTGCCTTCCGGTTCGGCCGCTCCGCGGTCGTCGCCGCGGTGCGCGAGACGCTTGCGGCAGCGCGCGCCAACGGCGCCGCGCCGGGCGGCTCGGACCATGTTGCGGCGGCGGCGCTGACGCGGCTCGAAATCGCGCAGCAGCCGAAGCTACGGCCGGTATTCAATCTCACGGGCACCGTGCTGCACACCAATCTCGGCCGCGCGCTGTGGGCGGAAGCCGCAATCGAGGCGGCGCAGGTGGCGATGCGCAACGCGGTCGCGCTCGAATTCGATCTCGGCGCCGGCCATCGCGGCGACCGCGACGATCTCATTCGCGATCTGTTGTGCGAATTGACCGGCGCCGAGGACGCCACCGTGGTCAACAACAACGCCGCCGCGGTCCTGCTCGTGCTCAACACGGTCGCCAAGGGCCGCGAGGCGATCGTCTCGCGCGGCGAACTGATCGAGATCGGCGGCGCCTTCCGCATGCCCGAGATCATGAGCCGCGCCGGCGCAAAATTGGTCGAGGTCGGTACCACCAACCGCACCCACAAGAAGGACTATGCCGGTGCGCTTGGACCGAAGACCGGGCTCATCCTAAAGGTTCACACCTCGAACTATCGCATCGAGGGTTTTACCAAGGAGGTTGCCGCGCGCGATCTTGCGGCGTTGGCGCGCGAGCGCAAGGTGCCGCTGGTCAACGACCTCGGCTCCGGCACGCTGATCGATCTCGCCCGTTACGGCCTGGCGCACGAGCCGACAGTGAAGGAAGCCGTCTCGGCCGGCGCCGATCTCGTCACCTTCTCGGGCGACAAGCTTTTGGGCGGGCCCCAGGCCGGCTTCATCGTCGGCCGCAAGGACTTGATCGCGCGGATCAAGAGCAATCCGATGAAGCGGGCGCTGCGTATCGACAAGGTCCGCCTCGCCGCGCTCGAAGCGACGCTGCGGCTTTATCGCGATCCGGATCGAGTCGCGGAACGCCTGCCGACGCTGCGTCTACTGGCACGGACCGAAGAAGACATCGAAGCGGCCGCGCGGCGGCTCCTGCCGATTGTTGCCGGCAAAATCGGTGCTGGCTTCGACGTTGCAGTCACGATTTGCCTAAGTCAAATCGGCTCGGGCGCGTTGCCGATGGAGACGATGCCGAGCTCAGGTTTTGCGATCAGGCCCCGCCCCGCCAAGAGAGGCGGCCGACAGCTCACCGCACTGTCCATGGCGCTGCGCAATCTGCCGGTCCCGGTAGTGGGCCGGATCGAAAACGGCGCGCTTATTCTTGATCTGCGCTGCCTCGACGACGAGGAAGCCTTCATCGCCAATCTCACCACGCTCGACGTCATCGAGAAATCCGATGCGCTGGCTTGAGGCGTTAGCAAAAAAAGCACGGCCGGACGACGACGACGCCAACGTCGCCGGCCGTATGGCCGAGGCCTACGAGGCGTCGAGCCGCGGCGACTATGCGCGTGCGCTGGAAATCTGGGGTCCGCTGGCCCATGCCGGCGTAGGCCGCGCTCAGAACAATGTCGGCGCCTGTTTCACCGAAGGGCTCGGCGTCGAACGCGACCCCAAGCTCGCATTGCAATGGCTGTCGCTGGCGGCGGCCGCGGGCGATGCCGTCGGCCAGCGCAATTGCGCGGCGCTTTATTTCAAGGGCGAAGGCGTCGAACAAGATTTTTCACGCGCGCTGGAGCTTTATCGCGCCGCCGCCGAACAGGACGACAGGGCGGCGCAGGACATGCTGAGCTGGATGCTGCTCGAAGGCGAAGTCGCCGCGCCGGATTACGTCGCCGCGCGGCGCTTCGCCGAGCTGGCGGCCGCGCACGGTATCGCCACGTCGATGACGCGGCTCGGCATGATTTTTCACAATGCGCTCGGCGTCGAGCGCGATCCGGCGCAGGCCGTGCAGTGGTGGCGGCGTGGCGCCGAACGCGGCGACGCCGACGGCCAAGCCATGCTGGGCGCGGCGTTCCATCTCGGCTCGGGCGTGAAGCGCGATCCGGTCGAGGCCCTTGTCTGGTTGCTGCGCGCGCGCGCCGGCGGCAGCCCGCTGGCGGGACAGTTCTTTCAAGCCGTGCGCTCGGCGCTCACGCCCGCGCAAATCGCCGAAGCCGAATGCCGCGCCGATGCACCCTTGCCGGAGCCCGCCTCATGATCGTCGGAACAGCCGGCCACATCGATCACGGCAAGACCTCGCTGGTGCGGGCGCTGACCGGCGTCGATACCGACCGGCTCAAGGAAGAAAAAGCGCGCGGCATTTCCATCGATCTCGGCTTCGCCTATCTGCCGGCGCCGGACGGCGCCGTGCTCGGCTTCGTCGACGTGCCGGGGCATGAGAAATTCGTCCACAACATGCTGGCCGGCGCCACCGGCATCGATTTCGTGCTGCTGGTGATCGCGGCCGACGACGGCATCATGCCGCAGACCCGCGAGCATCTCGCCATCGTCGACCTGCTCGGCATCGAGCGCGGCGTCATCGTGCTCACCAAGATTGATCTCGCCGCGCCGCCGCAGCAAGCAAAGGTCCTGGCCGACATCGCGCAGCTCTTGCAGGGTACCGGCCTGGACGGCGCCGAGATCGTTGCGGTCTCGACCGTGACAGGCGACGGCATCGACGCATTGCGCGAAAAACTGTTCGACGCCGCGCACACCATCCGGGCGCGCGCGACAGCGGAGCGTTTTCGGCTCGCGGTCGATCGTTCCTTCACTTTGGCCGGCGCCGGCACCGTGGTGACCGGCACCGTGCTGTCGGGCGCGGTCACTATGGGAGACCACGTGACGATCAGCCCATCGGGTCTCGTCGCGCGGGTGCGTTCGCTGCACGCGCAGAACCGGCCGACGGAGCACGGCGTTGCGGGACAGCGCTGCGCGCTCAATCTTGCCGGCGACGGCATCAGCAAGGACGCCATCGCCCGCGGCCAGGTCGTGCTCGATCCCGACCTGCATGCGCCGACCGATCGCATCGACGCCACCTTGCGGTTGCTCGCGCCCGAGCAGAAACCGGTGACGCAATGGATGCCGGCGCGGCTGCATCATGCCGCGACCGAAATCGGCGCCCGCATCGTGCTCCTTGGCGACGCAGCCATTGCGCCCGGCGGCGAAGCGCTGGTGCAACTCGTGCTCGAGCGGCCGATCGCTGCGGCAGTAGGAGACCGCTTCGTGCTGCGCGACACCACGGCGCAACGCACCATCGGCGGCGGCAAATTTTTGGACCTGCGCGCGCCGTCGCGCAAGCGGCGTACGCCGGAGCGGCTCGCGCAATTGCAGGCACACATGATCGGCGATCCGGAGCGCGCGCTCGCGGCCTTGCTCGAAACCGCTCCGCACTATGTCGATCTCACCGCGTTTGCGCGCGACCGCGCGCTCAGCGAAACGCAGACGCAAGCCATTTGCGAACGCCTCGGCATCATCAAGGCAACCGCCGCCGACCGCGTGTTCGCGCTGTCGGCGCCGGTCTGGCTGCAATTCAAGCGCGGCCTGTTGGCGGCGCTGCAAACATTTCATGCCGGCAATCCCGACCTCCCCGGCATCGGCCTCGAGCGGCTGCGTCTGCAGCTGCAACCGCGCCTGCCGGCGCCGGCATTTCTCTCTGTTCTTCAAGGCCTTATGCGGAACAAGGAGATCGCGCTGGACGGCGCCTGGGTGCGGCTTGCCGGCCACGAAGTCCGCCTCACGCCGGCGGACGAAAAAATCTGGCAAAAGATCGCGCCGCTCCTTGGCGGCGCCGAGCGCTTCCGGCCGCCGCGCGTGCGCGACATCGCGACATTGCTGACCCAGCGCGAGCCCGACATCCGGCGCCTGCTCAAGCTTCTTGGCCGCATGGGCAAGGCCGACGAGGTCGCGCATGATCATTTCTTTTTGCGCGAGACCGTGGCCGAGATGGTCGGCATCGTCGTCGATCTCGGCGCCACTTCGCCGAACGCCCAGTTCACCGCGGCGCAGTTCCGCGACAGGGTCGACAACGGCCGCAAGGTCGCGATCCAGATTCTGGAATTCTTCGACCGCCACGGCGTCACCTTGCGCCGCGGCGATCTGCGCCGCATCAACAAGCACCGGCTCGACCTGTTCCGCCGCGCGGCGGACATGGCGGGCCACGACACATCCGATTCAGGAAGAGACTCGTCCCCGGTGGGGCGTCCGGACTTCAAATCCGGGAGGGGCCGCGAGCCGGTCCTTGGTGGGTTCGACTCCCTCTCTCTTCCGCCACGTTAAGCAAACGGAGACCCTCGTTGTCGACTTCTGAACCCGACAAGCCGGCGACCGATTTCGACCGCTGGCTGGTGGACGAATTCGCGCAGACCGGCGCGTTCACGGCGCTTGTGGTTTTGGTCTCGATCGCCGAGACCAAGGTGCTGCCGCTGTGCTCGACCTATCTCAACGTCATCGGCACCGAGACCGACTGGAGCGAGATCGTCGTTTTGTTTGCCGGCTCAGGACAAGACTGGGACGGCGCGTCGTTTTTCCCGGTGACGGCACCCGATGGCGGCCCGCTCGATAATCCAAAGGCGCGGTTGCGGCTGCATGAACTGGAGTCGCGGCTCGACCAAAACCCGCTGGTGCTCAACGAAGGCAACTTTTTCGACAAATGGGGCCGCCGCCTCAAGGTCGAGGAGACCGAGTTGCAATGAGCGCGCGCCGCCTGCTCATCGTCCTGATGAACACCGACCCACGCAATCCCGAGGAGCTTGGCGCGCCGTTCTATTACGCCGCGGTCGCCGCGGCGATGGATCATCCGGTCGACGTGCTGTGCACCGCGACCGCCGGCAAATTGATGCTCAAGGGCGTCGCCGAAGCAATCACCATCAAGCCGGGCGACCCGATGACCGTCTACGACTGGATCAAGGAAGCCCACGGCCAGGGCGCCAAATTCTGGGCCTGCCCGGCCAATCTCGAATTGTTCGGCAAGTCCGAGGCCGACCTCATTCCGGAATGCAACGGCGTGATGGGCGCTGCCGCCATGATCCAGGACGTCATGGGCGACGACTGCCGCGTGCTGACTTTTTAGAGGCCCCGCATTGGCTCGCGTCCAAGATCACGAATTCCCCGAGCATCTCTTCTACGACGTCGAGAACCAGATCTGGTACGCGCCGTTGCCGGACGGCACGCTGCGCACGGGCTTCACGACCTGGGCGGCGGCGCTGATGGGCGAGGTCCTGGTCTTCACGCCGAAGCGGCTCGGCCACGCTTTCGAGAAGGACCGCTGGTTCGCCATGGTCGAAG
>DATHHM010000140.1:0-22229 GCA_035317145.1 Xanthobacteraceae bacterium | reverse complement strand
GTGGCTGACCGGGCGGTTAGCTCAGCGGAAGAGCACCTCCTTGACATGGAGGGGGTCAGAGGTTCGATCCCTCTACCGCCCACCAGCCTTCGCTCGCGCAGCGAAGCGAAGGCTGCCACGCCGTAGCGAAGCGAAGGCGGGCTGCGATAGTTGCGCGCGAGCTACGGCTTGGCGAGCCAACTTAATAAGCCGCCTATCCACAGGAAAATCTCGGCGGCCGGCGCGGCGGCGGGCTTTCCGATAAGTGGTGAACCCACGATGGAGAACGAAAAGTGGCAACGACCGCAAGCCTATTTTCGAGTGGCAATTTGATGCAGCGAAAAATCCTGATTGGGATCGTGGTCGCGATTTCTCTATCGCTGCCCGCCGTTGCATTCGCCGCGTCCGTGCACCGAAAGCCCTTGGTCATCCACCCCTGGCATGGCTACGGCTTCCTGCCCGGCTATCATCAGCCGCCCAACAACAACGTTCCCGTTTATGGTCCGAAGGGAGCAATCGGCGACACAGAATATGCTCCAAGATACTGGTATGGCGGCGGGCAGTACTATTTCGGCCGTCCTGGATTTTCCGGTGGACGCTACAACGGCGGCAGCTTCGGTCCGTGCTGGACCCATACACCTATCGGACTGATCTGGAATTGCGGATGAGCGGTTCGAGTTGCTTTAAATGCGATTGTCATTCCCTGTTGGGCCTCTGGCGGGCTTCCGAGAATGCTATGCGCTTCGCGCGGCGCTAATATACGGCGCGCCCGCCCGAGATATCGAACACGGCGCCGGTCGAGAACGAGCAATCCTCCGACGCTAGCCACGCGATCATGGCCGCGAGCTCTTCAACGGCGACGAAGCGGTTCATCGGGATTTTGGACAGCATGTAATCGATATGCTGCTGCGTCATCTGGCCGAACATTTCGGTTTTGGCCGCGGCCGGCGTGATGGCGTTCACCAGCACGCCCGTGGTCGCCAATTCCTTGGCCAGCGATTTGGTCAATCCGATCAGGCCGGCCTTTGACGCCGAATAATGCGAGGCGTTCGGGTTGCCTTCCTTGCCGGCGATCGAGGCGATGTTGACGATGCGCCCGTAACCCGCCGCCGTCATATGCGGCACCACCGCGCGGCAGACGAGGTACGGCGCGACGAGGTTGACTTCGATGACGCGGCGCCAGACGTCGGGCTTGAGCTCCCACAGCGGCGCGTTGCCGCCGGTGATGCCGGCATTGTTGACCAGAATATCGATCTTGCCGGCGTCGCGGACGAGCGCCTCGACCGCTTTGCCGATCTCCGCCTCGGCGGTGAGATCGAGGATCGCGGTGTAGACGCGCCCGCTCTTCGCCAGTGACGCAGCGGCCTTGCCGAGCGCTGCCGCATCGATGTCCCACAGCGCAACCGCGGCCCCTGAGGCGAGCATCTTTTGCGCGGCAGCAAAGCCGATGCCTCTGGCGCCGCCGGTGATGATCGCGGTGCGGCCTTTGAGATCGATGGCGTTCATATGAGGTGACCGTCGCGACGTTGGCTGGTTTAGAACTTCACCCGATCGGCGCCCTTCAGCCCGAGCATCTGCCGGGCTTCCGCGGGCGTTGCGATCTGGTGGCCGAGGTCCTCGACGATGCGGCGGATCTTCGTCACCTGCTCGGCGTTGCTCGAGGCAAGTTTTCCGGGCCCGATATAGAGCGAGTCTTCCAGGCCGACGCGCACATTGCCGCCCATCATGGCGGCGGCGGTGCAGAAATTCATCTGATGGCGGCCGCCGGCCAGCACCGACCACAGATAGTCCTTGCCGAACAGCCGGTCGGCCGTGCGCTTCATGAAGAACAAATTATCGAGATCGGCGCCGATGCCGCCGAGGATGCCGAAGATCAGCTGCACGAACACCGGCGGCTTGAACAAGCCTTTGTCGATCAGGTGCGCCAGGTTGTAGAGGTGGCCGGTGTCGTAGCATTCATGCTCGAATTTCACGCCGTGGCCTTCGCCGAGCGTCTTGTAGACCTTCTCGATGTCGCGGAACGTGTTGGGAAAGATGTAGCCGTCGGAGTTGAGCAGGTAGCTCTCCTCCCAATCGTACTTCCAGTTCTTGTAGCGCTTCGCCATGGGATAGAGCGCGAAGTTCATCGAGCCCATGTTCATCGAGCACATTTCCGGCGACAGCGTGTTGGCCGCCGAGATGCGCTGCTCGACCGTCATGGTCACGGCGCCGCCGGTGGTGATGTTCACCACGGCGTCGGTTGCCTGCTTGATGCGCGGCAGGAACTGCATGAAGACGGAGGCCTCGGGGGACGGCCGGCCGTCCTTGGGGTCGCGGGCGTGCAGGTGCAGGATGGCGGCGCCGGCCGCGGCGGCATCGATGGCCTGGGTGGCGATCTGGTCGGGCGTGATCGGCAGCGCGTCCGACATGGTCGGCGTGTGGATCGAGCCGGTGATCGCGCAACTGATGACGATTTTCGCCATGGTGTCTTCCTCCCCTGCCGCGTCGCGGCGCTTCTGGCCGATGCCGCGCGAAATTCTTATATCGGCGCCGCCGCCTCGGCAATGCCGAGCGCGTTGACGATATCATCGACGATCTCGCGCGGATGCGGCGCGATGGAGACGACGATCGGGCGTTCGTCCGCGGCCGGTTCTTCCAGCGCGGCGAACTGGCTGTCAAGCAGCGTTGCCGGCATGAAATGATCGTCGCGCGCGGCAATGCGCCGCCCGATCAACTCGCGGTCGCCTTTGAGAAAAACCAGCCGTACATCGCGCCGCTCGCCGACCAGAATGTCACGATAGGCCCGCTTGAGCGCCGAGCAGGCGACGATGCCGTGATTACCCGCTTTGCGAGTGTTGTCGATCCAGGCGGCGATGGCGCGTAGCCACGGCAGACGGTCCTGATCGGTCAGCGGCTCGCCGTGATGCATCTTCTCGACGTTGGATTCCGGATGAAACCAATCGCCGTCTTCGTAGGTCCAGCGCAGGCGGTGGGCCAGCATCGAAGCCACCGTGCTTTTACCGGAGCCGGAAACCCCCATCACCACGAGGACGGAGGGAATTCCCGATGGTGTTTCGATCTTCACGACAAAACCTCCGGCGCCGCGGCGCGATCGAGCAGCCAAACGAGTTCACCGTCGGAATGGGCACGGCTGCCCGGCAAATCCTCGCCCGCGAACACGCGCTGCAAAATGTCGCGCTTGCTGGCGCCGTCGACCAGGAACAGCATTTCGCGCGTCGAAGCGAGCGCCGGGAACGTCAAGGTGACGCGCGGCACGAAAGGTTCCATGCCGGCCTTGGTCACCGCTAGCACCCAGCGGTTCTTTTCGTCGAGCGCGCGCGAGCCCGGAAACAGCGAGGCGGTGTGGCCGTCCGGGCCGAGACCCATGAGGACAAGATCGAACAGCGGCCGCGCCGGATCGAGCCGTTCGGCGCCGTAAAAACTCTTGAGCTCGTCTTCATAAATATTCGCCGCGCCTTCGGGATAATTGGCGTCGGTGGGAATCGGATGAATGTTGCCGCGCGGCGCGCCGACAGCCCCGAGAAACAGCCGCCGCGCCATGCCCATATTGCTCAACGGATCGCTTTGCGGAACGAAGCGGTCGTCCCCCATAAACCAATGCACGCGATCCCACGGCACCTTGCCGCGCCACGACTCCTCGCCAAGCAAGCGATAAAGCCCTTCCGGGCTCGAACCGCCGGTGAGGCACACGGCAGTGCGGCCGCTCTGCGCAACGCGGTTCACCAACCGCTGCGCCGCCGCCTCGGCGAGAGCGGCCGTATCGGCGACCACGACGATTTCACGTTGCTGTTTGGAGTTCATACCGCAGACCTCACGCAATGGCGCGCCAGCGTCGGCCGTCCTGGGCCAGGAGCCGCTCGGCTTCGGCGGGACCTTCGCTTCCGGCACGATAACTTGCCAGGCCCTGCTCGCCCACGTCCCGCCATGCATCCATGAACGGCTGCACCACATGCCAGCCGGCCTCAATACCGTCAGCGCGCGGATAGAGAATAGCGTCGCCGATCATGCAGTCGTAGATCAGCGTCTCGTAGCCGGTCGACGGCGCCACGTCGAAATAGTCCTCGTATTTGAACGTCATGCCGACGCCGCCGATCGCGATCGACGGCCCCGGCACTTTGGCGTTGAACTCGAGCCCGATGCATTCGTTGGGCTGGATGCCCAGCACCAAAAAATTCTGCGCCAAATTCTCGATCGGCGTGTCGCGAAACATCGCCACCGGCGCCTGCTTGAACTTGATCGCCACCTCGGTGCGCTTGGCGCACAGTGCCTTGCCGGTGCGCAGATAGAACGGCACGCCGGCCCAGCGCCAGTTGTCGATCATCAGCTTGAGCGCCACATAGGTTTCCGTGGTGCTGTCGGGTTTTACGTCTTTGGTATCGCGATAGGCCTCGACGGCGCGATTGTCGATGGTGCCCTCGGCATATTGCGCGCGCACTGAATTGCGCAGCGCCTCGTCGCGGGTCTGCAGCTGCACCGCATCGAGCAATTCCGCCTTGCCGGCGCGCACCGCGTCGGCGGCGAAGCGCGCCGGCGGCTCCATGGCGATGAGCGAGAGCAGCTGGAACAGATGGTTCGGCACCATGTCGCGCAGCGCGCCCATCGCGTCGTAATAATTGCCGCGGCGGCCGACGGTCAGCGCCTCGGCGACGGTAATTTGCACGTGGTCGATATGGTCGCGATTCCAGATCGGCTCGAACAAGCCGTTGGCGAAGCGCAGCACCAAAATGTTCTGCACCGTCTCCTTGCCGAGATAATGATCGATACGGAAAATCTGATCCTCTTTCAAGATACTGAGCAGCTTGCGATTGAGCGCGCGCGCCGAGGCAAGATCGGTGCCGAAGGGCTTCTCGACGATGATGCGCCGCCAAGCGCCGTTCTCTTGGCGCGGTAGGTCTTGGCGCGCCAGGCCCGACTCACCGAGATGACTGCCGATTGGCGCAAAACCGGCCGGTGGCGTTGCCAGATAGAATAGGCGGTTGCCGTTGGTCTTAATCTCGCTTTCGATGCGATCGAGCTCGCGGCCGATTTTTTCGTAAGTTTGCGGATCGTCCGGATCGCCCTGCACATAGGCGACGCAGGCGAGAAGCTTCTTCACGGCGGCGGCATCGATCTTGCGGGTGGCGAATCGCGGCAGGCTTTTCTCGAGGTCGGCGCGGAACGCTTCGCTCGAGGATTCACTGCGCGCGACGCCGATCAGGGCGAAGGCTTCGGGCAACAAGCCTGAGACTTCGAGATTGTACAGTGCTGGAACCAGCAGCCGGTGCGTCAGGTCGCCCGACGCGCCGAAAATCACCAGGCAGCACGGATCGGCCGGCCGCGCCGTCGTCGCCTGTGCCGTCATGATTGTTTGGCTTTGGGCTCGAGGTGAGCGCCGAAGCCCTTGCGCATGGCCGAGAGGATTTTTTCTGCAAAAGTGTGGTTTTGCCGCGAGCGGAAGCGGGTATAGAGCGCCGCCGAAAGTACATCGGCCGGCACCGCCTCCTCGATCGCCGCCATGATGGTCCAGCGGCCTTCGCCGGAATCCTCGACGACGCCCTCAAAACCTTCGAGCTTGTCATCGGCGGCGAGCGCGCTTGCGGTGAGATCGAGCAGCCATGAGCTGATCACACTGCCACGCCGCCAGACCTCGGCAATGTCGGTGAGATCGAGATCGAAACGGCTGTCTTCGGGCAGCGATTTGCTATTCGCATTCTTCAAGATGTCAAAACCTTCGGCATAGGCCTGCATCAGGCCGTATTCGATGCCGTTGTGCACCATCTTGACGAAGTGGCCGGCGCCGTTCGGCCCGGCATGGATATAACCGTGCTCGGCGCGCGGGTCGCGGCCGTCACGCTTGGGCGTGCGCGGCTCATTGCCGAGACCGGGCGCCAGCGCGGAGAAAATCGGATCGAGGCGATCGACGATTTCTTTGTCGCCACCGATCATCATGCAATAGCCGCGGTCGAGGCCCCATATGCCGCCGCTGGTGCCGACGTCGACATGATGGATGCTGCGCTCCTTGAGCATCTTGGCGCGGCGGATATCGTCGCGCCAGAACGTGTTGCCGCCGTCGAGCACGATGTCGCCGGCGGCGAGCAGCTTGGCAAGTTCACTGATGACATCATCGGTGATCTTGCCGGCCGGCAGCATGACCCAGACCGCGCGCGGCGGGCGCAATTGCTGCACCAGTTTATCGAGATCATTGGCGCCCTTTGCGCCGTTGCTGCTCAGCGCGGCGACGGCTTTGGCGTCGTGATCGTAAACGACAACCTCGTGGCCGTTTTTAATCAGGCGACGGGTAATATTGCCGCCCATGCGGCCGAGACCAATCACACCAATCTGCATAATCAACTCCGTTCACGCCAATGCATGCTGTATTGCGGCCTCGAATTCGGCGAGGCCGGCTTGTAAATCGCCCTTGAGATGCACCCGAAGCGCGCGCCGGCCGCGTTCCAGCAGCACACCAAAATCGCCGCGGGCCTGCGCCGCCTTCACCACGCCGAAGCTGGCGCGATGCGCCGGGATCGGCAAATCCTCGGCATCGTCCGCGGTAATCTGCAAAAACACGCCGCTGTCCGGACCGCCTTTGTAGGCCTGCCCGGTCGAATGCAAAAAGCGCGGGCCGAATTCGAGACACGTCGCGACGTGGCGCCGGTCGCGCACCGCGAGCCGCAACTTTTGCAGCGGCGCGGCATTGGCCTCGTCGCGCGCCACGTAGGCCAGCACGGCAAAATAGTCGCCGGCGCCGATGCGGCCGAGATGCGCTTTAAGCCAGCTCTCGAGGGTCGCGCCAGCGCCGGCCGCGGCCAAAGCCTTGGCGTTGGTGTCATCGGTATAAAGGTCGATGGATTTGCCGGAAAACGCCGGGGTCTCGGCCGGCAACGCGCCGGTCTTCTCGTATGCGGCCGTCAGCTCGCGGGTCTTGCCCTTGCTCGCTTCGACGTCGGGCTGGTCGAACGGATTGATGCCGATGACCGCGCCGGCAACGGCGGTCGCGATTTCGAAGCGGAAGAATTCCTGGCCGATATGTGCGGCCGACTCCAACGTGATGCGAACCACCGGATGGCCGGCAGCTTGTAGCTTCGCGAGCTTGGCCTCGTGTCCGGAATCGGATTCACCATCGAGCGTGAGATCGATGAAGAAGCGATCGTCGCCGTAGACCTGTGGCACACCGAGCGGCTCACCGTCGATCGGGACGAGGCCCTTGCCGTTCTTGCCGGTGGACTCGGCGAATAGCTGCTCGGCCCAGGCGCCGAAATCGGCCAAGCGCGGCGACGCAAGAAGCGTCACTTTATCGCGGCCCGCCCGCGCGGCGGCGCCGAGCGCGAGGCCGAGCGCGACGCCGGGATTTTGCGACGGCGGCACGTCGGGGCCGCACGAATGCATCATCAGGCGCGCCGATTTTTCCAGCGCCGCGACGTCGATGCCGGCGATGGCGGCCGGCACCAGGCCGAACGGCGACAGCACCGAATAACGACCGCCGATGCTGGGAACGCCGAAGAATATTTTGCGAAAGTTTTGCGCCTTGGCCGCTTGCTCCAACGCCGAGCCCGGATCGGTGATGGCGATAAAATGCCGGCCGGCTTTCGCTTCGCCGACCGTGTCGGCGAGGCGCTTGAAAAAATAGTCCTTGAAGATATTGGGCTCGGTGGTGGAGCCTGACTTGCTCGACACGATGAACAATGTCTTGCCGAGATCGAGCGTGGCTTCGACGGCCTTGATCTGCGCCGGCACGGTGGAGTCGAGAATGCGCAAGCGCGGAAACCCGGCTTTGTGGCCGAACACCGTCGCCAAGACTTCCGGGCCGAGGCTTGAGCCGCCCATGCCGAGCAGGAGCGCGTCGGCAAATCCTTCGTGTCTGATCTCCTCGGCGAAAGCCAGATAGCTCTTGATCTGATCGGCGCCGACCACATCGAGCCAGCCGAGCCAGCGATCCTCGTCGGTGCCGGTCCACAGCGATTTGTCACGCTGCCATAGTTTTCGCACATTGCCGCGGCTGCGCCACTCCTCCGCCGCTGCATCGGCCTTCTTGGTCAAAGCATCGCCCAGCGCCAGCATTTGCGTATCGATTTTGCCGTCGAGGATTTTGCCGCGCTTCTCCGCCACGGCGGCGAGCAGCTTGTCGGCGGCGTCGGCGAACAGCCGCACGCCGTCCTCGACCAATTTATCGGTCACGGCGTCGAGCGAAATTCCGGCGCGGCCGAGATCGCCGAGCACGCGCTGCGCGTCGGCAACATTGTCCGCCAGCGTGTCGGCGATCTTGCCGTGGTCGCGGAACGCATCCATGGTCGCGACCGGTATGGTGTTGACGGTATCGGGCCCGATCAACTCCTCGACATAGAGCACGTCGCTATAGGCCTTGTTCTTGGTGCCGGTCGACGCCCACAGCAACCGCTGCGTTTTTGCGCCCTTTGCGGCCAGCGCCTGCCAGCGCGCGCCGTCGAACAGGCGCTTGTAGCGCTGATAGGCGAGCTTGGCGTTGGCGACGGCGATCTTGCCTTTGAGCGCTTTGAGGCGGGCTTTCTCATCCGGATCGTTGGCCTGCGCGATCTTCTCGTCGAGCAATTTGTCGACCGCGGTATCGATGCGGCTGACAAAGAAACTCGCCACGCTGGCGATCTGCGAAATATCGCCACCCTTGGCGGCCAACACCTCGAGGCCGGACAGATAGGCTTCGACAACCTGCTCGTAGACGGCTTGCGCGAACAACAGCGTGATATTGACGTTGATACCGCCGGCAATCAGATCGTGGATCGCCGGCATGCCTTCCGGCGTGCCCGGCACCTTGATCATCAGGTTCTTGCGGCCGACCTCGCGCCATAGCCGCTTGGCTTCGTCGATCGTGCCTTGGGTGTCCTTGGCCAGATACGGCGAAACTTCGATGCTGACATAGCCGTCGGCGCCGTGGGTGGCGTCGTATGTCGGGCGCAACACGTCGGTGGCCTGCTGGATATCTTCGACAGCAAGATGCTCGAAAATCTCGCCGACCGATCGGTCCTGCGCTGCCAGCATGCGGGCGATGGCGGCGTCGTATTCGTCGGAATGGCCGATGGCCTGCTCGAAGATCGACGGGTTCGACGTCACCCCGCGCAGGCCGTCGTCATCGGCCAGCTTCTTCAAGCCGCCCTTGGCGATAAAACCGCGGGACAGGAAATCGAGCCAGACGGCCTGGCCGTGATCCGCAAGCGACTTTAAGGGATTCATTGTCGAGAATTCCTTGATGTACTCTTTGCAATCTGCGATTCGGCGGCCGCCACCACTTTATCCGCCACGAAGCCGAATTTCTGCAGCAAATCCTTGATCGGCGCCGAGGCGCCGAAACTATGCATGCCGATGATGGCGCCGTGACAGCCGGCGTAGCGATCCCAACCGATCACAGAACCCATTTCTACCGCAACACGCGCTTCGATGTGCGGCGGCAGCACCGTGTCACGATAGTGCTGGTCCTGGCGCTCGAACAGCTCCCAGCTCGGCATGCTGACGACCCGGGCGGCAACGCCCCTTTGCGCGAGGTGCTCACGTGCCTCGATGCAGAGCTGCACCTCGCTGCCGCTGGCGATCAGGATCACCTGCGGCGCGCCGTTTTCGGCGTCGGCCATGACATAGGCGCCGCGCGCCAGACCCGAGGCCGGCGCATAGCGGCCGCGATCGAACACCGGCAATTTCTGGCGGCTGAGCACCAGGCAGACCGGCTCGTCCGTCAAACCGAAAATCACCCGATAAGCCTCGCGAACCTCATTGGCGTCGGCGGGACGCAACACGATCAGGTTCGGGATGGCGCGTAGCGCCACAAGCTGCTCGATCGGCTGATGGGTCGGGCCGTCCTCGCCCAGCCCGATGGAGTCGTGGGTGAAGACGTGAAAGACCGGCAGCTTCATCAGCGCCGCAAGCCGGATCGGCGGCCGCATGTAATCGCTGAAGGTGAGAAACGTCGCGCCGAAGGCTCGGAGCTTCGACACCGCGAGGCCGTTCACTACGGCGCCCATGGCATGCTCGCGTATGCCAAAATGCATGTCGCGGCCGCCCGCTTGATTGGGCTCGAGCTCGCCTGCGCCGTCGAAGGTGAAATTCGTCTTGGTCGATGGCGCGAGATCGCCGGCGCCGCCGATCAGCCACGGCACATGCTCGGCGATGGCATTGAGCACCTTGCCGGAGGCGTCCCGCGTGGCGATGCCCTTGTCGTCGGCCGGGAATGCCGGCAAGCGCGCATCCCACTGCTCCGGCAAGGCGCCGGACAACAGTTGCTCGATCTCGCGTGCGGCTTGCGGAAATTCCCGCCGGTAAGCGGCGAACAACTCTTCCCAATCGTCGCGCTGCGCGCGGCCGCGCCGGCCGATGTTGTCGCGAAATTGATTGTAGACGCCGTCCGGCACCAAAAATTGCGCGTCTTCCGGCCACCCGTAGAAGCGCTTGGTAAGACGCACTTCCTCCTCGCCGAGCGGATCGCTATGCGCCGCCGCCGTGTTCTGCTTGTGCGGCGCGCCGTAGCCGATGATGCTGTTGACGATGATGAGCGTCGGCCGGTCCTTTGTGCGGCGGAATATTTTTAGCGCCTCGGCGAACGCCGCGGTGTCGTTGGCGTCGCGCACGCGCAAGACGTTCCAGCGATAGCCCTTGAACCTTGTCTCGACGTCCTCGCTGAAGGTGAGTCTGGTGTGCCCTTCGATGGTCACCGTGTTGCTGTCGTAGATCCAGCACAGATTGCCGAGGCCGAGATGACCGGCCAGCGACGCCGCCTCGCTGGCGACGCCTTCCATAAGGTCGCCGTCGCTGCAAATCGTGTAGACGTCGTAGTCGAACAGCGTGAAGCGCGGCTTGTTGTAATGCGCGCCGAGGAAACGCGACGCGATCGCCATGCCGACGCTGTTGCCGCAGCCCTGGCCGAGCGGCCCGGTCGTAACCTCGACGCCGGTGGTGTGGCCGTATTCCGGATGGCCGGGGGTGACGCTGTCGAGCTGGCGGAAATTCTTGATGTCGTCGAGGCTCACCGCCGGACGATCGGTGACGCTTTGCCCGTCGACACGGCGCACCTCGGCGAGGTGCAGCAGCGCATAGAGCAGCATACAGGCGTGGCCGGCCGACAGCACGAAGCGGTCGCGGTTGGCCCACAGCGGGTCGGCCGGGTCGTAGCGCAAAAACTCCTGCCACAGCGTATAGGCGACCGGCGCGATCCCCATGGGCGCGCCGGCGTGGCCGGATTGCGCCTTCTGCACGGCGTCGATGGCGAGCGTGCGGATGGTATTGACGCACAGCCGGTCGATATTCTCATGCGGATCGGCCGCGGAACGGGTGCGCGGATGGGTGGATGCAGTTGGCATGATTTAGCGCTCACCGGCCAAGGAATTTAATATCGCCCTGGGAGGGAACGATTGAGGCCGAAAGCCGTTCCATGCGACCGCGGCCCAAACCCTCGATTGGCGCTGCGACTTATTGCGCTTTGGCCTTCCGGATCGCCGTCCATATGGCATAGGGCGTCGCCGGCATCGAGATGTCGCGGACGCCGAGCTCGCCCAAAGCATCGAGGATGGCGCTGACCATGACGGCGGGCGCCGCCGTGGTGCCGCCCTCGCCGCCGGCCTTGATGCCCAGCGGATTGGTCGGCGACAGCACTTCGGCGATCTCGGTCTTGAACGACGGCAAGGTGTCGGCGCGCGGCATGCCGTAATCCATCAGCGAGCCGGTGAGCGGCTGGCCGGAATCCGGATCGAGAAAGATTTGCTCCCACATCGCCTGGCCGACGCCCTGGGCGATGGCGCCATGGGTCTGGCCGTGCACGATCACGGGATTGATGCAGCGGCCGACGTCGTCGACCGAGGCGTAGCGCGTGATCGCGATCGCGCCGGTATCGGGATCGACCTCGACTTCGCAAATGGCCGTGCCGTTGGGAAACACCGGCTCGTGCATCTCGTTGTCGGTGACCACCGCGATGCCGTCCTTGAGCGCGTCGGGCAGCTTATGCCGCGCCGCCTCGGCGGCGAGCTCTAGAAAATCAAAGGTCAGGTTGGTATCGCGCGAGACGAAGCGGCCGTCGCTGAACGAAACGCTGTCCGCCGACGCGCCCATGACGATGGCCGCGATCGCCTTGCCCCTGGCGACGAGATCCACCGCGGCCTTGGAGAACACTGTCGCGGCGTGACGCATGGAGCGGCCGGAATGGGAGCCGCCGCCGACGCGCACCACATCGGTATCGCCGAGAATAATGCGCACGCTCTCGGCCGGCACGTGCAGCAGGTCCGAGATCACTTGCGCAAAACTCGTCTCGTGGCCCTGCCCTGCCGGCTGCGTGCCGATCACCACATCGACGCGGCCTTCCGGCTGCACCTTGATACGCGCCTGCTCGCGCGGCGCGCCGATTGACGACTCCACGTAGTTGGCAAGGCCGCGGCCCAACAACTTGCCGCGGCGCTTGGCTTCGCGGCGGCGCGCGGCAAAACCTTTCCAGTCGGCGATCTCCATCGCCCAGTCCATATTCTCTGCGTAGTGGCCGCTGTCGTAGAGCATGCCGACTGAATTCCGGTACGGCATGGCTTTGGGTGGAACGAGGTTCTTGCGGCGTAATTGAATACGATCAACGCCCAGCTGCGCCGCGGCGGTGTCGACCAGCCGCTCGATGGCGAAAGTAACTTCCGGCCGGCCGGAGCTGCGATAGGCATTGGTCGGCATGGTGTTGGTGAACACGGCCACGGCGCGCAAGGTCGTCGCCGGAATCGCGTAGGAACCGGGGATGAGGCCGGAGCCTTTGCTCAGCGGCGACAGCGACACGCAGCGCGCGCCGACATTGCTGATATTGGTGGCGCGCATGGCGATGAAGCGATGTTTCTCGTCGAGCGCCAGTTCAACCTTCGTCACCAGATCGCGGCCCTGATAATCGCTGAGAAACGCCTCCGAGCGCGTCGCGGTGAATTTCACCGGCCGGCCGATTTTTCGCGATGCCCACAGCACCAGGCCGAACTCGACGAAGACGCGGTTGCGCGTGCCGAAATTGCCGCCGACGTCGTGGGAGAGCACGCGCACACTGTCGGGCGGAACGCCGAGGATGGTCGACAGCTCGCTCTTCTGCCGCACCGCGCCGCCGGAGCCGGCATAGAGCGTGTAGCGCCCGGTCGCGGCGTCGTAATGGCCGAGCGCGGCGCGCGGCTCGAGCGGCACGCCGGTGACTCTGCCGATATGAAAATTCTTCGTCACCACATGCGCGGCGTGGGCGAACGCCTGATCGGTCGCCTCGACATTGCCGAACACGGTCTCCACCGTGACGTTATTCGGCACCTCGTCCCACAGCACCGGCGCGCCGGGCCGCATCGCGTCCTCGGAATGCAGCACGAACGGCAATTCTTCGTAGCGGACTTCGACCGCCTCGGCGGCATCCAAGGCTTGCGCCTTGGTCTCCGCCACCACCATCGCCACGGCTTCGCCGACATGCCGCGCTTTGTCGGTCGGCAACAGTACATTGGGCCCGATGAACACCGCACTGCCGCCGGGCCCGGTCAGCTTCATGTCGAATTTGGTTTTCGGCACCGGATCGTGCGGTATCGGCGCAAGCTTATCGACGGCGCAATCGGCGCCGGTGAACACGCCGAGCACGCCCGACATCGCCTTCGCCGCCGCGGCATCGATCGCGACAATGCGCGCGTGCGGATACGGCGAGCGCACCATCACCGCGTAGGTCTGGCCGTCGAGGCTGAAATCGTCGGTGAAACGGCCCTTGCCGGTGATCAGGCGTTCGTCTTCCTTGCGCGGCATCGGCTTGCCGATAAAGCGGTAGCCGGTTTCGTCCGGTCTTGTCGTATCGTCCATTGATCCTCGCCGCTGCAACTGGCCGGACCCGCAACTTACTACACCGCGCGCTCATTTCCAGAACCAGCCATCACGGCGGACAGCCGGACAGCCCACGCTGGGCCGTGCTAAAAGCGCGGACGGGCGGGCGGGCATCAGCATGGCATTCGAGTTCGGCGTCTTTCTGGAGTTTCCGCGCTACCCAGCACGGTCCGACGCCGAGGCATTCGCTCAATCCTTTGCCCAGGCGGACGCCGCCGAACGTTGGGGCTTCGACGCGGTCTGGCTCGCCGAATTACACTTCGCGCCGGAGCGGTCAATCGCCTCAGCGCCGCTCGTTCTCGCCAGTGCCATAGCCGCGCGCACGCGTCGCATGAAGATCGGCATTGGCGTCCAGGTGCTGCCACTGTGCCATCCGTTGCGGCTGGCCGAGGAAGTTGCGACGCTCGACCATATCAGCGAGGGACGGCTCATCCTCGGCGTCGGCCGCAGCGGCATTCCGCGTTCGTACGAGGCGTACGGCATACCCTATAGCGAGAGCCGCGAACGTTTCGCCGAAGTGCTGGAAATCCTGCAACGCTCCTGGAGCGATGAGCCGTTCTCGTTCACCGGCAATTTCTACAAATTCAGCGGCATTGCCGTCGTTCCGCGACCGCTGCCGGACTTGCGATCTCGGCTGCGCGTTGCTGCGACGAGTCCCGACACCTATGCGGCTATCGGCGCCATGGGTCTGCCGATCTTCGTTGCCGTGCGGCTGGGCACCATCGAGGAACTAGGTCCGCAGATCGAAGCCTATCGGGCGGCGTTTCGCGCCGCCGGCCACGCCGGGCAAGGCGAAGTCTACCTGCGCGTGCCGATCTACGTCGGCGACACGGCAGCGGTGGCACGCGCCGATCCCGAGGACTCCATCCTTCAATTTTATCGAGCGCTGGGGCTGCAACTCGAGCGCTCGGCCGCGCTTGCGGGCATGCGCACAAGCGAACGGCGAGCAGAGCGAGGACAGGCGCTGCAGACGATCGCATACCCCGACGTGCTGCGCGACAAGGTGATCGTCGGGACGCCGGATGCCGTGGTGAAACGGCTTGCGGAGCTGACCCGCATGCTCGGTCTTAGCGGCGTGCTCGCCGAGCTCAATTGCGGCGGTCGAATTTCCACCGATAAGGTAATGCGCTCGCTGCAGCTGATGAGCGAGCAAGTCTTACCGCATTTCCGTTGACGGGATGCGTTGACCACATCGCTACGCCGCGCGCGCGTAGGCCTGGTCGATCAACCGCACCATCCGCGCGCAATCGTGCACGCTGATCGGCGGCGGTGCGCCGCGTTGCCAGTGGTCGAGCGCGTCGCGCACGGTTGTGAAATAGGGCGCGGTGAGGTCGGTGCCCGGAAACATCTCGTCGCCCGCCGCGGTGGCGAGCTTCAGGACACCGTCCTTCATGGTGAGGATGCCGTCGCGGCCGGCGATCTTCCACTCGCCATCGGTGCCGTCGCGGGGAAAGCCGTTGCCGATCTCGACGGTGCCGAGAACGCCGCTCGCCGAACGCAGCATCACTGACGCATAGTCCTCGACCGCGTACTCGTGCGCGCGCCGGCTGAGTTGGGCGCCGGTCACCTGCGCCGCCTCGCCGGTCAGGTGCAGGAACATGTCGAAGCCGTGGGGGCCCAGATTGCGCACGCAGCCGCCGCCGGCCTCGGCCGGATCGAGCATCCAGGCGCAATCCCACGCCGGATAGCGTGCCGGCCCCGGCCGGTTGATGCGGACATAGATGTGCGACAACGGCCCGAGACGGCCGGCGTCGATCAGCGCGCGGGCGCGCTTGGCGAAGGGCGCGTAGCGCTGCGCCAGTGGGACCGCGACGAACGCATTAAGCCGCGCCGCCTTGGCGGCCACCGCATCGACCTCAGCGGCGTTAATCCCCATCGGCTTCTCCATCAGGAACGGATAGCCGGCATCGAGGAGGTCGTGGGCGATCGCCGCCATCTGCCGGTGCCGCCCCAGCGCCAGGACGAAGTCGGGGCGGGTCGCGGCCAGCATCTTGCCGTAGTCGGCAAAAGTGGGCGGGTTTCCCACCTCGGCCGCCCTTTTCGCCAGGATTTCGGCGTCCAAATCCTGGAGCGCGACCAGTTCGACGTCCGGCATGGCCAGGAGGTGGCGCAGATAGGCCGCGTCGTTGAGCGCATGCCAGTGGCTGACCCCGACGGCGGCTATACGGATGGCCATTGGACGCTCTCCCCCTTTGTCATTGCTCGCAGATTGGCGCCCAAACCGGCGCCGTACAAGAGAACCGTCGCCGCGGACGCCGCGACTAATACGGGTGGAGTTGCGAATGCGCCGAGCTTCAGGCTCGAAGGCGTCAGGCGGGAGTCGGTATTGTGAGTAAGATCATCCATCGCGTTTGGCCGGCCGCAGATGTCACACCTTTCATCACTGCTCTTTTGCTGGGTGTTTCTGCATACGGCTTCTTCAAGCTCAGTGAGCTGATGTTTTAGGGCGGTAGCGCGCCGCCGCTAATCCATCCGCACCGCCTGCCCGGTCGCGACCGCGCGCTCGATGGCGTAGGTGGTTTTGAGATTGAGCATGGCCTGCTCCGGCGTCGCGTGCACGCTGCCCCCACGTCCGGTCGAAAGAAAATCGAGCCACGAGTGCGTCTCGTTGCCGAGCGGTCCCCAGAAATCGCCCATGGCCCAATCGCCCGCGGTGTTGCTGCCGAGGAACGCCAGATTGATCGAATGCCCGGGCACGTACGGATGCGGAATGCCTTTCTCGGAAAAGATCAAATGCTCCATGTGATCGTCGTCGATGATCATGGTGCCGTCGGTGCCAAGGAGCTCGACGCGATCCGACTGGCCTTGCGTCGGATAATTCGCCGGCAGCGCGTAGCTGATACCGAAATTGACCACGGCGCCGTCGGCAAAGGTGACGATCGCCCAGGTGACGTCGTGGGCGCTATAGCCGGCATCGCGGAAAATGCCGTGCTGGCCGCGCGCCACCACTTCGACCGGGGCGTTGCCATCGAGGAACCAGCACATCAGGTCGACGTAATAGGTGAGCACGTCGAGCACCGGCGTCGCATGCGGATCGCGCTTGAGGATGGCAAAGGTTTGCGCGCGTGAATTATAGACCCGCGCCAGGCCGCCGCTGATGCGGCCGAGGCGGCCGTGCACCATCTGCTCCTTGGCGCGCAAAAAACATTCCTTGAAGCGGCGGCTATAGCCGACGCGCAAGGTGCCGTTAGTCCGTTTGAGCGTATTGATGATCGCCTCGGCATCGTTGAGCGACAGCGCCAGCGGCTTTTCCACCAGCACCGCCTTGCCAAGCTCGAGCGCCTTACACACCGCCGCGGCGTGCTCGCCTTCCGGCGTCGACACGAACACGGCGTTCACGTCGGGATGCGCGATCACTTCGTCGTTGTCGGCAGAGTGGAAATGCGCGCCGGATAAATCCGCCAGCTTCTTGGCGTTGGCCGGGTCCTTGTCGGACACCGCGACAAAACGCACTGCGGGATGTTTGGCCGCCAGCCGCGCTCGCAATGTGCCGATGCGGCCCGAGCCGACGACGGCGATGCCAAGTTCCTTTGTCGTCACGCTCTCCTCCCTTGCCATCCGTCCGCCTCCTGCTTCAAGCTAGGCCGCGCTCGCAGGCAGGCAGCAGGAGATCATACATGAGTGCACGCGCTCTCGAATTCGTCGAGACCTGGGTTTCCGAGAAAGTCGAGAAGATGGAGACGCTTCCCGCCGAGGGCGATGAAGCGGCGGCAAAGGCATGGGCGAATGAATGCCTTCAGGCCGCGCTGGACGAGGACATCCCGGCAACCGGGATTCAGGAAGCCTTCGACGATCTTGCCGAATTCATAGCGGGCGAGATCGAGGAGGAGAGGGAAAGAAGAAAAGAGACCGAGGGCGACGACGAAGAGCCGGACGAAGAGGATGACGACAAATAAGAAAGGATGGAGTGCTCTAGGGTTGCCCGGCCGCCCCGAGCTTGTAGGAGAAGCCGAGCAGTGCCGTGTGGGTGCGCAGCCTGATGTCGAAATTGTCGACGACGACCGGCGCCGTGCGGGCGAGCTGGTACGAGGCGGTGCCGAAATCGGCATAGCGGTATTCGCCGCGGGCGAACCAGTTGCCGACAACCTGCGTCTCGATGCCGCCGCCGATCGTGTAGCCGAGCCTGGTGTCGCCGATGGTGATCACTGCCGGCGGGCCGAAGATACAGCCGCCAGCGGCTACCAACTCCGCGCAAGTCGAGGTCACGTCGTAGTGCTGCCAGGCGGCGCCGCCGGTCGCATAGACGAGAACGCCGGGCGTGACCAGAAAGCCGAGGCGGCCGCGGGCGCTGCCGTCCCATCCGGTGCGGAGCGCAAAATTGTCACCCCGCAGCGCCAGCGAGAGCGGCGTTACGCCGGGCGTGAACGTCACACCGTTGAGGTTGGTGGTCTGCGAGCCGAAGTCGACATCGGCTTCGACGCCGGCGACCCAGCGGGTCGCAAATTGTTGGTCGTAGCCCGCATGCAGCCCGAACTGCGGGGCGATGCCGTCGAGCGGATCGGAGGCGGGGCCGCCGGCGAGGTTGACCGGCGGGCCGGCGCTGAACGCCGACGTCGTGGTCAGGTCCGCGCGCGTCGAGCGGAAGCCGGCGTCGAGACCGGCATAGAAGCCGGTCCACGAGACCGGCGGCGGCGCGGCGGGGGCGCGGGCTTTGACGTACATCGGCGAGGGGCCGCTATCCGGCAACGGTGCAGACGGGCCGAATTCGTAGGCGAGGCCCAGCGTGAACAAGCTATTGTGCAGATGGATGCTGTAGGTCGGCGTGTTGGTGACCAAGGCCGGCGGCGCCAGCGGCAGCAGCTCGGTTCCGGTGGCGGAGAACGATTTATAGTCCGTGTAGCGATATTCGGCGCGCCCCACCCAGTTGGGCGCGAGCTTCATCTCGATGCCGCCGCCGACAGTGGCGCCGGGCCGGTTGGTCGCGGTGGTGAATGAGAACGGCGCGTTGTTGCCCACGGCGCCGCTGCAGGTGATCGCCGAGCTGCACGAGAACGTCGCCTCCTGATGCTGCCAGGCGCCGCCGCCGGTCGCATAGATCAGGGTGGTCGGCGTGACCAGAAAGCCAAAACGCAGCCGGGCGCTGGCGTCCCACGTGGTTCGCACGCTGAGATCGGCCCCAGTCGGCAACGCGTTGGCCCCAGTGCCGAGGAAGCCGAAGCCCGGCAGCTTTCCGGTGTGGCCGGTCCAACCGAGGTCGCCTTCGATCCCGACCAACCAGCGCGGCGCGAATTGCCAATTGTAGCCGAGATAGCCGCCCAACCGCCCAGACTGCATGTTGACGGGTGCCTGGGACGCGAGCGTCGGGTTCAAGCCGGTCGTGGTCCCGATCGGAACGCCGCCAACGAGCAGCTGTTGGACGAAATTCGTCGCGGTCCATTTGGCATCGGTGGCGCTCAACCCAGCATCGGCGCCCAGATAAAAGCCGGTCCAACCGGAAGCAGCCGGCGCAGGCGCAACAGGCGGCGCCTTGACCGGTAGCGTCACATCGGCGGCGATAGCCGAGGTGGCTATAAGGGCGGCGGCCGACGCAACAACAATAATACTTTTCATGGCAAGCCCCCGAGCCACGGACCATTCCCCAGTTGCAAATCCTACTCCGTCCACTCGTCGTACAGTGTTGCATGAAGGACACTGTGCATAAGCAAATCGCCGCGAGCGAGTGCAATCAGAACGCCGATTTTCGGGTTTTCGCCCGGTACTTATTTCTTTCGCGCGATGCCCAGCACAGACGCGATACGGGCGACTTGCGCGTATTGCTCCTTGAGTGCGGCGGTGTACGCTTCGACCCCCATCGGCGCGGCCGGCTGCCCCGTGAGCGCCAATCTTTCGATCGTCTTGTCGTCGAGCGCGGCGAGCAGGTCGGCTGCGATCCGCTGGCGCAAGTCGATCGGCATGTCGCGCGGTCCGAGCAGGCCCAAGACGGGACTCGCCAGCAAGGACGGGAAGCCGGCTTCCACCACGGAGGGAATGTCCGGCGCGATGGGTGTTCTCTCGCGATCGTTGATCGAGATGATCTTGATTTTGCCGGTCTGCGCGTAGGTCCGCATCGCCGCATAGGATTGCATGCACAACTGGATTCTGTTTTCGCCGAGATCGACCGGCGACTTGGTGATGTCGCGGTAAGGAACCTTGGCGATGGCGAGGCCGTTTTCCTTGACGAAGCCGTCGAACACGAATTCGGAAAATCCCGGCGCCACCGCATAGCTCGTCTCGTTCGGCTTGGCGCGCGCCAGCGCCACGAATTCGGCCAGCGTGGAGATGCCGAGACTCGCCGGCACCGCCACGGCGATCTGCACCTTGGCGACCGCCGCGATCGGCGCGAGGTCGGTCTCGGGATCGAAGGTCATGTCCTCGTGCAGGTAGCGCTGTACGACGAAGAGGCTGCTTGGCCCGAAGTATAACGTATGATCGTCCTTTGCCGACACGACGGTGCCCAGCGACAACAGGCCATCGCCTCCAGGTTTGCCGTCGATGACGATGGGCTGGCCCCATTTCTGCTGCAGCGTGTCGGTGATCAGCCGCGCGGCGGTGTCGGCTCCAGAACCCGGACCGAACGGCAGCACGAAGCGCACCGGATGCGTGGGCCACTGTTGGGCGAGGCTTGCCGTCGCGGCGATGGCGTAAAGCGCCAGCGCGAGGGCGACCGTATTGAGGCGAAACCAACCATTGCACATGACCCCTCCTCGGGACCTGGTGTCCGGTGACGCGAGCGGCCGACGCCACCAGCGCGATCC
Source organism: Xanthobacteraceae bacterium (assembly GCA_035317145.1). Lineage (GTDB taxonomy): Bacteria > Pseudomonadota > Alphaproteobacteria > Rhizobiales > Xanthobacteraceae > BOG-931. Next base: position 1,722 of record DATHHM010000140.1, on the reverse strand, counting down.
GCGCAGCTTTGGACCAAGGGAAACCGGATTGTCCAGTACGTCTCGTGCCCACGAATGTTTTTTTAGACTTGGTACTTTTAGACTTGGGACTTTAAGACTTGCGACTTTTTCAACAGAATCGACCTATGAGCGACAAAGGATTATGTTCGACGGAGGGTGGTGGCGATGACGTTACGTGTATTGCAACACCAGGTTTCGCTGGCGTTTGCATTTTTTTTCACGCTGACCGGCGCGACATTTGCGCAGACTCCCAACTTCGCCGCCGGACTTGGTTGGCGAGGTTACGCGGTAACGGGAATTAAAGCCGCCGATTTTGCGCAAGGCGATTTCACGGTTGCGGCCCGCTTCCTGGCGCAATATCCGCTTGCTTATGTCGGTCCGATCTTGGCGCTTGCCAATACGGGCTTTGTCATCGCCAAGCAAAGCGAAAAAGCCGCGCTCGAGGCGGAGATCGGCGGTCAGCTTTATACGTTTCCGGGAGGTTCATTCGCGCAGCACCCGAGCGCCTGGCATCACGTTGCCCTCCTTCACGCCGGAAACGACTGGACGTTGTTTCTCGACGGTCAGCGCTTGTGCGCCGACAATGGGCCGTGCGTCATGAAAAGCGGATCTCGGCCGCTGGAAGGCGCGCTGATTCTGGGACGACTGTCTCCGGGTGTCACATTCGACGGCCATGAACCGCAATTTTTCGGTTTGATCGACGACGTCGCGGTATTTCGCAAGGCCTTGCGGCCGGATGAGCTGTCCAACCTCGCGCGGGAGACGCGTCTAAACGGCGCTGAAAGCGATTTGCTCGCGGGTTTTACGTTCGACCCTCCGCAACCCGGCCAAGACCGGCCGGCAGCGCTAAAATTTCCGGTCAATTTTGTAAATCTGACCAAAGGACCGGTGACGCCGCACCCCGCCGCGCGGCCGGTTCGCATATCCGACGGCCACGACGCGCAGGCCGACAATGCAAGTCTGCCTAACCTCTTGCCGCCCGTTCAGCAGGTCGACCTGCAGCTGCCCATACCGCTCGGCGAAAGCTGGATGGTGATTCAGGGATGGCAGGGCGCTTTGAGCCATAACGGGCGCGCGGCGTTTGCGCTCGACCTCTCTTTGGCGGCTGAAGGGTCCTCGCCGCAAAACACCGTCGCGACCCTCAATCGCCCGGTGTTCGCGGCCGCGCCCGGAAAGGTTGTCCAGACTCGCAACGATCGCAGCTCTTGCGAGGGTTATCCCGCGAACTACGTGATGGTCGAGCACGCCCCGGAGGAGGTTGGTGCGTATCTTCATTTCGTCAAAGGCTCGGTCGCGGTAAAATCCGGCGATGGTATTGCCGCCGGTGCGTACTTGGCGCGCGCGGGCGATACGGGAAATACGGTTTGCAAGATTTTCCACTTGCATTTCGGCCTGCACAACAAGCCGGAAAGCGAGGCCGATACTCTTGTCACGATTCCGGCAGCATTCTCCAACTATTTGGTGTCTGACAATCACGGCCAAACCTGGCGGCACGTCGTGCGCGGCTCTCCTTTAGAGAAACAATGGCTAAGGCGCTGTCCGGCCGCTGACGAAAAATTACCGGCAGGCCAGATCCTTCCAGCAGAGTGCCATTGATGTCGCCGCTGGAGCATGATCCGGGGTGGGAACGGCAGAACGCGCCGCCGCCGCGACGCCGTTACGCCTCGGCGTGTGACTGCTCGCGGCATTCGCGCGGCGAACAGTCGAAGCGGGCGCGAAACG
>DATHHM010000139.1:0-31268 GCA_035317145.1 Xanthobacteraceae bacterium | reverse complement strand
AGGCGCGGCCGACCTCTTTCGTGAAGGCGAGGTCGGCGTCCCAGTCGCCGGAGTCGAGCCAGTCGTAAAAGATGCCGCCGATGCCGCGCGCTTCCTTGCGATGCGGCAGATAGAAATATTCGTCGCACCATTTCCTGAGCTTGTCATAGTCGGCAACGGCGTTGTGACCGGCGCAGGCAGACTGCATCGCCGCATGAAAGGCGAGCGTATCGGGATCGTCCTGGCGACGCCGGCGTTCGAGCAGCGGGGTGAGATCGGCGCCGCCGCCGAACCACGATTTCGTCGTCACCACGTAGCGCGTATTCATATGCACCGCCGGCACATGCGGATTGTGCAGATGCGCGATCAGCGAAATGCCGGTGGCGAAGAAGCGCGGGTCGTCGGCCGCGCCCGGAATGTCCTTGCGGAATTCCGGCGCGAATTCGCCGAACACCGTCGAGACATGGACGCCGACCTTTTCGAAGACGCGGCCCGTCATCATCGCCATGACGCCGCCGCCACCTGCGGCGCCCGTGTGATCGGCGCGGCTCCACGGCGTGCGCGTGAATCGGCCCGCCGGGCGGTCGGCGAGCGGCGCCGTCGCCGGCAGGGCATCTTCGATCGCCTCGAACGCCGCTACGATTTGGTCGCGCAGCGCTTCGAACCATGCTCTTGCCTGCTTTTTGCGCGCCTCGATTTTGTCGGTATCCATGATGCTAGAATGTCATAAAATCACGCGACAATGTCGATCCTTCGCAAGCTATTCCGAGGCCGATCATGGCGAACAAAGCCTTGCCGCACCGCCTGACGCGCCGTCGTCTGATCACCGGCGCCGCGGGCACCGGCGTGGTTTTGATCGCGGCGCCGGCTTTTCTGCGCTCGGCGCGAGCGCAGAGCTGGCTTCCCGGCAACCCGTTCAGCCTCGGCATCGCGTCCGGCGCCCCGCGTTCCGACGGCTTCGTGTTGTGGACGCGGCTCGCTCCCGAGCCGATGTCGGCTAATCCGGAAACCCCCGGCGGCATGCGCGGCGGCGACGTCGCCATCGACTATGAGATCGCGACCGACGCCGCCATGCACGACGTCGTGCGGAAGGGCGAAGCCATAGCCGAACGGGCCTTTGCCTACTCGGTGCATCTCGATGTCCGCGGGCTCGAGCCCGGCCGGCCCTATTGGTATCGCTTCATGAGCGGCGATGCGACGAGCGGCGTCGGCCGCGCCGTGACGTTGCCGGCGCCGGGAGCGAGCCTCGACAAGCTGCGCTTCGGCTTTGTGTCATGCTCCAACTATGAGCACGGCTATTTCTCGGCGTACCGGCATCTGACCGATGAAAATCCCGACGTCGTGCTGTTCCTCGGCGATTACATCTACGACACCGTCGAGGAGAACAAACCGACCGTGCGCCGCCACAGTGACGGCGTACCGACGACGACGCTGCCGCTCTATCGCAATCGTTATGCGCAATACCGGCTCGACCCGGATCTGCAAAATCTGCACGCCCAGGTGCCGGCGCTGGTCACCTGGGACGACCACGAAGTCGAGAACGATTATGCCGACCAATGGTCGCAATGGTTCGTCGAGCCGGCGCGCTTTTTGTTGCAGCGCGCCGCCGCCTATCAGGCGTTCTACGAGCACATGCCGGTGCGGCCGATCCTGTCGCATCCGCAAGGGCCGGTGATGCGGGTCTACGACCGCTTCAGCTTCGGCGACCTGATCGAGATTTCCATGATCGACGGCCGGCAATATCGCTCGCGCGAAGCCTGCTACGGCCCGCCGAGCAAAGGCGGCGGCCATCTGGAGAGCAACACAAGTTGCCCGGAGCGGCTCGACGCCGGCCGTACCATGATGGGTTTTGCCCAGGAATCCTGGCTCTATTCGGCGCTCGCGCACAGCAAGGCGCAGTGGAATGTGATCGCGCAGGACGTGCTGATGGCGCAGTTGCGGCAAAAGCTCAACGGCGCCGACGCCTTCTGGACCGACGATTGGGACGGTTACCCGGCCAATCGCACGCGGCTCCTCAAGCGCATCAGCGACACCCGCGTGTCCAATCCCGTCGTCATCGGCGGCGACATCCACGCCTTCTTCGCCAACGATCTGCATCTCGATTTCGACGACCCGGCTTCGCCGGTGGTGGCGACCGAGTTCGTCGGCACTTCGATCTCATCCTATCCGGCGCCATACACGCTGTTCGCCCAAGCCGTGCCCGACAACCCGCACGTCCGTTTCTGCGAAAGCCGGCGGCGCGGCTATGTCAGCGTCGATCTCGAGCGCGCCCGCATGCAGGTTCGGCTGCGCGTCGTATCCGACGCGCACGATCCCAAGGCCGATATTTCGACGCTGAAGACTTTTGCGGTCGAGAGCGGCAAGCCGGGTGTCGTCGAGGCGTAAGGCTGGCGCTGCCTACTGACCATCATCTTGGCATCCCGCCCGTCTGCCGCAGCGCCTCGCCGACCACCATGGCGGCGGCGACCGCGACGTTGAGCGAGCGCAGGCCCGGGCGCATCGGGATGACGAGGCGGGCGTCGGCGGCTTGGTGCACCTCCGGCGGCACGCCCGCGGATTCGCGGCCGAACAGCAGCACGTCGGCCGGCGCGAATCGGTGATCGAGATAAGACGTCGCCGCGCCGGTCGTGAACAGCACCAGACGATGTCGCCCGGCCGTCCGCCAGGCCTCAAAATCGCGCCATGAGCCATGCCGCACGATGGTCACGGCATCGAGATAGTCCATGCCGGCACGGCGGAACGCGCGGTCGGAGGTCGGGAATCCCGCCGGCGCAATGATGTGGGCCTCAATCCCTAGGCACGCGCACAGCCGCAACACGGTTCCGGTGTTCTGTGGGATATCGGGCTGATAAAGGGCGATGCGCATGGCCGAAATCCGGGCGGTCCGCTGCCGGAAAGACCGGGCTGTGCGTGCCGGCAAGCCTACCCTTGCACTCTCTCGGCAAGGGTGCCAATAAAACGCCGCCGGTATGCGTCGCCTCTGACCTTCCCCAGGCCGGATGCGACCGGTCCGTCCGCCGCCTGAACCCCTCCGGGTAGGGAAGGGGCGCGGTTTGCAGCGCGGGTGGGATGACCGGCAAGACGGATAAGGCAATAAGACGGATAAGGCATAAGGTTCGATTATGAGCGGACATTCGACCTATCAGCCGCAAAGCCCATTCATGCAATGGATGGAGCGGCGGCTGCCGATCGTGAGCCTCGTCTACTCCTCCTTCGTCGCCTATCCGACCCCGCGCAACCTGAACTATTGGTGGACGTTCGGCGGCATCCTGGCCTTCATGCTGGGCGTGCAGATCGTCACCGGCATCGTGCTGGCGATGCATTACACGCCGCATGTCGATTTCGCCTTCAACTCCGTCGAATCGATCATGCGCGACGTCAATTACGGTTGGCTGTTGCGCTACATGCACGCCAACGGCGCCGCGTTCTTCTTCGTCGCCGTTTATGCCCACATCGCGCGCGGCATGTATTACGGCTCCTACAAGGAGCCGCGCGAGGTGCTGTGGATCCTCGGCGTCATTCTGTTCCTATTGATGGTGGCCACTGGCTTCATGGGCTACGTGCTGCCGTGGGGCCAGATGAGTTTCTGGGCCGCCACCGTCATCACCAACCTGTTCTCGGCGCTGCCCGGCGTCGGCGAGCCGATCGTGACCTGGCTGTGGGGCGGCTTCGCGGTCGGCAATCCGACGCTCAATCGCTTCTATTCGCTGCACTACCTGTTGCCGTTCGTCATCGCCGGCGTGGTGGTGCTGCACATCTGGGCGCTGCATATGGTCGGGCAGAATAATCCGACCGGCGTCGAGCCGAAAACCGAGAAGGACACCTTGGTGTTCACGCCCTACGCAACCGTGAAGGACGCGTTCTTCGTCGGCGTGTTCTGCATCTTCTTCGCCTTGTTCGTGTTCTACATCCCGAATTATCTCGGCCACTCCGACAATTACATCATGGCCAATCCGGGCCAGACGCCGACCCATATCGTGCCGGAATGGTACTACCTGCCGTTCTACGCCATCCTGCGCGCGATCCCGAGCAAGCTCCTCGGTGTCTCCGCGCTGGCAGGCTCGATCATCATTCTCGCTTTCCTGCCGTGGCTCGATACGTCGCGGGTGCGGTCGGCGAATTATCGGCCGCAGTACCGGCAGTTCCTGCTGATCTTCTTCGCCGCCGTGATCGGGCTGGGTTATCTAGGCTCCCAAGAGCCGTCGGGCGGCTATGTGATCGCGGCGCGCATCCTCACCGTCTACTATTTCGGTTTCTTCCTCGTCATCCTGCCGCTGCTCGGCTTGTTCGAGAAGACCAAGCCGCTGCCGAACTCGATTTCGGAAGCGGTGCTGGCGGCGCCGCCGTCGGGCGCCAAGGCTTCAGGCGCTAAGGCTTAGCGGAGGCGGACATGATTTCTCATCGCATCATCACCGTCTTCGCGCTCGCGGCGTCGCTTTCCGCGACGGCCATGCAAACGGCGGCGGCCGAGGACGCGCCGCCGCGGCAAAAATGGTCGTTCTCCGGTCTGTTCGGCATCTACGACCCGGCGCAGTTGCAGCGCGGCTTCCAGATCTATCGGGAAGTCTGTTCGACCTGCCACAGCATAAAACTGCTGGCGTTCCGCAATCTCGCCGATCCGGGCGGTCCTGCTTTCACCGAGGCGCAAGCGACGGCGGTCGCGTCGAGCTACCAGGTGACCGACGGCCCCAACGATCAGGGCCAGATGTTCCAGCGGCCGGGCACGCTGGCCGATCATTTCCCGCCGCCGTTCCCGAACGACCAGGCGGCGCGCGCCGCGCTCGGCGGCAAGCTGCCGCCCGATATGTCGGTGCTAGCCAAGGCGCGCGGCTACGAGTGGGGTTTTCCCCGGTTCGTGTTTGATGCCTTCACCCTCTATCAGGAGGACGGCCCCGACTACATCCACGCCCTCCTCAACGGTTACACCGATCCGCCGGCCGGCTTCGCGCTGGCGCCGGGCACGCAATACAACAAATATTTCCCCACCGGCGCCATCGGCATGCCCAAGCCGCTTACCGACGGCCAAGTGCAATACACCGACGGCACGCCCACGACAGTCGATCAATACGGCCGCGACGTCGCCGCCTTCCTGATGTGGGCGGCGGAGCCGACGCTGGACGCGCGCAAGCGCCTTGGTTTCCAGGTGATGATCTTCCTCATCGTGCTGACCGGGCTCCTGTACTTCACCAAGAAAAAAGTCTGGCACGACGTGCATCATCCCGAACTGACGGGATCGCAGCCGCAGGCTTGATGCCGGCGCTTGAGTTCTGGATTTTTGTTTTGAGCACGATCTTTTCCGAAAACCGGTTTCCACTTTTCGGGATCGTGCTCTAAGCTTTACCTTGAATGGGGCTCGAACCATGACCACCGTCGCGTTCGAGAATGATCTCAAAGCCGCGATCCGCAGCATCCCGGATTATCCCAAGCCGGGCATCATGTTTCGCGATATCACGACGCTCTTGGGCGACGCCCGCGCGTTCCGCCGCGCCGTCGACGAACTGGTGCAGCCCTGGGCCGGCGGCAAGATCGACAAGGTGGCCGGCATCGAGGCGCGCGGTTTTATCCTTGGCGGCGCGGTTGCGCACCAGGTCTCGGCCGGCTTCGTGCCGATCCGCAAAAAAGGCAAGCTGCCGTTCAAGCGCGTCAGCATCGGCTATTCGCTCGAATACGGCATCGACGAAATGGAAATGCACGAGGACGCGGTGCTTCCTGGCGAGCGCGTGCTCCTGGTCGACGATCTCGTCGCCACCGGCGGCACCGCGGAAGCCGCATGCAAGCTATTGAAGCAGATCGGCGCCAACGTGCTGGCCGCCTGTTTCATCATCGATCTGCCCGATCTGGGCGGCGCCGAGAAGATCAGGAAGCTCGGCGTGCCGGTGCGCGCGCTGGTGAGCTTCGAGGGGCATTAGCCAACGGACGCGTGGAGGCGGAGGCGCCGTTGCGGCGAAAGAGTTGGCTTGCCAAGGGCAAAACGAAATTTCATCCTCGCGCGTGACACGTGAGGCATGTCATGAAACCTACCGGTGGGGAGCATGAACGATTCGAGCGCTGTTCGAGAATTCAAGTACAAGGCGTTCATCAGCTACAGTCACCTCGATAGCAAGACCGCCGAGTGGCTTCATCGGTCGCTGGAAAATTACCGAATACCGAGCCAGCTGGTAGGAACGCCAGGTCGTGATGGTCCTATTCCCAAGCAGCTTTTCCCGGTATTTCGCGACAGAGACGATTTCGGCACTTCGTCTGATTTGTCGGCTGATATTCGCGAGGCGCTCGAGCAATCCGCAAATTTAGTCGTGCTATGCAGCAAGGCATGTGTGAAAAGCCTCTGGGTCAATCAGGAAATCACTTATTTCAAGAAGCTGGGTCGGCAAGGCCGTGTTCACGCGCTGATCGTTGATGGTGAGCCTAACGCCGCTTCCACCGCCGAGGAATGTTTCCCGTCAGCCCTAAGCCATAAAGTCGACGCCAACGGCAAGATCCTGGATTCTGAACCGGAGGAGCCGATCGCCGCCGATCTGCGACCTGAGGGCGATGGGAAAGATAACGCGAAGCTCAAGTTGTTGGCAGGATTGCTCGGAATTTCCTTCAACTCACTACGCCAGCGAGAGGTCATTGCGGCCCGCAGAAGATTGCGCATAACGCAGGCCATCTCTGGGGCGATCATAGCGCTGGCTCTGACGGCTGGTTTTACCGGATGGCTGACACTGTACTTTCGACAGGAGTCCGATAAGCGACAGATTCCTGGCGTGCGCGTAGCGCGTCACGTCTCGACCTTGGATCTTTCTGGATGGAAGGAAACGACCCAAGCTGAAATTGATAACGGCATAAAAAAATCGCTCGCCGTATCAACGGTTACATATACCGTAGTTAAAACACAGGAATATGACCGCAACTACGTTCATGTTATTGGAACATCAAGCGGGATTCCGCCTGAAATAATTTGTCATGGATGCGAGGTTGAGGCGCGGACTCCAGATGGTGCCTCACGAACGTCCCACGAATATAAGGTCAATTTCGATATCTCCAAACTCGGGTTAGAAGAAAGCGAGGATCTGAATTGTTCCATTAAGTGGTGGAATGCCTTCCAGTCTCCTGACCAATGGTGGACTGGTTTTCGAGTTCTCTATCAAACGGAAACCACGGAATTCTCAATCATATTTCCGCTGGCCAAACACGTTTTGCCAGAGACGATCGAATTTTATTACCACGATATCAAGGACCATCCCTACGTAGGCGACCTGAAGGCGTTGTTTGAGAAGGACGACGCGGGTTTTGTCTCTAAGATCATTTGGAACGTCCCCTATCCAAGCACGGATCGCAGCTACAGAATACGCTGGAACTGGAGAACGGCGTCGAAGCAGGATTAATCTCGAATGTTGACGTTTTGAATATCTGCTGTCGATCGCTAACGGCGATAGCGGACCCGGCAAATTTAAGACATGACAAATTTATGAGAACACCGCTTAGCGCCCCGAGCGCAGCGTCGCGCTCAGTCTGCCGACGATGCTGTCGCCCAGCGACGCGCCGAGCTTGCCCATCAAGAGGCGCAATTCCAGTTCGCGAAACTCGGTGAAGATGGTGCCGATCCAGCTATGGATCTCGGTCGGGCCGCCGGGCCGGTCGGTCATATAGGCGCCGAACGAAAAACTCGGGCGGTCGACGACGCCGCGCACGATCGCGGAGAGGCGCGGGATGCGGATGACGCCGTATTCGCCGCGGCTCGGCGGGAAATCCGTTTTCTCGTACATCACCGACACCGATTCGTTGTGCACCGGCACGAAGGCCGTGGTCTCGAGGCGCCGGCGCACATCGGCATAAGCGCGCACCGTGCCCGGCGCCGGGTCGGTGACGAACAGCACGATCGGCTCGATCGAGCGCCGCCGCGCCTCCTGCACGAAGCCGATCTCGGTCATGACGTCGAAGAATTGCTCGAACAGGCCATAGCCCAAGTCGATGACGGTGGTGCGCGGAACGCCGGCGAGCAATCGATCGAACAGCGCCATCTGCCCGGGCGTGTCGGCAATATTCATGGTCGCGACGAGGTCCGGAAAATAGCCGGCGAATGTCGGCTCGCGCGGGTCGAGGTCATAGCCGACCAAGGCGCGGCCGTTCGAGCGGAAGAATTCGACCAGAAGGCGCGCGATCAGCGTTTTGCCGACCCGCGGGCGAGGCGAAGCGACGATGTAGAGCGGCGCCTGTTGCGGCATGCCGGCAATCGGTCCATTTCGATAAACAAACGCTGTACTGGCCCGATCACTTTGCTCCCCCGCAAGCAGGGGAGGGAAGGGGCTTACTGCGCGGTGCGGACCACCTGCACGCGCGGGCCGCCGCCCGCCGGCGCCGCGGCGCTGGCGACGAAGTCGTTCAGCTTGATGCGATCGTATTCGCCCCAGACATTGCCGAGCCAGTGCCGCACATAGCCGCGCAGCACGAACGAGTAATTGGCCGCATCGCCCTTCATGTTCTTGTTGGCGACGAAGGTGAGGAACGGAACGGAAGCGAGCTCGACCTGCTCGTAGGCCATCTCGTTGAGTTTCGGGATGGTGATCTCGACGGCGTCCTTGAACCTCTTGAAATAGGCCGCGTGCGTCGGCTGGTCCCATTCGAAGAAGCTGGTGTTGTTGAAGTAGTTCTTGACCAGGAAATATTTGGCGTCGGTTGTGAAGGTCGAGGTGTCTTCGATCTCGTTGAGCGAGGCGATCGAGGAGCCGAGAATGTGGAACACGGCGAAGTTAAGCTGGCCCTTCTTCACCGCTTCGAGGAAGCCGATATCGCGCAGCGAGCGCAGCGTCGGCGACAACAGCCCGGCGCGCACGTCGATCACGGTCACGCTGGCGTCGGTGGTCGACAGCGTGTCGAAGATCCGCATCTGGTCGGGGACCGAGGTGACGTCGACGATGTCGCTGATGTCGGGATGGAAGCGCTTAAGCGTGCCTTTCGGCGATTCGGTATCGAAGGCGCGCGTCGGCACGTGATGCGCCGTGAAATAATCGAGCAGCGTCCGGGCGACCGTCGTCTTGCCGACGCCGCCCTTGTCCGCGCCCACCACGACCACTGTTGGCTTAGCCATTGTCCTGATCCCCGCTGACCCCGTTCGCCTTAAGGCTTGATCCGTCCGGCCCAGCAAATCCACCGGAAAATCGCGGCCAACCCAAACACTTCCCGCAAATCTTTCCGTTAATGGAGTCTTACACAGAGCCGGCTCTGTTTGGAAGCCTCCAGATGCGGCACGCGGTGCGGAACGCGATGCGAAACGCCTATTTTCAAAGGGATATGGTTAATTGTGACCCGATTGCGACGTGGTGCCGGAGTGTGGGCCCCAAGGTCCAGCCGATGAGTCTGATGACGAGCCCGGCGATGCGCCTTCACCCTCGCTCGATTCGCCCACCGCCGAGCCCCACGGACCGCTCGGCGGCGGTGCTGGTTCGGATCGATCATCGTCCGCGTCGCTCGGCTGCGGCGGCAGCGCCAGCGGGCCGGGATCGTGGCCGCCGGCGAACTTGACCAGGGCGGCGACCCGGCTGTCGACACTCGGATGGGTGTCGAACAACTCGCCGAAACCTTCGCGCGGATTGTCGATGCACATTTCCATCACCGCCGAGGTCGCGCCCGGCAATTCGCCGCGGCCCTCGATCTTGCGCAGTGCCGAGATCATGGCGTCGGGATTCTTGGTGAGCTCGACCGAGCCGGCATCGGCGAGGAGTTCACGCGAACGAGACAAAGCAAGTCGAATGACGAACGACAGGAAATAAGCCACCGCAAGGAGCCCGACGGCGATCACGATGGCGATGGCCGCGCCGCCGCCGCGGCGGTCGTCGGAACGGCCGCCGCGAAAGCTGAAGCCGTTGTAGAACCACAGCCGAAACACCAGTTCGGCGAAGAACGACACGACGCCGGCGATGATGACGGCGATCACCATCATGCGCACGTCGCCGTTGCGGATATGGGTCAGCTCATGGCCGAGCACGGCTTCGATCTCGGCATCGTTGAGCCGGTTGATCAGCGCCGTCGTCACCGTGATCGAATATTGCTTGGGACTCATGCCGGTGGCGAAGGCATTGAGCGCGTCGCTCTCCATCACCTTGAGTTTTGGCATGGTGATGCCGCGCGAGATGCACAGGTTCTCCAGGATATTGTAGAGTCGCGGTTCCTCGGCGCGCGTCACTTCGCGGCCGCCGGTCAGCGCGTCGATCATGTTTTGGTGGAAGTAATAGGCGATCACCACCCACAGCGCGGTGCCGATGGTCGCCCATGGCGCGGCGTGGACAAGATCGTTCCACGCCAGTTGCATGAGCGTATTGACGTCGGCGTCGACCGACAGCGCTTCCGCCGTCAGCGCGCCGGCATAGACCAGCACGTAGATGAGGAAGAACAGCCCGATGAGCAGCGCGATCGAACGCCGCCGGTTCGACTGGATATGGCTATAGAGCCCGTAAGCGGCCATCGCCAATTACCGCAGCTGACCGGCGCTCTAGAATTTCACCTGCGGCGCGTCGGTGACGGCTTTGCGGTCGTCGCCGAGGTCGAAATATTCCTTCTGCGAGAAACCGAACGAGGCGGCGAACAAAGCGGCCGGGAAGCGCTGGATGCCGGTATTGTATTCCTGCACCGCATTGTTGAAGAAGCGTCGGGACGCGGCGATCTTGTTCTCGAGATCCGTCAGCTCCGCCTGCAATTGCTGGAAATTGGCCGATGCCTTGAGGTCCGGATAGGATTCCGAGAGCGCGAACAATTGCCGCAGCGCGCCGGAGAGCATGTTTTCGGCCGCCGCCTGCTGCGCCGGCCCTTGCGCCGAAACCGCCGCGTTGCGCGCCTTGACCACTTCGTCCAGCGTGCCGCGTTCGTGCGCGGCGTAGCCCTGTACCGTCGCGACCAGGTTGGGAACGAGATCGTGCCGCTGCTTGAGCTGCACGTCGATGTCGGCAAAGGCCTGGTTGACCCGTTGCCGCATGGAAACCAGGCCGTTGTAGACCGTGACCGCCCACAGAACGAAAACGACGATCACCGCAAGCACGATTATGGTCGAAGACATGATGGGGGCTCCTTGGGGACGCCGTGGACTGGTTTCGCAGCCTTGACCAACAGCATAGCCGTTGCCGGGCTGCCGCCGATAGAGGAGGGTTAACGGCTTCGTTAAGCTTAGCTTCGAATGGTTATCGCGCTGCCGGTCCGGTCGTTGTAAATCCAAGGCGGACACATAGGTACGCGCCATGCTGAAGCAATATGTCAGCTCGCTATCGTCTGCCGACACTGACATCGTCGCGCTCGCTCCGCCGCGAAGCGAGCCGCTGCCGCGGGACGATTTAGGCGAATTTGCCGAAGACGCGATGGCGCAAACCGTGCGCGATCAGCTGGCGCGCGAGGTTGCCGACATCGAAACCGCGACCGCCGTGCTGCGCCGGGCCGAGCCGGCGCTGGAATCCTGGACCAAGGCGCCGGCTAATACCGGCGGCAAGCCGCGTCCGGTGTGGCTCCTCATCGGCGTGCTCTGGCTGTCGACGGCGCTGGTCACCGCCGGCGCGGTCGTCGCCATCGCCTCGCTGGCGGGCTAGGTCGCGGACTTCATAAAAGCGTCGCCGACCTCCGCTTTTGGCAAAGTGGACAGCGCACTCATGGCGAACAATATCCGCTAATGACCCCCCATACCGGACCAACGCCGGTTGGGTCTGCTCAGGTAGCTCCGCGTTGTATTTCGGTTATCGCTCATGACAGCGGTCTGCGATCATGCTCTGACGGAAGGGGGACGTGATCACTCCGCCGCCCGGCCTGTGCTATTCGCCAGACCAGCCACCACCTCGCTCGTATTCATCACGTCGGCAAACTGCGCAACCATGTTGCCGAGCGTGGCGTTGTGCTCCTCATCGGTATGGGTTGCAGTCCCATCTGAGACAAAAATCACCTTGTAGTTCATCATCATCGCATCACGCGCGGTAGATTCGCAGCACACATTGGTGGCCGTTCCAGTGATGATGATTGTGTCGATGTTGCGCGCTTGCAGGATGGTGTGCAGTTCCGAAGAGCCGGGCACGAATGCGCCGAAACGGGTCTTGTTCACCTTGAGATCACCAGGCAGAACCTCAAGACCAGGCCACAGCAAATGGCCATAGCTACCCTCGGTAAACGTCGCTGCCAAAAGCTCCCGGCGCTTCTCACTAGACATGTGGCTGTACCACGTGGACCAGGTCTCTTTGGTGGTGGCATCGATAGTGTTCTGCACGTAGACAACGCATCCTCCTGCCGAACGCAGCGCAGTGCTGATACGATTGACGTTTGGGATGATCTCGCGGGCTAGCGGAATCTCGGCCGGTTGGCCCGGCGCCATGAACCCATTCTGCAAATCGACAACGATATGCGCTGTGCGCGAGGCATCGAAGTCGCCGAAAATGTGAAGGAACTCGCGAAGCCTTAGAGCGCGGTCAACGGCTTCTTTGGGTATCGCGATTTTGTGCATTGCAGAATTCCGCAAAAGAAGCATTCGGCGAAGCGCGACCGATTTGAGAGCGGCTCATTCCACCTTGATGTTGGCCTCGCGAATGACGCGGCCGAATTCGTCATATTGTTTGCGAAGAAAGGCGCCGAAATCATCGCCGCACATGACGGCCGGAAAAAGCCCCTGGGCGACAAGCTTCGCCTTGACCTCGGGCGCCTGCATCGCTGCAGTAAACATGCCGGCGAGTTGGGCGATTGTTTCCTTCGGCGTCTTTGCCGGCGCTACCACCCCGTACCAGATGTCTGCCTCGTAGCCCGGGTAGCCGGATTCGGCGACGGTCGGCACCTCGGGCAGCGCCACAATCCGCGTTCGCGTCGCGACGGCGAGCACGCGCAGCGCGCCCGCGTTGAGTTGCTCGGACACCTCCGTGTAGCCGACGAGCACGGATGTCACCTGATTGCCCAGCAGGGCGTTAACTGCCGGAGGTGTTCCGGGATATGAGATGAAGGTCATATCAACATTGGCAGCTCGCTTGAGCATCTCGAACGCAACTTGGCTGGCGCTTCCAGGACCAATAGATGCCAGTGTCACGTCCCCAGGCTTAGCGCGTGCTGCGTTGAGCAGATCGGCGAGCGTGCGATACGGTGAGCCGGCATTGACGGCGATAACCAGCGGCACGCTGACGAGGTAGCAAACCGGCTCGAAGCTCGTCAGCGGATCGTAGTTCAACTTGCGCAGTTGCGGCGTGAGGACGAACGCAGTCGGAGTCATCAGCAGGGTATTACCATCAGGTGCGGCGCCGGCTACTGCTTCGGTTGCGATAACCCCGGCAGCGCCTGGTCGGCTCTCGATCACAGCCGTCGGGCCTTTGGTCCTGCCGATCTGCTCGGCCAGCAGGCGCGCCAGAGTGTCGATGCTGGTGCCCGCGCTGAAAGGAAGAACGAACTTCATCGCTCTTGTCGTCTGTGACCACGCAACGTGGCTGTATGATATGATGAGGATGACGGCTATCGCGGTTCGAACGATCTGAGAAAAGTGACGATGTACGTACGCCATGATGCTGTTCCCTCTGAAATAGAGAAGCACTCTTGCTCGAGGAGTTCGTCTGCTGAAGGGGCCGGGACGGTTACCTCAAATCGCGACTAGAACCTTGGTCCATTCTGGCTATAGAATAAAATTCTATTTCTCTCTACCCCTATAGTTTTTTTGGATAGGAGGGCGGCGATGCAACGCTCACCACACACTAGCCGCCGGCTCAAACTCCGACAGTTGGAGGTCCTCCTCTCGGTTGCGCAATGGGGCGGTATGGCGAAGGCGGCTCAGCATCTCGCGATTTCACAACCGGTCGTGTCGAAGACGATCGCGGACTTAGAAAACGCGCTCGGCGTGCGTCTTTTTGATCGTACCCCACAGGGCGTCGAGCCGACGCTCTATGGCCGCGCATTGCTCAAGCGGAGCCTCGCGATCTTTGATGATCTGAAAACAAGCGTGAGTGAAATCGAGTTTCTTGCCGATCCCACTGCAGGTCAATTACGGATCGGATGTAGCGAGATCATGGCGGCGGGATTCGTAGCGGCCGTCATCGAGCGGCTATCCTCCAAACATCGCCGCATCGATTTTCATGTGGAGCAAGCCACCTCGGCAACGCTGATCGACCGACTGCGTGAGCGCCATGACGAGCTGATGATTGGACGGTTGCCAAAGCCATTCCTCGACGCGGATTTGACAACCACGATTCTTTACCACGACCGCTTGCGCGTGGTGGCAGGTCTGCAAAGCCGCTGGGCTAGCCGGCGCAAAATCACACTCGCCGATTTAGTTGACGAGCCATGGTGTGTGCCATCGCCCGACACCAACGCCACCGGATCTCAGTTCGCCGATGCTTTCCGGGCTAGCGGGTTGACGGTCCCGCGTATAGTCGTGACGGCCGTCTCTGCCCAGCTGGCAACCAGCCTGCTCGCACACGGTCGATTCCTAGGGATACTCGGCGAGTCCTCCTTCATGCATTTCAATGCGAAACGCCTGTCGCTCAAGACGTTGCCGATCGAACTCCCAACTCAACCGTACCCTGTTGCGATCGTCATTCTGAAAAATCGGACGATCAGCCCGGTGGCTCAACTCTTCATTGAGTGCGCACACGAAATAGCAAAGCCGTTGGGAATCGGAGGATCATAGGTCGGTCAATAACTCGTGGGACAAGGTCTGTTATTGGCCCTTAGCGGACGTGAGGATGGTGTTCGGTGACGTTCGCTCTTGGAGGCTAAGCGGACGCGATCGCAACGGCGGGCGATACAAGTTGTGACTACGCGGCCTAGTCACCGCTCCGTTCTCACCGAAGCTCATTCGCCATCCTGAGTGGGCCGCGGCCCGGGCTGGCCCGATGACAAGGTCCGCGGCCTCTAGGGCATGATCCGGAAAAGTGGATGCCGGTTTTCCGAAAAGATCATGCTCCAACGAAAAAAACTAGACCATGATCCGATTCAATTTGATCGGATCATGGTCTAGGGATGGCACCTCGGGCATCAATACGCGTTGCGATAACCCGCCGGCGACAGCACGGTGCGGAAGATGATCTGCAAATCGAGCCAGAGCGACCAGTTGTCGATATAGAACAGGTCGTGCTCGAGGCGCCTTTGCATTTTCTCCTCGGTGTCGACCTCGCCGCGGCAGCCGTGGATTTGCGCCCAGCCGGTGATGCCGGGCTTGACGTTGTGGCGGCGCGCGTAGAGCGCGATGCGCTGCTCATATTCGTGATCGTGGGCCAGCGCGTGCGGCCGCGGGCCGACCAGCGACATGTCGCCGGTGAGCACGTTGAAGAGCTGCGGAATCTCGTCGATGTTCCAGCGCCGCAGGAAACGGCCGATCCGGGTCAGCCGCGGATCGTCGCGGGTCGCCTGCGCGATCACCGGGCCGTCGTCGAGCGTGCGCATGGTGCGAAATTTGATGATGCGGAACGGCTGCTGATTGAAGCCGTAGCGGCGCTGCACGAAGAACACCGGCCCCGGGCTGTCGAGCCAGACCAGCGCGGCGACGACAATCAGCAGCGGCGTGAGCGCAATGAGCGCGACCGCTGCTACGACCAGGTCGAACAGCCGCTTGCGCGCGATCTCGGTGCGCGTCAGCGGCCGGCGCGTCAGCTGCAGGCTGGTCACGGGCCCCAGTTTCGAGAGTTTTACCTCTTCGAACTTGTGCAGGATCTGCTCGGGGCCGATGTGGATCTCGACCGGCAGCGTCATGAAGGTCTCGGCGCAGCGTTCGATGGTCTCGGTCTGCGACCACGGCAGCAGGAGGAAGATGGCGTCGGGCTCGAGGCTGCGCACGCTGGCGACGGCCTCGGCGAAATCGCGATCGAGCATGGCGTGCCGCGCCTCGGCGGAGGCGGTGCCGGCAACCGGGGTCAGGAAGCGGCAGCCGACGATGTTGATGCCATGGGTCCACGGCTCATAGCGGTTGACGAAGCCGTTGACGTTGGCACCGGTGCCGATCAGAAAAATGCGTTGCGCCGAAATCAGCCCGGCGGCACGCGCGCGCGCGGTGACCTGCACGATGAAGAAGCGCAAGGCGACGAGGCCGACAAGCGTCGCGCCATAGAACAGCACGATCCAGGCGCGCGAATATTCGACGCTGCTTTGCGCCAGGAAGCCGACCATCAACAGGCAGATCACCGTGACGTTCCACACCTGAATGATGCGGCCGCCATGGGGCTTGAAGGTGCAAAAGTTCGGCAGCCGGTATTCGCCACGATACATGTTGGACACGGCGAAGATGCTGGCCGCCAGAATGCCGACCTGGAGGAACAGGGTGATGTTGCCGGGCTTGTCGTAGGCGGCGAGGTGATAAGCGATGCCGGTCAGGCAGGCCATGGCGACGATGAAGGCGATGTCGGTGAGGAAAATTGTGGCGGCAAACGTGCCGCGTAACAGCACCGCCCGCGCGCGCAGGTACCGGCCGGTCTGCGGCCGCGACGCCAGCGTGTAGCTCGGGTGCGTGTTCATAGCCTCTGTCGCGGTCTTGGTCGGTTTCTTGCCGATGCGTATTCCGACAGTGCCCCGAATTGAGACACCGGCGGCGGTCACACCGCTGTCTCGCCAGAACCATGCCAACAGGGCAAAGCGCGCAGCGGCGGGCAAAAGTTGACGCCGAACGCCGTGTTAAGATTAATGCCGCCGTCCGTCGGCGTGCCGTGGGAGGAAGACCGTGCAAGGCAAGATCGCGCTCGAAGAGCATTTCGCCATTCCCGAAACGCTGGAGGATTCCCACGGCTACTTTCCCGAGCGCGTGTGGCAAGAGGTCAAGCACCGGGTCATGGACATCCAGGAGCGGCGCATCGCCGAGATGGATCGGCACGGCATCGAGATGATGCTGTTGTCGCTCAACGCGCCGGCGGTGCAGGCCATTCCCGATCCGGCACAGGCCACAGCCATCGCGCGCAGGTCCAACGACTATCTCGCCGAGCAGGTGCGCAAGCGGTCGGACCGCTTCCAGGGCTTGGCGGCGCTCGCCATGCAAGACCCCGACGGCGCGACGCGCGAGCTGGAGCGCTGCGTCAAGGAGCTCGGTTTCCGCGGCGCGCTGGTCAACGGCTTCTCGCAAGTCGCCAATGCCGAGACCACGGCCTACTATGATCTGCCGCAATACCGGCCGTTCTGGGCCATGGCGGAAAAGCTCGACGTGCCGTTCTATCTGCATCCGCGCAACCCGCTGCCGCGCGACGCCAAGATCTACGAAGGCCATCCGTGGCTGCTCGGCCCGATCTGGGCGTTCGGCCACGAGACCGCGGTGCATGCGTTGCGCCTGATGGCGTCGGGCCTGTTCGACGCCCATCCTCGGCTGCAAATCATCCTCGGCCATATGGGCGAGAACCTGCCGTTCGCGATGTGGCGGGTCGACAATGCCAATGCCTGGATCGAGAACCGGCACAGCTGGCCGGCAAAGAAGCGGCTGAGCGATTATTTTCGCGAAAATTTCTACGTCACCACGTCGGGCAATTTCCACACCCCGGCGCTCTACAACACCATGCTCGAAATCGGCGCCGACCGCATCATGTTCTCGACCGACTGGCCGTTCGAGAACATCGACCACGCCGCCGACTGGTTCGATGCCTGTCCGATCAGCGAAAACGATCGGGTGAAAATCGGTCGCGAGAACGCGCGGCGGCTGTTCCGGCTGGGCAATTGAAACAGGACGTGTCCTCATAGGCGCACGTCCGGCTCGCCCACGACGATGCGGCCTTGAGCGGCGCTATTGGCGAGGAAATTAAAGTATTGCGGTACATTTTATCGCAGGAACTGCGCACCCCTCTCTTGAGTTGTGCTGGTGAGAAATGCGGCAAGGAGCGCACAATGGACCATAAAGTGAAAGGTGTTGCTGACAAGGCTAAAAGTACCGGCAAAGACATCCGCGGCAAGCAACCAGAGCCAAACTTTGATAAGCCGTTGGGTTCCTCACACAACGATGAAGCCGACTTGCGAGACGTGGCGCAACAGGCGGCCAAAAAGTCAAAATAGCCGCAAATAAGAAATGAGCAGAGCGTTCGTCAAAGAACAGGATGTCGAATCCTTTGAGGATTTGCCCGATCGGCAGATTTCTGAGCTTCCGAATGACGTTACAATTGAAGGAATGGCGCAGATAAATGCGGCTCTTGCCGCGGCGCGGGCCGCCTATGCCGTTGCGCAAGCGGGCGATGACCGTTCCGCGATGGCGGCAGCTTCGCGCGATCTGCGATATTGGCACGCACGGCACGCCACGGCCCGCGTCGTTCTTAATTCGGACGACACCACGCAGGTGCATTTCGGCAGCGCGGTGACTATTCTTCGCGATGATGGCCGAGAGCAGACCTTCCGTATCGTTGGCGAAGATGAAGCAAATCCGTCGCGGGGTACGATTTCGCACGGTTCCCCGTTGGCCGGAGCATTATTGGGAAAACGTATCGGCGACACTGTGAAGGCCGGCAACGGCGACGCAGAGATACGAAATATCCAATAATCTGCTTTTCCTGGCGGTCATATTGCGGCGAACCAGGCGACCGCTTCACATCCCGGATGTTATTCGCCGCCAGCGGGCGAGAGGACTTGATCTCCCCACGGCGGGTACTATCTCATTGTGCAGTGCAGCATACTTCGGACAGGTGGGACGTGTCCGTAGCCCCGATGAGGTATTACCTTGAAATTGTTGAAGAATCATCTTGGCCAGCAGCAAATGTGGGAGAGACTTAGGAGCGCCATGGCGGTGCCGCCGGCTATGAGGCAACGCGGCTTCGCAAACAGCCACCTTCGGGAAATCCAAAACTTCGGCACCAATCCTGGCGCGTTGCGCATGTTCACACACCTGCCGCCAAAGCAATCTGGGGAGTTGCCACTTGTCGTGGTGTTGCACGGATGCACACAAACCGCGGCGGGATACGATCAGGGCGCAGGCTGGTCGACGCTGGCGAACCGGTACGGCTTTGCGCTTCTCTTTCCCGAGCAGCAGCGTGCGAATAACCCGAACGGTTGCTTCAATTGGTTTCAGACCGGCGATATCGAGCGCGGACACGGTGAAGCTCTGTCGATCCGGCAAATGATCGCCAAAATGGTTGCCGATCACCCAATCGACGCCCGTCGGGTATTTGTCACCGGACTCTCGGCAGGAGGAGCGATGACATCCGTTATGCTGGCGACCTATCCCGATGTCTTCGCCGGTGGCGCAATTATCGCGGGCCTTCCTTACGGAGCCGCGGTCAACGTGCAACAAGCTTTCGCAAGCATGGCTCAGTCTCCGCCACGCTCCGCTCGTGCGTGGGGCGATCTGGTGCGTAATGCTTCACCGCATAAAGGATCCTGGCCTCGTATATCGGTCTGGCATGGCAGTGCAGACTCGACTGTAGCTCCTTCAAACGCTCGTGAGATATTGAAGCAGTGGGCAGACTTGCATGGAATTTCCATCGAGCCCTCCTTCACAGAAAACGTCGATCAATTTCCGCGACAGGTATGGCGTGGGGTGGAAGGCGATGAAGTGATCGAGTCGTATACCATTCCAAATATGGCGCACGGCACACCGCTTGAAGTCGGAGAGGACTGTGATCAGTGCGGTGCGGCCGGAGCATTCCTCCTCGACGTGGGTATTTCATCGTCCTATCGCATCGCGAAATTCTGGGGGATTGCTGACCATCAAATCGTGACGACGCAAGCGGAAGGCAACCTTGTCCCAATCCCTGCCGTGCTGAATGTCGTTGGAATGGAAGATTCGCAGCGAGAACGCGTTTCCGCCTTTGAGCCTGCGAGCACTCCAGACCCTTCACACTTCGATATCGGCACCGTGATTACAAACGCCCTCAAGGCTGCCGGGTTGATGAAGTCACCCTGAGACGATCGCGATTCAGCCCAGCGACGCGCCGAGCGCGAGCCGCAGGCCGTCAAAAATCCGCGTCCGGCGCCGACTGTCGTCGTCATCGCCGGCATCTTTGGTCGCTCGCTGTTTGAACAGTTGCGTGCGACCCGGCGCCATTTTCGTCAAGGCCGCAACGTATTTGGCGGCGTTCGATTTGTCGCCAATGGTGGCATAGATCGATGCAAGCCATGCCTTGACCAGAGGTGACCCCGGCATGAACGTGTCGGCGCGCAGCGCCCAGTCCAAGGCGGCCTGGTCATGGCGAAGCTCGAGGTCCGCCTCGGCGGCGAAAAGATACCAGTAGCCGGTGGTCGGATCGTTGGGGGCCGCGGCGCGGATGGTTTGCAGGATTTGCTCAAGTCCCTGCTGCGGTTGCCCCATTTTGATGAGGACGTCTCCCACCTGGCCCTGCGCCGGAAGGAAACTTGGGTTGAGCTCGAGACAGCGGTTCAACCAGCGCAGGCTCGCCGCGTAATGGCCGCGGTACTTTTGCAACAGCGCCATACTGTAGAGCGCTGAAATCGAATTCGGCGATTTGTCCAATATCTCGTTTAAAACCCGTTCGGTCTCGTTGAGGTCGGAGGCGACATCGATGTCGACAAAATTCATTGCCGCGATGATGCGCGCCCTGGCAACGGCCAGGACGGCGGGCTGATATTGCGGATTGCGCCGCAAAGCTTCTTCGAACAGCATCATGGCCGCGGACAGGTTTTCTTGAATGGTGCCCATCCGCAGTTCCGCATAGCCCCGCGCCACCAGTTCGCCGACGGTGAGCTGAGAAACTGGGTTGGCGCGTCCGCGCAGCACGCCGAGACGGTCGATCTCGATTGCGAGCATCCGTGCCATGCCGCGCGACGCCTCATCGGCAATCGCGGTCGGATCGGAGCGCTCGCGCTGCAGATGACCGGACCAGACGTTCGTCCGGGTTGCCGTATCCACCAGCTGAAAGTCCATTTTCAGCGTGGCGTCGCTGCCCTGAACGTGACCGATGATGGCGTATTGCACGCCGAAATCCGTCTTCAGGCGGCTTACGTCGGTCTTGTGATCGCCGAAGAGGTCCGATGTCTGCTCCGAGATCACGCGCAGGCCGCCGAACCGGGTGAGGTAGCCGATCAGTCCGTGCGTCAGCGTCCGCGCGAATGCCGAGTCGTCCGGTTGCCCGAGGGTGTCGGCGGCGAAGGGCAGGACCGCAAGGACGTGGCCGGACTGCTGATTGGTCATCGCCGGTGACAATTTCAGGCCGTAGACCAGCCCGAACGCGGCCATCGCGCCAATTGCGAGAATTCCCGCGGCAATCGAAGCGGCGGCGCGCGGTTGGCGGCGCCAAGACGGCCGGGTCGTCCGGACCACATTTTTGGGCGCCGATGCGAGAGAAAGCTCGGACGCTGCCGCAACTGAAGACTCCCCGCGCTCGGACGCTGCCGGCGAAACCGGCTTGATGCCCGGCACGCCGACCGGGCTGGCGAGGTTCTCGGCCGGAGATCGCTCGCGGTTGGCTGCGGGCGCGGGCTCGAAATCGCCACGCTTGATCGCGTCGATCAGCGCGCGCGTTGCGGGTTCGGGAGCAACGTCCAGTTCGCTGCGTAACAGATCGGTGAGCATTTTTGCCCGGCTCAGCGCCGCGTCGCGGCCTTTGTGCCGGGCAAAGAGCGTCAGCGCGATCCGCTGCCGATCCTCGCGCGTCGGTTCCAGTGCAATCAAGCGTTCGGCCGCCGCAATGGCCCCCTCGCTGTCGCCATTTGCATCGGCGTTTCGCCACAGCGTCGCGAAGACGTCGCCCGCCGCCGCGGCAAGCTGGTCAGCCTGCTGGCGATGCCAAGTGTCGAACTCCTCGATGTCCAAAGTCAGGTCCGGCAGAAACGCTCCATGCCATAGCTGCGCGGCCTGGCTGGGCGCGTCCGGCTCGGTCGAGCGAGCGAGTGCGATAAAACTGCGCGCATCCACGGATACCGACTGAGCGTGCAGCCCAATCGCTTCCCGATCGAGTACCAGGATTTCCGAAGCGACGCTCAGATCCTGGCGTAGCGCAATGAGGCATTGCCGCAGACTGTGACGCGCCTGCTTGTCAGGACAGGCCCCCCACAACAACGTCGCGAGTTCCTCGCGCCTTGCCTGGTAGTCCGGTTGCATCGCCAAATAGGCGAGCAGCGCCCGGGCCTTTCTGGATCGAACCGCAATGGCAACCGGTCGGCCGACATTCGCCTCGATTGCGAACGGCCCCAGCAGCTGCAGCGCGACGTGGCTCAATTTGGACATCGATCCCTCGCCATGACCGACCATGCAATTTTAGCATTGTTGCCCGGCGCACACCAACCACAGAAAAAAAGCTCGGGTCAACGGCTCGGCACATCCGCTAAGTGCCTCATCTGCCGAACGATTCGCTTTGACGCGGCGATGACGCCGCTTTGACCGCGGCTGTGCGATCGATGCGCGGAATCGAAACCGCGTCTCGACGCGGGACACCGGCGCAGCACCGGCGTGCCCACCACGAGACGCCGCCGCGATCCGACGACTCGATCGAATTTTTGCAGCAGCCACGGAGAGCGTCATGACGTTCCGAATTTTTGGATTTTTCGCGTTGGTGCTTTGCGTCCTCGCGATCGCTCGACCCTCGTATGCGACGGAACCGGGCAGCAAGGAGTGCAAGCAATTCGGCACGGTCAATCATTGCACGACGGAATGGGACCGCCGATCGAAGTCGTGCGTGTGCGTGGGACATTGAGTTCCTGCGACCATGCAATGGCTTGGTGGGGGCCGCCTCAGCTGGCGGCTTCCGGCAGTCGGCAAGGGTAAGACAAAGGAGGCGTTGATGCTGCGGAAAGTGTTTGAAGCCATGGGCGCGGCGATTCTCATATTCGCTGCGATGTCCTATCCGGCTGCGGCCGGGTTTGATGGTGCATATCGCGGCGGGATCGTTTGCGAAAAATTAAAGACGGCGCAATTCATGTTGCGAGCCCCTTTCGATGTCATTATCACCGGCGCAAGCGCGGTCGCCGCTCGTCCGATATTCAATCTCAAAGGGACGTTCGTGGTCGGCAGCGAGATCGCCACCGGCACTGTTGCGGGCGACGGCACGATTAAGCTGAGCTCGAATTGGAAGGCCGGCGGCTCAAGCTACCAGGGCAACTACACAGGCGTGCTCACCGAGAAGAGCGGCACGCTCACGGGAACGCAAGCCTGGACGATGCCGGAAGGCCAGCAGAATCGATCCTGCACGGCAGCCCTTGTGCGTACAGAGTCTGTTCCCGAGTGAATACGGGCGCGTTGATGAGACCGCGTTTTAGCTCGCCTCGCGCAGCTTCACCGCGCCCTCGAGATCCACCGAGACCAGCTGCGACACGCCGCGCTCCGCCATGGTGACGCCGTAGAGGCGGTTCATGCGTGCCATGGTGATCGGATTGTGGGTGATGATGATGAAGCGGGTATCGGTCGAGCGCGTCATCTCGTCGAGCAAATCGCAGAAGCGCTCGACGTTGTAGTCGTCGAGCGGCGCGTCGACCTCGTCGAGCACGCAGATCGGTGCCGGATTGGTCAGGAACACGGCGAAGATCAGCGCCAGCGCGGTGAGCGCCTGCTCGCCGCCGGAAAGCAGCGACAGCGTGGTCGGCTTCTTGCCCGGCGGCTTGGCCATGATTTCGAGGCCGGCTTCGAGCGGGTCTTCGCTCTCGATGAGCTGCAGCTCGGCATTGCCGCCGCCGAACAATTCGCCGAACAGTTTTTTGAAGTTCTCGTTGACGATGGTGAACGAGGAGAGCAGGCGCTCGCGCGCCTCGCTGTTGAGGCTGAGCACGCCCTGGCGCAGCCGGCGGATCGCTTCGACAAGATCGTCGCGCTCGCTGGCGAGCTTGACGTGCTGCTCCTCGACCTCGCGCAATTCCTGCTCGGCAAGCAGATTGACCGCGCCGAGGCGCTCGCGCTCGCGGTGGATGCGCTCGAGCCTGCCTTCGACGTCGGCGACCGACGGCAGCTCGGCGCCGGGTTTGATCTCGGCAAGCTCGGCGGCACCGTCCGGCTCGACTTCGAGCCGCTCGCGCACTTCGTGGGCGAGATCGGCGAGCCTGCGTTTTGCAGCGTCGCAGCGTTCCTCGCCGCGGGCGGCTTCGGCGCGCGCTTCGCCGACCGCTTCAAGCGCCGTGCGTGCGACCTTGTCGGCTTCCGCAAGGTCGTTCTCGGCGGCGGCGAGCCTGTCGGCGTCGGCGCGGCGCGCGGCGGTGGCGGTCTCGATCTCGCCGATCAGCGCCTGGCGCTGGGAAGCGAATTTTTCCGGCGCGCTCGCCAATTCGGCGCGCTCGCCGGAGGCTTCCTCGACCCGTTGGCCGATGGTCGCGATCTGAGTCTCGGCGTTGTCCTTGCGCTCGTTCCAGGCCTGCCGTTCCTCGGTAATGGCCTGCAGCCGGCGGCTGGCCAGCTCGGCTTCGCGCATGATCGCCTGGGCCTCGACGCGGACTTCGGCGAGCGCGCCGCGGTCCGTGGCGATGACGTCGTTGATTGCGGCAAGTTTTGCTTCGAGATCGGCGGTCACCGGCAAGGCGGCAAGCGCCGCCGTCGCTTCGCGCTGGCCGGCGAGCGCTTCGTCGCAGCCGGCGCTGATCCGCACGCGGGCTTCCTTGAGCGCCGAAATGCGCGCCGCATTGCGGGCGATCTCGCGTTCGGCCGCGGTGTGTTCTTCGCGGGCGTTATCGGTCAGGTGCTGCGCATCGCGCCAGTGCATGCGTGCTTGCACTTCGGCAGCGGCCGCGGCCGTGACCGCGGCCTCGGCGAGTTCGAGTGTTTGGCGCTTCGCCGCGACATCGGCGCGGGCGATCTCGATCTCGCCTTCGATCGCCTGGAGCCGGCCGCGTTCGGCCAACCTTCGCGCCGCGCCGGTCGGCGCATGGGCCGCGGCGGCAAAACCGTCCCAGCGCCAATAGTCGCCTTCACGCGACACCAGCCGCTGGCCGGGTTTTAACAGCGCCGCAAGCTGCGCTCCGGCGGCGCGGTCGACGACGCCGATCTGCGCCAAACGGCGGGCGAGTTGCGCCGGCGCCTTGACGTATTGCGCCAGCGCCGTGACGCCGTCGGGGAGTTGTGGATCGGACGGATCGACGGTCGCGCCGGCCCAATGCATCGGCGCCGAGTCATCGAGCGGTGCATCGAGATCGTCGCCGAGCACGGCGCCGAGCGCCTTCTCGAAACCGTTGTCGACGACCAGAGAGTCGGCGACCGGCGGCCAAAGATTCTGGCTCTCGACCGCGAACAGCTTGCCGATGGTCTTTGCCTCGGTTTCCAGCCGCTGCACGCCGCGCTCGGCTGTGGCGAGCGGCTCGCGCGTGGCGTCGATCGCGGTGCGGGCCTGGGTATGCGCGACTTCGGCGCCGCGCGCGGCGGTTTCGGCCTCGGCGAGCGTGGCCTGCGCGGCGGCGAGCGCATTGCCCAGCGTCGCCAGATCAGGCTCGCCGCTGCCGGTCGCGATCAGGCCGGCCTCGATATTGGCAAGCTCGGCGTGGAGCCGCGCACTGCGCTGTTCGTGATCGGCCAGCGCTGCCTGTAGTTGATTGCGCCGCGCCGCCAGATCGGCCAGCGCGCCGGTCAGCTCGGCGAAGGATTTTTCGGACGCCGAAAGCGCGGCGTCGGCGTTGGCAACGCGGGTGTTGACGCCGGTCAGGCGCTCGGCGCTGGCATGGGCTTCGGCGGTGAGCGCGGTCTCCTCGAGATCCAGCCGATGCAGCGCCGTTTCGGCGTCGGCTGCGAGTTTTCGCTCGCGCGAAAGATCGGCGGCAAATTGCTCGAGCCGGCGGTCGAGCTCCTCGATGCGCTCCTTGGCGCGGGCTTCCTCGCGCTCCAGCGTCTCACGCGCGATGATGAGCCGCTGCAACGCAGCGGCCGCCCTGGCCTCGGCCTCGCGCAAGGCCGGCAGGCCGGCCGCGACCTCGGTCTGGCGCGTATTGGCCAAAGTCTGTTCGCTGGTGCGCGCGGCGACGACGCGGACCGCTTCATCCTTGGTGTGCTCCGCCTCGCCGACTTCGGTCTGCGCGGCGAGCCAGCGCAGGTGAAACAACAGCGCCTCGGTGCGGCGCACCTGGCCGGAAATATTGCGGTAGCGCACCGCCTGGCGGGCTTGGGTTTTCAGCGAAGCGACCTGCGCCGCGAGTTGGCCGATGACGTCTTCGACCCTGGACAGATTGTGCTCGGCGGCCCTGAGGCGGAGCTCCGCCTCATGGCGGCGCGCGTGCAGGCCGGAAATGCCGGCGGCCTCTTCCAGCACGCGGCGGCGCTGGTCGGGCCGCGCCTGGATGATTTCGCCGATGCGGCCCTGATGGACCAGCGCCGGCGAGCGCGAGCCGGTCGAGGCGTCGGCAAACAGGATGGCGACATCGCGGGCGCGCACTTCGCGGCCGTTGACGCGAAAGGTCGAGCCCTGCTCGCGCATGATGCGGCGCGACACTTCCAGCGTTTCGGAATCGTTGAAGGCGGCGGGCGCCTTGCGGTCGCCGTTGTCGATCGACACCGCCACTTCGGCGTGGTTGCGCGCCGGCCGCTCGGTGTTGCCGGAAAAGATCACGTCGTCCATCTCGGACCCGCGCATGGCCTTGTAGGAGGCTTCCCCCATGACCCAGCGCACGGCCTCGACCAGATTGGATTTGCCGCAGCCGTTCGGACCGACGACGCCGGTCAGCCCGGGTTCGATCACAAAGTCGGTCGGTTCGACGAAGGACTTGAAGCCGATCAGGCGCAGCCGCGTGAGCTTCATGCCGGTGTTATTTCCATCCCCTTGGTGCGGCCGCGAAGGGAATCGTTATGGGCTCGCGCCTTGTGGCGCGGGAATCCTGCCGCATTGGCGCGGAGAATGAATCGTCATGAGTCGAAGCGCAACAGCGCGGTGGCGTTATCCAGACCTTCGCTGGCTGCGGGGCGCCGCCGGCGCCGCCGCGAAGGCCGGCCGGCGAGTCCGGCCAACGGCAAAAAACCCTTATCCTTCCTTGAGATAGGGGTCGATCTCCTTGGCCATGACCTCGATCGACAGGTCGCCGACCAGGCGCTTGCCGTTGATGAAAAAGGTCGGCGTGGAATTGACGCTGAGCTTGTTCACGGCGTGGTCGCGCACCGCCTGGATGTCGTCGAGCACCTTTTGATTCGCCAGGCAGGCGTTGAAGGATTCCTCGGTGAAGCCGAACTGCTTGGCGATCGCCATCAGCGGTGCGATCGGATTCTGCACGGCCCAATCGGCCTGTTTGGCGAACAGCGTTTCGACCACCGACTCGTATTTGTCCGGGCCGGCGCAGCGCGCCAGCATGAAGCCGGCCGCGGCCAGCGCGTCGAGCGGGAACTCGCGCATCACGTAGCGCACCTTGCCGGTGTCGATGTAGCGCTTCTTCAATTCCGGCAGCGTCGTCTCCTCGAAATGCGCGCAGTGCGGGCACGTCATCGAGGCGTATTCGATGACGGTCACCGGCGCTTTGTCGGAACCGATCATGACGTCGCCGGCCGGTCCGGCATGGGCCAAATCCTCGGGCGAAGGATTGGCGTCCGCGGCAAAAGCGAGCGTGGTGAAGGGCGGCAGGACGCCTGCCGAGACTGCGGCCGTGCCGAGCGCGAGCGCCGCACCGGTGGTCAATAATTCGCGACGAGTGAACGACACGGAATGCTCCTGGTTTCGACGATGGGATTGGTCCGGCAACCTATGATTTCTGCCGCAAGAATGTGGCATTAGCACGCCATGGCGCCAAGGGCACGGCGGTCACGGTCGCTTGATGCAGACCGCGCGCGTCAGCCGCGTTTGACGGCCGCGCCCAGCCGGGCCAGCGCCTGCCTTAAATCGTCGTCGGCGATGTCCGGCAAGCTCGCGGCAAGGCGCGCGACCGCGGCCGGATCGCCGGTCTTTACTGGTTTACGCGCCGCGCGCCGCAGCGGCGCTTGGCGCAACGCGACGCGGGCGATGGCGCGCCAGCCGAGGAACTGGTTGACCCGTTCGCAGATCACATTGGTGGAATGCTGAATCTCGATTGCCGCAGGGCCCTCGACCCGCAGCACCAAGGTGCCGGGCTCGCGCTCCTCGCCATCGGCTGGGCGCTGCCATTGGATTTTGATCGGCTCGCTGCGCGCGGCAATGTCGGCGCCGACGATCTCGGTCCAGCGTGTCACCAGCTCCGCCGAGGCAAAGCCCTGCTTCTTGAAGGTCTCGCCCACGGCTTTGGCGACGAGGTCGCGCAGCGGCTTGGCGAAGGAGCGGGAGGGCTTGTTCATGATGCGGTGCTCTGTCATCCCTCGGCCGGAACCTTTGGCGATGACCTCAGCAGCAACCGTAGCAGCCAAGCCCGTGGCGCGACAGCGCGGCAAGCGCCGCATGGCCGAGTCATGCCCGCAACCCACCGCCTTGCTGGCCTGGTACGACCGCCATCGCCGCAAGCTGCCGTGGCGCGCGCCGCCCGGCGAGCGCACCGATCCTTACCGGGTCTGGCTCTCCGAGATCATGCTGCAGCAGACCACGGTCAAGGCGGTCGCGCCCTATTACACCCGCTTCCTGCAGCGCTGGGACGACGTCGGCGCGCTCGCGGCCGCCCCGCTCGATGACGTGCTCAAAGCCTGGGCCGGGCTCGGCTATTACGCCCGCGCCCGAAACCTGCACGCCTGTGCCGGCGCCGTGGTCGAGCGGCACGGCGGCAAATTCCCGGCGAGTGAAGCGGAACTGCGCGCACTGCCCGGCATCGGCGATTACACCGCCGCCGCCATCGCGGCGATCGCGTTCGATCTGCCCGCGTCACCGGTCGACGGCAACATCGAGCGCGTGATCGCGCGGCTTTACGCGGTCACGGCGCCGCTGCCCGCGGCCAAGCCGGAGATCCGCCGGCTCGCCGGCGGCCTGACGCCGCAACACCGCGCCGGCGATTTCGCCCAAGCCATGATGGATCTCGGCTCGACCATCTGCACGCCGAAGAATCCCGCCTGCGCGCTGTGCCCGTGGAACGAAAGCTGCGCCGCGTATGCGCGAGGCGAAGCTGAGTTGTTTCCGTACCGCACACCGAAACGCGAAGGTGCGCTGCGCCGCGGCGCGGCTTTTGTCGTGCGCCGCGCCGACGGTATGGTGTTGGTGCGCACGCGACCGGCGAAAGGGCTCCTTGGCGCCATGACCGAAGTGCCGACGACGGAATGGCATCACGATTTCGACGAAGACAAAGCGCACACAGGCGCGCCGCGTTTTGCGTCGACGAAAATGCAAAAGCGGGTAGCTTGGCGTAAGGTCGCCGGCGTGGTGCGCCACGTGTTCACGCACTTTCCGTTGGAGCTCTCGGTTTACGCAGCCGACGTTCCGGCGCGCACGCCGGCGCCATCAGGCACGCGCTGGGTCGCGCTGGCGTCGCTTGCCGGCGAAGCTTTGCCGAGCGTCATGCGCAAGGTTGTCGCGCACGCGCTGGCGTGAGATTGAAAGCCTGCGAAAATAAACCGCGAAAGGAAACGCCATGACAATCCAACGTTTCGATACCGGGCCGCGCATGAGCAAGGCCGTGGTCAACGGCAATACCGTCTATCTTGCCGGCATCGTCGCCGACGCGCCCAAGGGCAAGAGCATGGGCGAGCAGACCAAAAGCATCCTTGCGCAGATCGACGGCTTTTTGGCCCAGGCCGGCACCGACAAGAGCAAGCTGCTCTCCGCCAATATCTGGATCACCGACATGGCGAAATTCGCCGAGATGAACGCGGTCTGGGATGCCTGGGTGTCGCCCGGCAACACGCCGGCGCGCGCCACCGTTGAGGCCAAGCTCGCCTCGCCCGACTACGTGGTCGAGATCATGGTCGTCGCCGCGCGATGAGCTTGCAGCCGGGCATACTCGCGATCTTCAACGACTGCCGTCCGGGGCGCGAGGCGGACTTCGAAGCCTGGTTCCAGGGCGAGCATCTCATCGAGCGGCTCGCCGTGCCGGGTTTTTTGTTCGGCCGCCGCCACAAGGCGATTGCCGGCACGCCGGGCTATTTCAATTTCTATATGGTCGAAACGCCCGAGGTGCTCACCTCAAAGCCTTATCTGGAACGGCTCGACCATCCGACGCCGATGACACGCACCATCATGTCGGAGGTCTTCGTCAACATGAACCGCACGGCGTGCCGGCGCACGGTCCGGCGCGGCAGTTTTCGAGGCGCCTTCACCGTCGCCGCCCGGTTCAACCAGACACCAGACGAGACGGCGCTGTCGGGCGTGCTGGAAAAATTTTGCGCCGACACGGCTGTGGCCGGCGGTGAAATCTGGATCGCGCTCGATGCCGCCGGAATGCCGGTATCGATGGAAGAAAAATTGCGCGGCGGCGACAAGAAGATTGCCGGCGCGCTGTTGATCGACACGCTCTACCAGGAGCACGCGGAAGTCATCGGTGTGCAGTTGGCTAAACAATTTCGAGGCACCGATATCTGCGTCTATCGCGTGCTCTGCCAAATCGGGAGGGGCGATCTATGAAAGCACTGTTGCCGCTGGCGGAAACCATCGCGCAGCGCCTGATCGCGCGCCGCGAGACTATTGCCATTGCCGAATCTTCGACCGGCGGCCTTGTCTCCGCTGCCTTGCTGGCGGTGCCGGGCGCCTCGGCCTACTTTCTCGGCGGCGCGGTGGTCTACACCAAGGCGTCACGCGCGGCTCTGCTCGGCATCGGCGACGCCGAGATGCAGGGCTTGCGACCGGCAACGGAAGCCTATGCGCTGCTGCTGGCGCGGCGCGTGCGCGAGCGTCACGGCGCGGTCTGGGGTTTTGGCGAAACCGGCGCCACGGGACCGACTGGCAATCGTTACGGCGACCCGGCCGGTCACACCTGTATTGCGGTTGCGGGTGCTGCTCAGGCCGGTCTTGCCGAGCGCGCGATCACACTGCGCACCGGCAGCGCCGAGCGGCTGGCGAATATGGATGCGTTCGCCAAACGCGCACTCGAACTGCTCGTTGAAGTGATACCGGCGGCGTAGCAGGCCGCTTTACTCGGCGGCTTCCGACATTTCCGAGCGCACCTGCGCGCGCAGCGTGTCGATCACCGTCAAGCCCTTCGGCGTCTCAATGTGCCAAAAGGTCCAGCCGTTGCAGGCTTCCAGCCCTTGCGCCAGCGCGCCGATGCGGTGGATCGAGCCGACCGCTCCGTCAAGGGACACCGCGCCGTCGGCACGAACCAGCGCGCGGTGTCGGCGCTTGGCGTCGGTGAGTTTTATGCCGGGCGAGATCATGCCGCGCTCGATCAGCACGGCAAACGGCACGCGCGGCGCTTCGCGCGCGGTCATGAAGGTCGCGAGTGAAGGCTCGGGCATCGGTTCGGTCGCGGCGATGCGTTTTTCCGCCGCCGCGGCGTATTCCCGCTCGCGCTCAAAACCGATGAAGCGCCGGCGCAGGCGCTGCGCCACCGCGCCGGTGGTGCCGGTGCCGCAGAACGGGTCGAGCACCAGGTCGTCGGGCCGCGACGCCGCCAGGATCACCCGTGCCAGCAGCGCTTCCGGCTTTTGCGTCGGATGCAGCTTCTTGCCGTCGCGGCCTTTGAGCCGTTCC